>NZ_JBFTKK010000005.1:0-217449 GCF_056395905.1 Arthrobacter sp. 05T444
GTACTCCCCAAGCGGTCAAACACCGCGAAAAATGCATCCTTCTGATCCTGCGAGTACCACCCGGATCCTGATGAATCACCGCTTAAACGAACCACGGTCGTTGCAACTCCCAAAAGTCGGGGTGTTGCAACGACCGCTAGAACCCAAGCTTTCTCCGTGGGGCTTAAGTGTTCGTTCGGGCTCGGCGGCGGAGGAGCCCTCTCGCCAGGGTGAGGCCTTGGCCCACGTTGATCGAGGGGAGGTAGGCCCGGGTGACCGCATTGGCGATGGCAGGCAGTGCGGCCGCGTCGGGGAAGAGCATGTACATCGGGATGTAGCTCGGCTTGAACTTCGACTTGAACGCCAGCAGGGACCTGAATCCATAGACGGGCTCCAGGGATGCGCCCAGCCAGTCGAGAAGGCGGTCCAACGCCCCGGCGGTTTCCGGCGCCAGGTGCGGAAAACGCGGGTCATGGGGTGGCCGGGCCAGAGGCGCTCCGGAGAGGCTCATGAAGTCGTAGCCTTCGTCCTGGAAGCCCAGCGCCGCCGAGGCGATGAGGAAGTCGATGCTTGCACGGAAGCCGTCGCTGCGCCGGCGCATGAAATCCAGGGTCCAGCCGATCACGTGGCCGTTCCGGTAGACGGGCAGCCAAGACGCGACGGCATGGACCGTGTGATGGGCGTCGACGGCGATCAGGCAACGGACTTCGGGGTCGTCCAGCTCGTCCAGGCTGCCGAGGGTGAAGCCCATTTCCGGGACTTTCTTGTCGGCCACCCATTCCTCGGAGATGGCCTGGATCTGGCCCTGGACCGAGATCGGTGCGGCAGAGTAGGTGGTCCACTCGGCGCGGATGCCTGCCTTGGCCGCGTTGTTCATGGCCGTGCGGATGTCCTGGAACTTCTTGCCCCGGAAGGACACGGCATGGAGGTGCAGCACGGTCTCCTGAGCAACCTGCACGGATCCCCATCCCAGGGCGGAGGCGTGGCTGCGCATTTCCTGAGCCACGAAGTAGAAGCACGGCGTCCACCCGCTGAGCCGGCAGTGGCGGGTGAACTCGGCGAAGGAGGACTCCCGGTCAGGCTGGGGACCCACCGGGGCACCGAGCGCCAAGGCCACCCCGGCAATCACCCGGTAGGCGACGAAGCTGTCGCCGGAGGAGGAGAACCAGTAGCTGTTGCCGGCCCAGGTGGTCTGCCAGGACAGCGAGCCGCCACCGTGCGCCTTGAGAATGGCCCGGGCGCGGTCCTCGTCCGCACTGTGCTGACCGTGCGCCGGGCGGAGGAAAGTCCGCAGCAGCAGGACCCCGGCCACCGCCCAGAACACCACGCCCACGCCTTCGTAGAGCAGCACGGCCGCGGTGCTCTGGGGAAAGATCGCGGGGGACAGGTCCACCAGGAAGCCCAGCGGCAGGAACCGGTCCGGGACGTCCTTGACCAGTTCGGCCAGCCCGGGGGCGGGCGTAAAGCCGGACGCCAAAGCCAGGCCAGCGCCGACGTAGACCGCGCCAAGGAGGGCCGCGGTGACAAATAGGCGGCGGCCCAGCCGGCGGTACGTTCCGGGCGGGGCGGACACTAAGAAAAGCTTCCGGCCCGCCAGCAGGAGGACGGCGAGGAGCACGGGGACCAGCATGGGCAAGACGAGGCTGAGCGGGTGCAGGCCACCGGAGGTCCCAGCCGCGCGGATCCCTTCGCCGGCCGCGGTTTCCGGTACGTCCGGCAGCAGGACCCGTGCAACGGTAAACCCGGCCAGGACGGACAGGGTTGCCTGGATGAGCAGCACCGCGGCCCAGGCGAAGCGCCGTCCGCGCCGGAGCCCGTCCGCGAGCAGCAGCAGGAGGAAGGACGGAAGGATGGACATGAAGATTCCGCCCGCGCCGGCCCGCAGCTGCAGCTGGGCGGCGGCGCATTCCTTGACCTGCGCGGGCCCGGAACACAACACGGCAAGGGTCTGCGGGTCCACCGGCTGGATGTTCGTGAACAGGAAGCGCAGCACCGAGAGCGGACCCACGGCGTGCGGGGCCAGGCCGGCCACCACGGGGCCGATGGCTGCCACCGCAACCAGCAGTGCCACGAGGACGCGGGCTTCGTGCCGGGACACGGCAGGGCGGCCGAGCCGCGGCCGCCGCCCCAGCAGCAAGGGACCCAAAAGCGCACCGGCAAAGGCAGCCCCGAGCCGGACCAGGTCCTCGAGGCCGCCGGCGAAGAGGGCGAACAGCATCAGGGTGGCAATGATGACCACCCGGACGCGGCGCCGCCACAGCGTGGGAATGGCGGCGGTTGCGGCCATGGCAGCGCCGCAGGCCATGGCACTCGGCCCCATGAAGAAATGCCCGCCCATGTCCCGGGTCCAGTTCCCCATCAGGCCTTGGGCCGCGGCCAGGAATCCCAGCGCGGCGCCGACTCCCAAAACCTGGGCGGCGAGTGCCGCCGCCGCCAACTTCAGGCTGCCAAGCCGGCGCTCCAGGGGCAGGCCCACGAGCAGCACCAGGAGTGTGCCCAGCACGTACCCGGTGAGTTCGCGCTCCCAGAACGCGGACGCCAGCACCGCCCACCACGGACCAGCCAAGGAGTGGACGCTGGCCGCCACATGGGGCTGCAGGGCAGCAGAGGGTCCGGAGAGAAGACTGGAGGAGAAAGCGCCCAGGGCCCAGAAGACCACCACGAACCCGAGCGTGGTAGGGGCGCCGCGCAGTAAGGCGACCCATCCGCGCGGCGTCCGGAGGTCGAATGGCAGCCAAGGGCCCTTTTCCGGCTGCGGCATGGGTGGCGGGACTCCTTTTAGTGACGGCCCTTCGATTCTTCCACATGCCGTCACAGCGCACGGTGCCGGGGAGGCGTCCGCCGCTGCCCGCCGTCGTAACGCATTCCGATCAGGGCCGCGGAGCTCGGATTGGTGTTTCCGGGTACGTCGCGGATGGTCGGTCTAGACGAGGGTCGCAGCCTGGTTCCCGCGTTTTGCCGACTTTCCGGCTATGGCTGCCGCGGTGCTGCGGACCGCGATGGCCATGACGAATGCTGTTGCGAGGGCCAGGATGGTCCAGGCATAGATTTCCCGGCCAGGAAGGCTTGATGCCGCGAACCAGCGGACGGCGTAGTTTGCCGTGGTGGCGACGGGGAAAGTGAAGACCCAAAACAGGGGACTGAAGGGCAGCTTGCGGTAGTCGCCTATGAGCATTACCTGCATAAGAAGCATCATGACGAGCACTCCGGTGAGGCCCAGCTGCACGGCTCCCATGGGTCCTGGGTGTGAAACCATCCAGGCAACGCTGGCTGTGGCTGGCGCCGCAAGGTATGCCGACAGGCCGGTCTTGGCCGATGGCGGAAGCGCCTCTGCGGTCATCAGCCGGACCGTGACAACGGTCCCCACGACCAGCCAGAAGAACGCGCCGATGCCGAACGCGGCCAGGGCGGCGTCGTGGGCGTGCACGCTCGAAAACCCGATGCTTGCCACGAAGGATCCGGCCACTACCGGCAGGAAGTAGCCCGGATGGATGGATTGCATGGACACTCCGCCAGTGACCCAGTGGGCGAAGAGTTGGGCTGCGACGACCGCGAGGGCGGCTATGAAGGCAACACAAACCCACCTGCCCAGCCCGGGAAAATACTCGCTGTAGTGGGCTGATAGCAGGATCCCCAGCAGTGGAATGAATGACGCAAACGGGCCGGCTACCTGGTGCTTCAGATCGGTCCGGAAGGCTCCTTTGCGCCTGAGCCCGCGCAGTACGTAGATCGCGGTCAGGATGAGCCAGATGGTGCTGGCTGCTCCGTAGAGAATATCCTCCGGCCAGGACGGCGATCCGAGGCTGGTCCGGGCTGCCGACCATGCGGCGCCGAGGCCGGCAAGGCCCAGCGGTATGCCGAACAGGCTCAATGGCAGCATGCCCGAAGGGGCGGCGGGGGAAGGCACGGCAGCTGCAGGAGCGGCAGCCGAAGGGGCAGCCGATTCTGCCGGTACCGGCTCAGTCCTGATGTCGGTCACCGTCATGGCGTACTCCTCGAAGCTGGTTTCTTGGTGGATGGAAAGAGCGCTGTGCGGTGAACGGCAGAGGGTTGGTTTGTTCCGTTGCAAGGCGTAAGCTCACCGTACAAGCTTTCTTTAAGAAAGTAAATGAACTTGCTTTAGGAAAGTAAATTGGACTTTGGAAGGACTCCTGATGCCTCGCACGAGCTGGTCAGACGACAACTGCCCCATCGCCCGGGCCGCGGACGTGCTGGGGGATCCGTGGTCTCTGCTGGTGCTGCGGGAGGTGTTCATGGGCAACAACCGCTTCGACGGCATCAAGAAGGAGCTGAGAGTCGCTGATAACGTCCTCAGCGAACGGCTCCGGCGCCTGATCGATGCGGCCGTTCTGACGGCCGAGCCCTACAGCGCGGGAACCCGCCCCCGGAAGGAGTACCGCCTCACGGCGGCCGGGACGGACGCGCTGCCCGTCCTGCATGCGCTCACCGTGTGGGCCCAGAGGCACACTCAGTCGCCGAGTGGAAAATCGCTGCGCATTATCTGCACAACCTGCGGGACCGACTCCGTCTCCGGTGCCTGGTGCCAGACATGCGGTGCCGCAATCACGGTCGCCAACACCGCATGGGACCACCCGAAATCCCCCGGCAACTTCATCGAGCTGGCTAGTGCTGGCGCTCGCAGCCAGCACAACAACTGACGCTGGGCAAAAGAAGGCCCTCGTTCAGAAGTATCTGAACGAGGGCCTTCTGAAGAGGAGGCTAGTGCCCCGCGTGGGCGGCGGCGTCGGGCGCCGTCTGGGTGGTTCCGCCGACTGAGCCGTCCTCGTTGAGAACGCGGTAGCGGGTGAGCATGCCGGCGCTGATGTGGTCGTTGACGTGGCAGTGGAAGAGCCAGGTTCCCACGTCGTCCGGGACCATGTCAGCCACCACCATGCTGGCCGGCAGGAGGTTGACGACGTCGGTGCGCATGCCCAGCGCCGTCACCGTGTTGCCGTGCCAGTGCGGCGTGTGCAGGTCAACTTCGGTGCCCATGCCCATGAGGTACCAGCGGACGTGTTCGCCCTTGCGCATAGTCATCGACTCCAGCGGCTGGTTGCCGTAGACGTAGCCGTTGATCGAATGCATCAGGTTGCTCTCGCCGAAGTCCTCGTCGTCGGTTTTGACCGTGGCGGGCTTGCCGGCGTACTTGTCGATGTTCCGCTGCAGGTAGGGGCTGGAGTTCTCGTCGCTGACCTTGAACTGGAGGAAGAACTCGCGGTCCACGTCGTTCGGGGTTCCGTCGGCGCGGGCGGCGCTGGCCTTGGTGATGACCATGGGGCCCACCAGGCCGGAGTAGTCGTCCGCCACCTCGTCGGTGTGGGAGTGGTACATCCACATCACGGAGCTGCCGTCCATGGGCCCGGGGCCGGCGCGCTCGGGCACCTCGTAGCTGTAGCTGTAGGTGCTGCCGGGGGCCACGCCGTCGTCAACTTTGGCGGCCGCGCCGGTGCCGTCGTTGTACGGCGCGCCTTCGCTGCTCTTGTCGTAGAACACACCGTGGACGTGGACCGACGCCGGCCGGTCCAGGTTGTTTTTGAAGACCACCTTGATGGTGTCCCCCACGACGCCGCGGATCACCGGGCCCTGGAAGCCCAGGTGCTGTTCTGCCGGCGTGCGCTGCTTGAGGGTCTTGAACGATGAGTCGGTGTACTCCTGGTACAGCGACTTGATGTAGGTGCTGCCGATCCGCTGCGGCCCCTGCTTGGTGAACACCTGCGCGGCCTCGTCGAACGGCTCACCGGTGATCTGGTTCTTGCCGGTGGGCGCATAGTTCCATTGCACCTCGTCGGCTCCGATATAGTACGTGCGGGTCTGCGGCACGTAATTGCTGGCGGCGTTGGCTTTCACCGCTGCCGGCCCGGTGGCATAGAGCCCCGGCGCCACCACAGCCAGAATCGCCAGCAGGATGATTACAAGACCCCACCAGGGCGAGACGGACAAGAAGCCGCGCCCCCTCACAACAAATCCATGGTTGCCCATGTCGTTCCTCCCCGTGAACGTTGGATTTTTGGCTGGCCGGATGCGGCCCAGCCCGAATAGGAGCACGCTAGGTCCGCCCAGTTGTGAATACCTTGGGGGAGCCAAGGCGGGTGGGGCGGTCACCACCCGTGTGGGGCGTCTGCCGGAAATCCGCAGGGTTTTTACAAGGGGAGGTCCCGATAGTTGGCAGCAGCAACCACTTGGAAGCCTTTGCTCCCCGGCAAAAAGTCATAAGCCTCGCACGCTTACACGCAAGTCACCCACCCTCATGAGCGCAGAGATCCAGGAGTGAACTCCCTCTGCTTCCCACAGTCCTGAATATGGATACCGGCATCTCCGAGAGGACCAGCCATGAGGACCCTTCCAGTAAGTCCCCCAACGCTTCGTAAAGTCACCATCCTTGCCGCCGCGGCCGCCCTGGTTGCGACAGGTGGAGCGGGTGCTGCCCTGGCAAAGGGCGGCGGCACTGCCAAGCCGCCGAAGGGCATCGTTTCCCCCTGGGTGGTGCCGACCCTGGCCACGCCAGGATCGGCCGCCCAGGCCCGCGGCTTCGACGACACCGGCTTTGCCAGCAAAGCCACTGTCAACCCAGACAACACTTCGTGTCCCACTGTGACGGATCCGGCCTATTACGGCGGCACCGTGACCATCAACGGCATTCTCATCACCATTCCGTGCAACCTGGTGGTCCAGATGCCGGCCAACACGCTGACCTGGGCAGACTTCGTCCATGGTACGGGCGGCACTGCCCCGCTCGGCGTTGACGGCCTGGAGCTGCGGGCGGTTGGCAATATTGTGGGATCACGCCACATAGCAGGCCTGGCTTTCGTCTCCCAGCAGTCGGCAAACAGCGGCCGGGGTGAAATCACCGGCATCGACTACGCCAACGGTGCGCTGAAAGTGGCTGACGCCGCGGGCGGCACCGTGACTGTGCAGCTGAACGACCCCAAAATTCCTAACCTGAACGGCACCGCGGCGGGGACCGGCCGGTTCAGCAACGGCCAGTCGCCTGACTTCCGCTTCAGCGTTGATCAGGACAACCCCACCATCCACGCCGCCACGGGCTACCCCATGTGCATCCCGCGGACGGATCCCGCCGTCAAGGATGACCCCCTGTGCCCGCAGCGGAACCGGCCCCTGGCACCCACGCCGTCCAACATCCTTATCCCTGCCTGCCGAAACTTCAGCGTTGCCGGTGTTGTCCCGCCAGCCAGCGGAGAGCTCAGCCCTGCGGCCGCCGGCCAGAAGTACTGCTCGCAGTATGTGATGCCGGTGCCGGGCGTCAGCACCACCGCCCCGGATGCCAACCAGCAGGCTCCCTTCGAAATCGGTGACATGGTGGACTACTCCGGAACCCTCATCCACGGGACGCCGGACTACATCTCCGCGCACACGGTCGAGGCGAATCTCGGGATCTACACCCAGCCCGGCACCCAGCCCAGCTACCTGGCGATCGGCGAATTCGGCGTGGGTACCGCAGACCCCCTGGCCACCGCACCCAACGGTGTGGCACAGGAGACCCAGGACAGGATCTTCCTGGAATCCGAAACCACCGACGTCAAGACTCCGGTGGACATCTACTACGAGGACCGCAAATCCGACGGTTCGGTCTTCAACCGGTGGATCACGCCGTTTGAAATGACCGGAGAGAATGGAGTCCCGCTCACCGGACCGACCGGCGGCATCACGACGCAAAACACCGGCCCCCAGCCGCAGCGGGCCCGGCTCCGTGCCACCAAGGCGCCCACCGGCCTCCTTAGCCAGCCGGACCGGACTGTCCGCGTCGGCGTGCGCACCTTGTGCATGCCCACACCCGTCAACACCACCACAACCACCATCAACCAGGCTTCCCTGGATAGCTGCTTCAAGAACGCCCCCACTAAGGCCAACGGGCTTCAGCCCGGGCAGTACATCGCCCCGGTCTTCGAGTACATCTTCCCGGAGAACGTGAAGCCGGGAGACGTGATCGTGCCGAACGACCTGTACCACCTGCCGTTCCTGGTCAGCGGTGAAGGCGCCAACAATGCCGGCGCTCTGGAGCCCTCCCCGTGGTAGGGGGCTAGGCAGACGGCGGCAGTGCGGTCTGAGTGAACGCGCACCCCAGCCTGTGGCGGGGACTCGCTTCGGCGGTCCTCGCCACGGGCGTGCTCGCCGGCTGCACCCAGGCACCTTTGGTGCCGACGGGCCTGCCGGCCCCTTCAGCTGGAAGTACACCGGCAGGAAGTACTGCGGCAGGAAGTACGACGGCGGCCGGGTCACCGAGCGCTTCGGCCGGGACAGCTGCTGTAGGGCCTAGCCTGCCTCCGTCGGGGGCGAACGCCCGCGGCCGCCACGGCGGCGGGGGAGCCGACGGCGCGGCCGGTCCAGACCGTTCCGCGCCCTCACTGCCCGCCGACTGGCCGGCGGCAGTTCACTTGCCACCCGGTCAGCTCCAGGGATCAACGGGCGTGTCACCCCACTGGAGCGTCATGCTGCTGGTCCCTGGCGGCGCTGACGCGGCTCTCGCCGGTGCCGTCGGGTTCTACGAGGCCAACGGGTTCAAGAGCGAAGGCGTCGCCCAGCTGCACCGCGGAACCTACCGGATCGTCATGGTGGCCATGAACCGCGACCACTCTGCCACGGACACCAACGTCACGATCGCCCTCAACCTGGGGTGAATGCACGAAGAGTGCCCCACCTCGACCTTGCAGCGGGGTGACCCAATCTGGGGGAATGTTGCTGCCGGCAACGGTGAACCTTCCAAGTTTTTCCACACCCGCGTGTCGCATGCTGGTTCGCGAAACGACACTCGCATCCCAAATCTTTGGAGGACCTCATGGCAACAACACGACGGGACGTGCTGAAGCTGAGCATCATGGGCGGCGCTGTTGCCCTCACCGGGACCAACGGGGGCGTCGCCCTCGCCGGTGTGCCGGCAAAGGGCGGCACAGACGCCGCAACCACGCCCATCAGCACGCCGAGCCGGCTCGCGGCGAAGAACATGCCGATTCCCTTCGCCCAGGCGTTCCGCCGGCCGCCGGAGCTGATCCCCTATGAGCAGGGCTGGGATCCGGACGGCCAGCCGTTCGAAAAGTACTGCCTCACCCAGAAGACGGGGACAGCCCAGATCGCCCGGGGCCTGAACACCACCCTTGCCGGCTACAACGGAGTCTTCCCGGGCCCGTCCATCCGGGTCGAGCAGGGCACCCGCACCGAACTGCGGATCAGCAACCGGCTTTCCACGAAGGGCCTCCTGTATCCCGATCCGTCCAACACGGTCACGCACCTGCACGGCTCGGCTTCGCTGCCGCAGTACGACGGCTACGCCAATGACCGCACCGCCCCCGGCAAGGTAAAGAACTACCACTACCCCAACTGGCAGGCAGCCCGGACGCTCTGGTACCACGACCACAACCACATGCTCACCGCCCAGGGCGTGTACTCCGGACTGGCCGCGTACTACTCCATCACCAACGAGCAGGAGCGGGAGCAGCTGCCGCAGGGCGAGTTCGACGTGCCGATCCTGGTCTCTGACGTGATGCTGAACGCGGACGGTTCCCTCGGCTACAACGACAACGGCCATGCCGGGCTGTGGGGCGACATCGTGATGGTCAACGGCGTGCCGTGGCCCACCATGAAGGTCAAGCCCCAGATTTACCGGTTCCGGTTCCTGGTGGGCTCGATTACCCGGTCCTACCGGTTCGCCCTGTCCAATAATGCTCCTTTCTACGTGGTGGGCACCGACGCCGGGATGACGCCGAAGGTCCAGGCGGTCTCATCCTGGCGGCAGGGCACTGCCGAACGGGTCGAGGTGCTGATCGACTTCCGGAAGTACAAGGCCGGGCAGACCGTGGAGCTCAAGAACCTGAGCAACAAGAACAACGTGAACTTCGCCAACACCGGCAAGGTCATGAAGTTCCAGGTGGTGGAGGATTCGCCGTCGCTGATGCCCGGGTCCCATTCCATCGGTTCGATCCCTTCCAGCCTGGACCCGGGCGAGCATCCCACCAAGGACAGCGGAGGCCTGGACCCGATGTCGCTGACCCCCGATATGGCCGTGGCCAAGAGGATCCTGCGGGTTCAGCGCCAGGGCGGGGAGTGGACCATCAACGGCGAGACCTGGGATGACGTGGAGAGGTCCAACTTCACCCGCTGCTTCGCCAACCCGCAGCGCATGCAGGTGGAGCAGTGGACCATCGTCAATGAATCAGGCGGTTGGTTCCACCCGGTCCACATCCACCTGATCGACGGCAAGATCATCGGCCGGAACACGAACGGCGGCAAGCCGTTCGCCTGGGAGGGCGGTCCGAAGGACGTGTTCTACGCGGGGGAGAACGAGTCCGTCACGGTCCTGATGCAGTTCGACACGGGCAAGCACGAGGGCGGCCGCTACATGGTCCATTGCCACAACCTGGTGCACGAGGACCACGACATGATGGTCCAGTTCGCCGTGGGCGATCTCAAGAACAACGATCCCATCAATGCCGACATGCCCGTCGGAGAGACAGAGGTCGAGGGGCACTACGCGTCGAACTACAAGGCCGCCTACCCGGCGGGCACCTGACACTAGACACAGGACACAGCCATGCACCGTCCTTTCAAGAAGTACGACGCCGGTTCGGTCACCTCCCAAGGTGACGGGGCCGGCGTCGTCCGTCCTTCCCTGACGGAAGCGGGCGTCGGGGCGGGACCTGCGGGGATGAACGCCGCCGGCTTCGGCCTTGAGACGCGCGGTTCCGTTGAGGGGATCACGGCCCAGCACCCGT
Source organism: Arthrobacter sp. 05T444 (assembly GCF_056395905.1). NCBI lineage: Bacteria > Bacillati > Actinomycetota > Actinomycetes > Micrococcales > Micrococcaceae > Arthrobacter > Arthrobacter sp. 05T444. The sequence goes on from NZ_JBFTKK010000005.1 coordinate 10,704, forward strand.
GGAGCAGGTTCGTGGCCATGGGGGATTCGTTCACCGAAGGGGTGGGGGATCCGGAGCCGCGCAGCCCGGGCGGACTGCGGGGCTGGGCGGACCGCGTGGCGGAAGAGCTGAGCGTGGGTCACGACGATTTCGCGTACGCCAATCTGGCGGTTCGTGGCCTGCTGCTGGAGCAGATCCTGGACCAGCAGACGGAGCCCGCCCTGGCCCTGAAACCGGACTTGATCGCCGTGTCAGGCGGCGGGAACGACCTCGTCTTCCACGGCAGCGATCCTGACAAGCTGGCCGCCAAACTGGATGCCGGCGTGGAGCTGCTGAGTACCACGGGAGCCACGATCGTGCTGTTCACGGGGCCGGACTGGGGTGGGACCCCGGTAATAGGACACAACCGGGCCAAGGTGGCCATCCTCAACGAGAACATCCGGACCATCGCCCACCGGCACGATGCTGTGATCGCTGACCTGTGGGCATTGCGGGAGCTGACCGACGCCCGGATGTGGGACCCGGACCGGCTGCATTTCTCCCCGCTGGGCTACCACACCATCGCCATGATGGTGCTGGACACGCTGAACGTCGCGCACACGCTGCATCCCCTGCGGCCCAAGATCCTGCCGGACAGCAGCTGGCGCCACGCCCGGGCCGAGGACCTCGTCTGGGCACGGAAATACCTGTTCCCCTGGGTGCTGCGGCGCATCATGCACGAGACGGAGGAACAGCTGCGGGCGAAGCGGCCTCTGGCGGGCCCGGTTTTTGGTGCGGGGATGCCGCCGGGAACGTTCATCGGGACGAACCCACAGGACCACTGATACGGAGGCGTCCAATTCCTTGCCTCTACCGCCCTTCAATGCCAGTGTGAAATTTGTCAGAATCCTCATCGACCCCCACAGTCGGCTGCAGACGTCCGGCACCGAAGAACAGGAACTGCAAATGATCGAACACCAGACCTCGGCCGACGGCACGAAGATCGCCTTCGAGCGGACAGGTGAAGGACCAGCCCTGATCATCATCGGTGGCGCATTGAACAGCCGACGTTCGGCCGACATGCTCGTGCCCCTGCTGGCACCGCACTTCACCGTCTACGCGTATGACCGGCGGGGACGGGGCGACAGCACGGACACGCCGCCCTACAGTTCGGACCGAGAAATAGAGGACCTGACGGCTCTCATCGATGCCGCGGGCGGATCGGCCTACACCTATGGCCACTCTTCGGGTGCCATCCTGGCGCTTGAAGCTGCGGCCACCGGGGCACCCATTTCCAAACTGGCTGCCTATGAGCCGCCGTATCTGACCACGCAGGCCCCTCACGAACCTTGGGAAGCCTTCCGGGACCGGGTCCAGGCGGCGGTGGATGCGGGAGACCGCGGAGCCGCCGTCGAACTGTTTATCCGCCACACCGGTTCTGACTTCGACGAAGGAATGACGAGCATGCCGTGGTGGCCTGCCCTCCTCGGCGTTGCGCACACCTTGCCCTATGACCTCACGCTCACGAGGGACGGCAGCGTCCCTGCCGACAAGCTGTCGGCCATTCAGATCCCTACGCTGGGGATCTACGGGGGTGCGAGCCCGTCCTGGGCGGGGGCCGCCATCAACGCCGTCGCCGCAGCCGTTCCCGGAATGAAGCAGGAAAAGCTGGATGGCCAGAACCACGCCGTCGCGAACGAGGCTGTTGCCCCTGTGCTGATCAACTTCTTCAGTTAGACTCCAGCCCGCCTTCTGCAAATTTCCCCGGTCTTTTGGAATGCATCAGGAAACGAAAGCGTTACTTCAGTAACGCCCCGACGTGCTGGGGAGCCTGCGGGCGGCGAGGGAGAGGATAAGGCGATGGACGCCGTCGGCCGCTTTGAACTCAGCTCGGGCCGCAATGGAGCAGCCCCGCACCCGTGGAGCCGGTATGTGGCTTTGGGGGACTCGTTCACGGAGGGGATCGGTGATCCCGAAGAGCGCAGCCCGGGCGGTTGGCGCGGCTGGGCTGACCGTGTGGCGGAGGAACTGAGCGTTGACCATGAGGATTTTGCCTACGCGAACTTGGCCGTGCGCGGTTTGCTGCTGCAGGAAATCCTGGACCGGCAGCTGGCGCAGGCGCTGAGGCTGAAGCCGGATCTGATCACCCTGTCGGCCGGCGGAAATGACATGGTGTTCCACAGGAGCAATCCGGACAAGCTCGCTGCCAGGCTGGACGCGGGCGTCGAGCTGCTGAAGACCACCGGAGCCACCATTGTGCTCTTCACCGGGCCGGACTGGTGGCACACTCCCGTGCTGAGCCGGAACAGGGCCAAGGTAGCGATCTTCAACGAGAATATCCACGCGATCGCCGCCCGGCACGACTGCGTGGTGGCTGATCTGTGGGCTCTGCGGGAGCTCCGGGATCCCCTGATGTGGGATCCCGACCGGCTGCACTTCTCGCCGCTGGGGTACCACACCATTGCCATCATGGTGTTGAATTCCCTGAACGTAGCCCATTCGCTTCAGCCCCTGGAGCCCCGGGAGCTGCCGGAAAGGAGCTGGCGGGAGGCAGGAGCCGGCGACCTGGTCTGGGCCAGGACCTACTTCCTGCCGTGGGTCGTGCGGCAAATCCGGCACCAGACGGCGGAAGAGCTGCGGGCGAAGCGGCCGCAGGCTGCGCCGGTGTTCCGTGCCGGAATCCAGTCGCAGCTGCACCGGATACCGCCGGCAAGCCTCGCCACCGGCACGGAGCCCGGCTACCAGGCCCGGCTGAAGCAGGCGTAAGTCTCTGGGCGGGAGCATCGTCGTTTGTAGGGCGCTGCTAGTTGATCAGGGCCACCGCGTGCGCGATCACGAGGGCCAGCAGCACAAAGCCGCCGGCTGCCTCGAGGACCATGAATATTTTGGCCCGCGGGGACAGCGGCATGGTATCCGTGGGGCTGAAGGCCATGGAGTTGGACGCCGAGAAGTACAGGTAGTCCACGAAGGAGGCCACCCAGCCCGTCTTCACGGACGACCTGGTAGCCACCTCCTCGACGGCGTCGTGGTCTTCGTCCTGCGGAAAGCGGAAGTCGGCGGGCGGGAGGTCTTTGCGGTCGGCGTGCCGGCGGGAGACGGGCCCGCCGCGGTCCAGCTCCCAGTAGACCAGGGCGAACCCAATGATGTTGGTGACCCAGACCTGAAGCGCCGCGAGCAGGAGGGTGGGTCCGTCCTGTTTCCCGGAGGAGGTCAGCAGGATGATCAGCTGGACCAGCGCCACCTCGTTGGCGGCCACCAGCAACAGGGCCTGGCCGGTGGCGAGGTACTTGGACCAGCGGGTTTGCCGCCGAAGCCGGGCCGGGTTGAGCGCGATCAAGGGAATGAGCATCAGCAGCCCGACGGCCACCACCGCGTACCGGAGCGCCGGAAGGAAGCTGCTGGGCAGTGTGGCGTAGAGACCCAGTGCCAGGAGCAGTGCGATGACGGCGGGCCAGCGGTGTTCGGCCCTGGCGTCAGGTTTCTTGTCGAAAGACATCTGATGAGTCTAGGGACCCGGAGTGTCGGCCCGCGGTTGCGGCGCAGTCGTGTCCACCTCGAACAAGCGCGAGGTCGTGGACGGTACCCGCAGGCCGAAGACATTCTCTCCTCATATTTCCTCGCCGCTACCCTGGGAGGCCGTGGCCACAGACTCCCGCGGGCCTGAGCGGGTTACTGGGCCACAAGTGCATGTGCCGCCCTTAGAAACCGACCGTGGGAGTGGCCCTAAAGGCGTTGACAGCCCTGTCTGCGATAACTTGGGCGTCACTTCCGGAATCAAGGATCGTATTGCGAGCTGATTCGGAATCGACCATGACGGCCGTAACGGCGAGGACTTCCGAAGCCTCGGTCGTCAACAGAGCATCCACCTGAGCCGAGAAGCAGGAGTCACTTGACTTGGAGTGAACGTCCATCGCCACGACGTGGTTGTTGGAGACGAAGTTGCCAACCCCCGCCATCAGCCGGATGATGACAGGCGTCGCACCTGCCGGCCGGATGCTCTGTGAGTCGATGATCTGGGAGAAGTGATTGCCGACAACAGAGTTGTTGCTGCCGCTGACACAAAGAAGTCCGTTGAGGTCGTTCAGTCCGTTGTCGACTCCCAGGAAGGGCGTCCAGGGCTCATGGTCACGCAAGAAGTGATTCGTGGCCACGAGGTTTTCCGAACTATTCGCTGCGAGAATCAGCATCCCGGGGTAGAACGAATGCAAACGGTTGTTGGTGACGCTTGAACGCGTGACGCCGTCGAGATGGACGCTGCTCGCACCACGGGGGAAGACGTTGTTCGCGGTTATCAGGAGCCCGCCATGGTTCTCGGCGTAGATCGAGTGACCCTTGAAGCCTGCTCCGACCAAGTTGTCGGTGATCTTTGATGCCTGTCCCCACCCGCGCAGCTCGATGCAGCTTCCGCATTCAGCGATAAAGTTGTCGTGAATGGAAAGCGCGTCCGCGTTGTAGATAGTGAGTGCGTTCTCGAGGTAGACGAACCCCATGCCGTTTACGCGGAATGAGTCATTGGCGTTCGCGACATAGATACCGGTCTTGCCGTTGACGTACGTGTTCTCCGGATGCATCCCCGAGCCATCCGAGTTGAAGTGCAACCCGTCGATGCAGAAGTTGGAGAACTCGACCGAGCTGATCCGCGGGCTCCCGCTTCGCTCAACGTAGAAGGCGGCTCCCTTGGATTCCTCCCCGTCTCCGCCGAGGGGAATGTCGACGATAATGCGGCTCCCTCCGGGCCACAGCTCATGCAAGTCGGGCCATTCGTCTTCGGGAACGTTGAACCGGATGCTCGACGACGTAAAGCCGTGTCCCGAGCCATGGATCCTGAGGAAGCTGACGTCGATGACCACCTGCGTACGAAGGTGGTAGTCCCCGGGCGGAATGTAGATCACCGCGCCTGGCTTTCCTCCGTTGTTCGCATCGCTGACGGTCTGCCGGTCCTTGATGTCAGCGATGATGCTGTTGATCACTTCACCGACGTCCTCGGACGGATTGCCGACGGGCCACGTAGTCACGTCGTAGTAGTTGTTGCTTGACATAGGTTCTTCCCTTTGTGTTGTGGTTTCTCTAGGACAAGGCCGTAACGGCCAGTTTCCGCACAATGGCCGTGCCGCCCTCCACGCACACTTCGGTGCCCAGGTTCCCGGACACGGGGAACACCAGATCGCTTAAGACAACCCTGCCGCCTTGGGCGAAAACCTCCACCGAGCAGTGGTCGACGATTACACGGAGCCTTAGCACGCCGCCGTCGAGCTTCACCGGCGCCGACTCAGCCGACGCGAACTTTCCGTGGAAGGCGGTGTTTCCGGAGTTGCGGCGATCCAGGGTTAGCCGGCTCGTAACGGCATCGAAGCTGAGAACCGTTGCGGCGGTCCCGCCCGATGCGCCGAGAAGCCTGAAAGCAACGGTCCGTGCCGTGCCGGGCAGGATCTCGGCCTCGATCAGCTGGGCTGATCCGGGCGTCGCGTCGGGCAGTTGCAACAGGGAGTCGTGAAGTTCCACGTCCTGGATGGTGCGGGCCGGCTCCCCACAGTCCAACGGCAGCACCGGGCGCTGCACCAGGCGCGGCAAACCGTCCACCGTCGCGAGCTCGACCTCGCGGGCGAGCGACATCTCGGAGCGCCACGGAGACGTGGGCAAGGAGTTTGCATAGTCCCAGTTGTTCATCCAGCCGATCATGATGCGGCGGTTCTCCGGGGCATTGCTGAAGGAGACGGCGGCGTAGTAGTCACGTCCCCAGTCGAGCCACAGGCAGTGTCTGAGATCCGTGGTCCCGTCGGCATCCGCTGGAACGAGCGAATCAAAGTCGGCGGTGAACTGCACCCCATCGAAGTCGCCGACGAAGTACTGCCCTCCCGAGCCGCCGGCCACGGCACCCGGGTTGATATTGACCACCAGGACCCACTTGACGCTGTCCGGGTCTCCGTCGACGGGGAGCGGGAACAGGTCGGGGCATTCCCATTCGCCTCCTGTGGCGTTTGCAGGGCCGAAGGTGCTCAGGTATTCCCAGTCCTTGAGGTTGGCCGAGCGGTACAGCACAACCTGCTGGTGCTGGGCCTCCACCGCCACCATGACCCAGCAGGAACCGGCCGGTCCCTCGTAGCTGAACACCTTGGGGTCCCGGAAATGGGCCGAACCGCGGCCAAGCACCGGGTTGCCTGCGTATTTGCTCCACGTCATGCCGGCGTCCGTGGAGAACGCGAGAGACTGGGCTTGCGTCCCTTGGTGCACTGAGCCTTCCTTGAAGGCGCTCGTGTAGATGGCCACCAAGGCCGGATCTTCCACTGTGCCGAATCCCGACGTATTGTCGTGGTCCACCACGATGCTGCCGGAAAAGACGTCTTCTTCCTCGTCGCAGGCGATGGCAACCGGATGTTCTGTCCAGTGCAGAAGGTCGGTTGAGGTGGCGTGCCCCCAGGACATGTTGCCCCAGACGTTGTCGAAGGGGTTGTTTTGGTAGAACAGATGGTAGACGCCCCGGTGCCACACGAGTCCGTTGGGGTCGTTCAGCCAAGTGTTCTTGGCTGTGTAGTGAAGTATCGGCCGGATATTAAGGGCGGTGTCTTCGGCGGGGCCGGCAGGGTGCGTTGTTGTTTCAGTCATCGGAGTTCTTTCGGGACGTTTGGGCCAGTTCCAGAGAGTCGATCAGTTCTGCCCGCGTCGGCGGGTTCGCCCCGTGCCGTCCGACAGTTACTGCCGCAGCCAGCGAGGCGGCTGTTCCCAGGCGGGTGAGCTTGCCGTAGTCGAAACAGTCCTCGGGGTCCTCTATGAGGCCCGCGATAAGCGAGGACATGTAGGAGTCGCCTGCGCCGACAGTATCTTTGACGACCACTGGCGGTGCCGGCACTTCGATCTCGGCGGCATTCGAACGCAGATAGGAGCCGGAGGCGCCATCAGTGATGATTGCCAGTTCTGTCCCGAGATCAAGCAGCCGCCGCGCGACATCGTGAGGGGACGTGCCGGGGTAGAGCCACCGGGTATCGTCCGTACTGAGCTTCACCATGGTGGCCAGGGCAACTGTGTGTTCGAAGGTCCTGAGTGCTTCAGTGTGGCTGTGGAGCAGTGTCGGGCGGATGTTGGGGTCGTATGTGATCAAACAGCGGCCGGAGAACAGTTCCAGCAAGGACCGGACTTGGGTTGCTCCGGGTTCCATGAAGGAGGCCAGTGACCCCGTATGCAGCACCTTGGGGAGGAAAGCAGGGCTGATTTGGGGGAGGTTCCATTCGAAGTCGAATTCGTACTCCGCGGAACCGGTGCTGTCCAGAAGCGCCCTGGCGGTCGATGTGCGGTTGAGGTGTTCGGCTCCCGGAAGCAGGCGCACTCCCGCGGTGTCCAGGTGGCGGCGGATGTTCCTGCCGCGTTCATCCCTGCCCAGTGCGGTGAGAAATGCGGTGCTGACGCCTAGCCGGCCGAGTCCGAACGCGACGTTCATCCCCGATCCGCCTGGAAACTCGACGGGCCCTGCGGCGGTGTCAATGATGTCGATTATGGCCTCGCCGACGACGACGACATCCGTTTCAGGGCGTGGGGGAACTGGGGTGCTGTTCATTTGAGGTCCTTGGAGGGTTGGGCGCGTCCTTTACTGGACGCGCTCGAGGTCAGGTGTTGGCGTGTGTAGGCGAGTCCCGTGTCGCTCTACTGGAAGGGTCCTCATGTTTTGGGGCGGCGACGGAATCGCGAAGGACCAAGGGACATGGCAAAACGGTCGGGTGAGCCGCAAACAGCTGCAGGTCAGCTTTTCCCTCGATGGCGTCGATCAGGTTTTCGGTTGCCCACGCGCCCATTTCGTAGTGGGGGAGCGCGACTGTTGTCAGCGCAGGGTAGAGGTTTTCGGCGATGAGTTGCTGGTTATCAAAACCGACGAAGGAAACATCCTCCGGGATCTTCAGGCCCAGTTCCGCCGCCGCCCGGTAGGCGCCCATGGCCATCCGGTCGTTGTAGCAGAAGACCGCCGTGGGCCGGCTTTGGGGTTTCAGGAGGCGCAGAGCCGCCTGGTAGCCCCCGGGCACCTCGGAATGCTCGGACTGGACCAGTTCTTGGTGGAACGGCAGCCCGGCATCTGCCAGCGTGTCCTTGAAGGCCTTGAGCCGGGAGTGGGTTGCCGGCACGTCGTCGGTGTTGTTGAGCATGCCGATCCGGGTGTGCCCGGCGTCGATCAGGGTTCGCACGGCCGACCTTGCACCGCCCAGTTCGTCGGGGATGACGGAGGAAACAGTTTGGCTGATGTCTTCGGAGTCCACCAGGACTGCTGGCAGTGCGGCCAGGTTCTTGGGGACTTCCAGCTTCCGGTGATACATCGTGGCGTACAGGATGCCGTCCACCTGCCTGTCCAGCAGATCGGCGACATCGCTTTCCCTGGAGTCTTGGGAGCTGGTGCTGGTGGAGTTGATGATCATGATGTTGTAGCCGCGGGCCCGCGCCGTTTCCTCGGCTCCGAGGATGATCCTGCCTGCGTGGGGGGTGGTGGCGATTTCCTCGCTGATGAACCCGATCATCCCGGAGCGTTGGGTGCGCAGGGCCTGGGCGAGCCGGTTGGGCCCGTAACCCAGCCGTTGGGCCGCTTCGTGGACGCGTTCCCTCGTTCCCGCGCCCACCCGGGCGTAGGCAACGTCATTGAGGACGTGGGAGACGGTCGTGACAGAGACCCCGGCTGCGGCCGCCACGTCCTTGATGCCGACTGATCTATTGGTCATTGCTCTCCCACGTCCTCATGGTGTTGGTGCTGATTCTACGTGCGGCTTCTTCGTCCCTGAGCCCGTGCTCCGGCCAGCGGCGCGGAAGCCTGTCCTCAACGCGTGGCAGTTCGGCATGGTCCGCGTGCTTTCCGGTCTGGTACTAGTGCCTTTCCAGTTGGGTTTTTCAGCCCTTGACGGCGCCGAGCGTCATGCCTGCGACGATCTTGCGCTGCAAGAGAAGCGTGAGGAGGATGACCGGGATGGAGTACACGGCGGCCAGCGCCGTCATGGATCCCCAGTCCAGGCCGAACTGGGTCTGGAAGTTTGCGATGACCACCGGGGTGGTCTGGGACCGGATGGCGGTCATGAGGAGGGCGAAGAGGAACTCGTTCCAGGAGGCGAGGAAGGCGAAGATCGCGGTGACCGCGATGCCACCTGACACCACCGGGATCACGACCCGCCACAGGGCCCCGAGCCTGCTGCACCCATCCACCGTCGCGGCCTCTTCAAGGTCATTGGGAACGGCTTCGAAGAAGCTGGACATGAGCCAGATGGACAGTGGCAGCGAGATCGTCGTGTGGGCGATGGAGAGAGCGATAGGGGTATCGGCCAGCCCCGCGGAGGCCATCATGGAAGCCAAGGGGATGCCGATGGCCACCGGCGGCACCATGCGGGTTACAAGTGCTGCCATGATGAACACCCGCCCGCTCGGTGTTTTGTAGCGGGTGATGCCGTACGCGGCCGGAATGGCCAGGGCGAGGGACAGGACCGTGCTGATGACGGCCGTCTGCACGCTGTTGATGAACGAGGCCAGAACTCCGTTGCGGCCCAGGGCGTTGGCGTAGTTCTCCAGCGTCCATTCCTTGGGAAGGATCGTGGGCGGCACCGCGATGGTGTCGATCGGCGTCTTGAAGGAAGTGAACAGCAGGTAGAGGAATGGGAACCCGTAGAGGACCATCGCGGCTGCAAGGACGATCCACAGCAGGATGCGGGTACTGCGTTTGCCGGCTTCCAGGCCTTCGGCGTGGTGATTCCTGCGTCGGGGACGGCCCGTGCCCGAGGCTGCCGGAGTAAGCAACACCGGCTCGGCCGGGAGGGCTCTGGTGGGGGCAGCGCCGGCAGTGGCACCGGACGACTTGGTGCCGGTGGCCAGGATGGCAGAGACGACGCCTGAGTGCCGGGGGCGGGAGGCTGCCGCCTCAGCGGCAAAGCGGTCGTTGATGGGGGTTTCGGCGGTGCTCATCAGTTGTCCTTCCCTGGGCGCCAGATGGTAGCGACGGCGAAGAACGCGACGCCCAGCATGGCCAGCAGGTAGATGGTGCCCATGGCGCTGGCCAGTCCCGGATCGCCGAAGCGGATCATGGTGCGGTAGATCAGCAGGCTCATGGTTTCGGATGCGGACTGCGGGCCGCCGTTGGTCTGGATAAGGATGGTGTCAAAGGCCCTGGCTGCGTCGATGCCGCGCACAACCAATGCCACTGCGATGACGGGGCGCAGGAGCGGCAGGATGATGCTGAACAGGAGGGTGGGGGCCTTGGCGCCGTCGAGCCGGGCCGCCTCGATAAGGTCGCCGGGGATGTTCTGGAGGCCGGCGAAGAGGACGAGGCACATGAAGGAGGTGGTAAGCCAGATGTCCGGGACGGCTACCGAGAAGAGGACGATTCCTGGGTCTGACAGCCAGCCGATCTGGTTGGGGTTCTGCAGGATTCCCGCCTGGTGCAGGAGTGTGCCGATGAGCCCGAAGTTGTCGATCATCAGAAATTTCCACAACAGGCCGGCGACGATGGGCGCGATCATCAGCGGGTAGAGGAATACCGTCCGCCAAACCTCGGATTTGCGGCCAAGGGCCGTGAACAGAAGGGCCATTCCAAGCCCAAGGGCGAACTCGAGGGCGACCACCACGAAGGTGTAGGCCAGGGTGCGCCAGCCGGCGCCCACGAATGCTTCGGAGGCGAAGGCACGGACATAGTTGTCCAAGCCGACGAAGTCGCGGGGGCCCCCGGCGATCGGGGAGATCTTGAAGAGGCTGTCTGCCACTAGGCGGAACAGCGGGTAGGCCACAAATACTGCCAGGAACAGGGCCGCCGGCGCCATAAGGTACAGGGCGAAGCGGCGATCGGAGATACGCACGGTTTTCTCTTCCGATGGTTGGGGCCGCGGCCGGCACTTGTGTTCGAGCGCCGGCCGCGGAATCTTACTTGAGGAGGTCCTGGATCTGCTTTTTCGCTGCGGCCAGGAGAGTGGCGGAGTCGCCTCCGGCTACGGCTTTCTGCAGCATGGGAACCAAGGCGGTGTCCACGATCTGCTGCCATTTGGCCGTGGCGGGACGCGTGGCCGTTGCCTGGCCCTTGAGGGTCTCGATGAGTGGCTTGAAGCTCTCGTAGCCGGCCTTGTCCTGGTACTTCTCGAAGGCCGAGATGCGGGAGGCCAGGCCGAGGCTGGATTCGATGCCCAGGTCGTTGTGGTCATAGGCGCACTTGATGAATTTCTTGGCAGCGTCGCTGTTCTTGGTTGCCTTGGGCACGGAGAGGTACCAAGGGCCTGGAACACCGGCAACGCCGGCGGAGCCGCCGATCATGGGAGCGGCGCCGACCTTGCCCGCGACCGGGGAATCCTTGGGGATCTGGCGGTAGGCGTGGGCCCAGAACCGGGTCATCGCGGTCTTGCCCTGGTTGAACAGGTTCTGCGCTGCTGCCCAGTCGACCTGAGCGGCGCCGGGAGGGGCGGACTTGACCAGGCTGGTATAGAAGTCGAGCGCGTCCTTGTGCGCGGCGTTGTCGATCACGACGTTGTTGTTCTCATCGAGGACCATCGGGGAACCGGCCTGGAGGACGTGGGCCAGCCATTCGGTTTCGACACCGCCCTTCACGTCAGTGCCGTACATGCCGTCCTTCGTGAAGAATTCGGAGATGTCCTGGTATTGCTTCCACGTGGTCGGAGCGGCGAGGTCGTAACCGTACTTGGCCTTGAAGTCGGCCTTGTTCTTGGCATCGTCGAACAGGTCCTTGCGGTACAGGATGATTTCCGCGTTGGTCCAGGCCGGCATGCCGATAAAGTGCCCGTCCACGTTCGCTTCCTTCACGAGCGCGGGGAAGATGTCCTTTTTCGCCTCGTCGGTGAAGAGCTCGTCAATGGGCTGGACCGCGTCCTTGAAGCTGGGAAGCCAGACGGAGTCGAGCGCGGCGACGTCGAAGGAGACGTTGCCGGAGGAGAACTCGCTTGAGAGCCTGTTGAACATGCCGTCATAAGGCAGTTCGACGAAGTTGGCGCTAACGCCTGTATCTTTCTTGCACTGTTCGGCGACGCCTGTCAGTTCGGCGTGGCCGCCGGCCTCGACGAGGACGTTGACGGTGCTCGTGGCGCTACCCGACGTCGCTGCCGGGCCCCCCGCGCCGCAGGCGGTTGCTGCCAGAAGCACCGCGGTGGACAGGCCGCCAATGGCGGTGATCCGGGAAATCGTGGTTCGAGAGGACATCGCTGTCGACTCCCTTTCTTTTGAACGGAATCTACGGTTGGGGTGGTGGCTTGGAAACTTCAAGTCTCAGTGAAAAACCGTTTTGCCAAATCGACTTGGCATCAGATTAGGGCCCGCGGCGGATGCGTGTCAAGCATCACATTTGAAATCTTGTGGACCCTTGACGAGGCTATGGAAGCCGCCATACAGTAAGCCACAACTGACGACAAATCGTTTTGGCACATTTTGGCAAAACGCCGCATGTTGTGCGCCCCGCAGACCATCCTTCGCGTTCGTGCCTCTCCCAAGCTTTCGCACGCTCAGTCGGGGAACCTCGGGTCCTCTCGTCACCAATTCCAAGAGACACATGAAACCCACCCCGGAGATAAGCCGCCGGAGTGTCCTACGCGCCTTCACGGTGTCCGCAGCAGTGGCAGGCACCGCCTTGTCACGGAGAACCTGATGGGTTCCAACCACTTCCTGCGGCGTGTCGCCGGGGCCAACAACTGCGTGATCGGAAACCACTTCAGCTACGACGTCGTCCGGCTCTGTCACGCCGTCGGGCCAGACGCCCGGGCGTGCGCCGCGTCAGACGGCGTCGGTGGGAGCGGCCCTGTGGTCTATCTCGGCGGTCAGCCCGTCTATCCGATCGAGCGCGGCGTTGAGGTGCTCGACGGTCTCCCACAGGGCCGGGTGCTGTTCCCGAACCTCCTCGAGGGTGGAGCCCGCGGAGGTGAGCGCCGCGAGATCGAAACTCACGTTTGTGCGCGCCCCTGTCACCGCTGCCCTCAGGGCACCGAACGCGACGACGATATCGGCGATAAGCGCCGGGTTACCGTTGGAAGCAAGCCACCCCAGATCTCCGATGGCATCGATGGCTCGCTTGCCGAGCACGGCAGATGCCTTGGCGGCGACGACGGATGCCCGGTGTATGGCGTCCTCGCGTTCCGGCCCCAGTTCCAGCCGAAACGCGGCGCCGAAAGCTTTAGAGGCTGACGCGTCGTCATCGGCCAGTCGAAGGGCGACTTCCCGGAGTGAGCGCGCCCGCGCGTGAACATTGGCGAGTTCCCCGCGCTGGTGCTCCTCAGCTTCCGTATATCCGGCCACCATCGATGTCAGTGACGCGGCGATGGCAAGCATCAATCCCGCCCCGGCCCCGCCGCCCGGCGAACCGGCGGATTCCGCCAATGCGCGCGTCCAATCCTCAACCGTCGAACGCTGAGTTGTCACTGCTTCAGAATCAGCCATGACACCAAGTGTGCCCCTAACCTAGGCCGGTGATCCCGTGGCGGTGTCTTCGGCTCGCGACGGCGGGGCATCGTGGTGCTCTGGTGGGCAGAGCCGCTGTACCAGTTCTCTGAGCATGTGAGGGCGGAAGGGTTTGGCGAGGTACGCGTCTGCGCCGGCAGCCATGCCGTCGATCTCATCACCAGGTTCTGCCCACGCGGTGATCATGAGGATCGGTGCCTTCGAGAGTGTCCGCAGGCCACGCGCCGCGTCCAGGCCGCTGAGGTCCGGAAGGCCCAGATCCAGCGTGATGAGGGCTAGGTCCAGTGTTCCGGCTGCCCGGAGTCCTGCCGTGCCGGTGGTTTCGGCGTGAACGACGAACCCCATTCCGGTAAGGATCATGCAGAGCAGGTCACGGATGTCCTGGTCGTCTTCGATAACAAGGCAATGGCGTGAAGTCATGTGGTCCCCCCGACCAATTCTGAACCTACTCTATCGGCCTACGCCAGGGAGTCCCGGTGGACTTACGCGCGCCGGGGACCAGCGGGTGAAGGTGCAGTCCGGTTCAGGATCGGCGTGACTGCTTGAACCAGGACTACCAGGACCCTTGGCCCAGCGCGCCTCGGGTCCGGTCAACTCTGCTGACGGTGCTGCTCCAGGACGTCCCGGGCGGTCGTCCATCTCCGGCTGCCGTACCGGTCGTTGTTGATGTGACGCAGATTCGCGTCACCGCTGAACATGCTGGCGAAGTACTGCATGCCCTGCCACGGCGGGAACGGCTCGGTAGAGGCCGGCATGAGGGCTCTGACTGCCCGGCTCATAGTAGTCAGGGAACCAAAACTGCCCGCGTAGAGGAGCCGGAATTGTGTGCCGGTCAGGTCGGTCATCGTCGATGCCAAGGTCCTTGCCGTGACCTGGTCCCCGGCGATCTGGAGGACACGGGGCGCCCGCTCGTCGAGGGCGGCGGCGGCAGTGTAGGTGGCCGTGTCGTCCTTGGTAGTGAAATCGAGCACCTGGTCGGGGTCGGACCAAAAGAGCACACGGTGCAGGGAGAGCAGGATCATTGGTGCCTGCCCGGAGAGCATGTCGGTGAAGGCGCCGCTAAGGATGGATGTGGCCCGGATTTCGGTCGCGTCCAGTTCCCGTGCGAAGTCTCTGCGGAGCTGTAAGTTCCGGTTGCTTCGAGGCCGGATACCACGGTAATCGATGGAGAAGTCGGAAGGGATGAAGCGACGCGAACCCACCGCGGCCGCCGCCTCCAGCAAGCGCGACTGGGAACCAAGGATTGCGCTGTCGAGACCGTTGATCGCAGAGACCACGCAGTCAACATCCGTGCAGGCCCTTCGGAGCCCGTCCGGATCGTCGTAATCCGCCTGAATCACCTCGGCGCCCACGGCGCGTAGCTCGGCAATCCGCGCCGTGCTGGTCTCTTGTCGTGTCAGGACGCGAACGGTGGCGCCAAGGTCGACCAGATTCCGCAGGATCCGCCCGCCGAGATCGCCGGTGGCACCGGCAAGAAGGACGGTGCCCGGAGGGCGTGTCGTCGCGGTCATGGTTCGCACCTCAAGTGATGTCTGGTGAAAGGCGATAGTCGGCTAAAGACTACCAACGGCGGGGCGGAAGCGGTTTCCCGGTCTGACCCAACGACGCCCTTTAGCGAAGGGCCCGGATTAAGCTGACTTTGTGGAGTACAAAGCACGTGAAATACCAGTCCATTATGTCGAGCACGGTGACGGGGTTCCGGTCCTGATGCTGCATGGTGCGGGCGTGGATCACCGGGAGATGGTCGGTGCCATGGAGCCGATATTTGGCGGGCTATCCAATTTTCGGCGCATTTACCCGGACCTGCCGGGCATGGGGCAGACGCCGGCGTCGGTCACGCTCAATAGCGCCGAGGACGTTCTGGACCTCTTGCTCGCGTTCGTCGATGGTGTGGTCGGTGCCGGGCAGTTCCGGCTCATGGGCCATTCCGCAGGCGCGTACTATGCCCGAGCCATCGCCGGCAGGCGCCCGGAGCAGGTGGCAGGGCTCGCGCTGATCTGTCCGCTGGGCGAGAACGTGAGGGATTTGCCTGCGCACCAGGTCTTGAACGCCTCGGTGGATCCGGGCCGGACGCTCGGCCCGGCCGAGGAGAGTGTGTTCCGCGACTACTTCGTCGTGCAGACGCAGGCCACGCTGGAGCGATACAAGGAGTACGTGGTCCCCGCCCTTGGTTTGGTCGACGAAGCCGGCCTCGAGCGGATCGGCCAACATTGGCGGCTCAGCACCAGTCCTGAGGAGGGCCCACCGTACCCCTGCCCCGTCCTTATAGTCGCCGGGCGCCAGGACTCCACGGTGGGATACGCCAGCCAATGGGATCTGCTCGAGCACTATCCGCGGGCCACATTCGCCGTGCTCGACCGCGCCGGCCATGCGTTGCCGCACGAACAGCCCGGCCTCATCAAGGCGCTGACCACGGAGTGGCTCGACCGCGTACGCGAACACCACTCCCGGTAGGGACCCTCAGCGTGCGGAGAGCCGGTATACAGACACGTGACTGGGAGACTCCGCGGTGAAGTCGCTGCGGTCCCAGCCCGCCCACCTGGATTCCAGTTCAAACCCGGTAGCCGCGCCATGAGATCGAGCTCGCTGGGCCAGATGTACCGGTGTGGTGTCCGTCCGATCCGTGCATCCCGCCCATCCGATAGTTCTGGGCCGAACCGCACGTGCGAGATGACGTGCTGGTGCAGCACGTCATAGGTATCGACCAGGAGATACCCGGGCTGACTCACCTCGACTGTCCCGCCGTGTCCGGGTGGCAGCGAACGCAGTTGTGGCACCCAGAGCTCAATGACGAAGCGCCCGCCAGGTGCAAGATGACGGGCAGCGTTCTGGAAACACCGGATCTGTTCGTCCTGTGTCAAGAGGTTGGCGATGGTGTTGAACACCAGTAGGCAAGCGAGAAGTTTTCGCCCGCCGCTGCCTCGGTCATGTCGCCCTGAACAACGGGAATCTGGTCCTCTCCGACCTTCTCACGTAGACGGGCGATCATCGCGTGAGACAGTTCTACGCCGCTGACCTGGACCCCCGCCTCTGAGAGGGGGATGGCGACACGACCCGTGCCGACCTCAAAAGAATTTCTCACCCACTGTCCTTTTGGCGACATCCCGGTCGTCGTACTGGTGTATCAACCTCTAAAGAAGGAGTCATCGTGGAGTACATGCTGTTTATCTGTAGCGATCCCACAGCGCCGAAATATGTGGCAGCGGAGGACAACATCGTCGAATGGGGGGCCGAAATGGAGGCCAGGGGCGTCAGCCGTCACGGTGACAGGCTGCGCCCTGTCGAGGACGCAACCACCGTCACGGTGCGCGCGGGCGAAGTGGTCGTCTCGGACGGGCCGTTCGCCGAGACGAAGGAATGGATCGCGGGCTATGACATCATCGCCTGTACCGATCTCGATGAGGCTATCGAGGTGGCGTCCAAACACCCCATGGCAAGATTTGGCAAGATCGAGATCAGGCCGGTGTGGCCGCTCGGGGAGTAGCCATCCGCCTGGTGGCCTGTACTGATGATCGAGGGAGGGATGAAGTGGTGCCAGAGCCCTCCGACGTGCAGACCGCCATCGAAACCGCCTCCGCGCTGGAGACCGCGCGAATCACCGCAACCCTCATTCGCGTGACGGGCGACTGGAGCCTGGCCGAGGATTGTGTCCAGGATGCGTTCGCGCGCGCCCTGGTTGACTGGCCGATGCGCGGCATTCCGAGGAACCCCGCGGCGTGGCTGACAACCGTTGCCAGGAACAGGGCGATCGACCGGATGCGGAGTGCGGCCAGCGAAAAGAGGGCGGTGCGTGAGCTCGCTATTCTCACTGCGCTCGAAGGGCTGGAAGGCGAGGCCGAGAGCGATCCGGCGGCCGACGACGACCGGTTGCGGCTGATTTACACCTGTTGCCACCCTGCCCTCCCGCTCGATGCCCGGGTGGCGTTGACCTTGCGCACCGTCGCGGGACTGACGACCGGTGAGATCGCGCGCGCGTTCCTTGTCTCCGAAGCCACGATGTCGAAAAGGCTCGTCAGGGCCCGTGCCAAGATACGGGATGCAGGCATCCCGTATCGCGTGCCGCCGCCGGAGCTGATATCCGAACGCACGGCCGGGATCCTGGCCGTGCTGTATCTGATGTTCAACGAAGGCTATTCGGCCACCGGCAGCAACTCCTTAATCCGCGAGCCGCTTGTCCGGGAAGCGATTCGCCTGACCCGGTTGCTGGCTGCGTTGCTCGACGGGTCCCCACAAGAACCAGAAGCTCTGGGTCTCCTGGCGCTCATGCTGTTCCACCATGCCAGGCGAAGGACGCGAACAGACGCCGCAGGGGACTTGGTGACGCTGGAGGAGCAGGACCGCCAATCATGGGATAGGGCCGCGGTTGCAGAGGCTGTGGCGCTGCTGGCGGCCGCCGATCAAATGGCCATTTCACGCCGTTCCCAGCCCGGAAGTTACCGCATCCAGGCGGCCATTGCTGCCTGCCACATGACAGCCAGCAGTTCCGGCACAACAGACTTCGGCCAGGTGGCCTTGCTCTATGACCACCTGGCGCAGATTGCACCGTCACCGGTCATCGAGCTCAACCGTGCCGTCGCCGTCGCGATGTCCCAAGGACCGGAGGCAGGGCTTGCCCTTATCGACCAGCTTGACCTGACACGGTCGCTGGAGGGCTACTACCTTCTGCCCGCCGCGAAAGCCGATCTCCTGCGGCGCCTTGGCCGAAAGACAGAGGCCGGCCGCGAATATCAGCGGGCCCGGGAACTCGCACCGTCCGAGGTCGAGCGGCGCTACCTTACCAAACGCCTGGCGGAGACTACTGCCGGGTCCCCGTCGTCATCTGAATACAGCTAGAACAAGTGCCCGCTTTGCAAAAGGAACTCAGAGCCTCCGGAGAGTTCGTGGAAGCCCATGAACTCGATGAAGAGGCGAAGTTCGTAAGAATGGACGGCGGCAGGCGCTCTGTGACCGACGGTCCGTTCATCGAATCGAAGGAAATCGTGGCCGGCTACTACATCGTCGACTGCGTGGACATGGACCGCGCCGTGGAAATTGCCGGCAAATTCGGAGAGGCCAAACTGTGGCCGATCGAGGTACGCCGCATCGACCCGGTGACCTGACACCAGGCAAGAAATCAGCGGTAGGTGGCAGGGAACCGGCCCCGTGCCTCGTTCAGAGGGCCGGGGAGCGGCGTACGTCCGGCGAGTCGGCTGGTTCCATGGCCCGGATCGCCACGGGCAAGGTCATAGCTTTGCGAGGATGCCGGCGACGTCGTCCAGGGCGCCGGGGGCAAGGGAGAAGTAGGCCCAGGTGCCGCGCTTTTCGCGGTGCAGCAGTCCGGCTTCGACCAGGACCTTCAGGTGGTGGGACACGGTGGGCTGGCTCAGGTCCAGCGGATCGGTCAGGTCACACACGCAGGTCGCCCCGGAGGATGAGGCCTTGATGATGGAGAGCAGCCGGAGCCGGTTCGGGTCGGCCAGCGCCTTGAAGACCACGGCCTGTTGCTTGGCGTCTTCAGGGCCCAGGGCCGGCGCCGATGCCGGCGCGCAGCATTCATCCGTGGCCGGCTCGAGAATGGGCAGCAAGTTCATGTACCCCATTATGCGCCAATATAGACGTTCATCAATGTAGAGATCCTGGAGCAGGCCGCATGCCTGCCGCGGCCAGGGCTAGGGGCTGGTCTTTTCTGCTTCGTGCGGAAGTACGACGTCGTCGGCGGTGCGGGCTGCCGAGGGGAACAGGAGGAGCAGGAGGCCCAGGCCTGCTGCCGCGCCAATGAGCTGCGCGACGACGAAGCCTGGCACGGAGGCCGGTGCGATGCCGGCGAAGGTGTCGCTGAAGATGCGGCCGACTGTCACCGCGGGGTTCGCGAACGACGTCGAGGATGTGAACCAATATGCGGCCCCGATGTAGGCGCCCACCGCCGGCGCGGCAAGAACGCCCCGCTTCGTGGCGGCAAGTGTGAAGATCAGCAAAATGAGCCCGGCGGTCGCCACAACTTCCCCGAGCAGATGCCCGCCGGTGGCGCGGTCCTTGAAGGAGATGGAGGTCCCCACCTCAAACATGGCATTCGCGAGGACGCTGCCGCTGATCGCACCCAGCGTCTGTGCAACCACATAGGTGCCGAACTCCGGCAGAGTCAGTCCCGAGCCGCTGCGCCGGCCCAGGATCCAGTCCACGAGTGAGACCACTGGATTGAAGTGCGCCCCACTCACGGGCCCGAACATCAGGATCAGCACGGTCAAACCGAGCACGGTGGCGGTGCTGTTCTGCAGCAGCTGCAGGCCCACGTCATTGGGGGAGAGCTGCTGCGCCGCGATCCCCGAGCCCACGACGATCATCACGAGCAAGCTCGTGCCAAGCAGTTCGGCGACGGTGCGGCGCCACAACGGCGGCTGGTTTGAAGTCATGGCACCAAGCTTGACCGATGAAATTAACTCAGTCAAAATTGAGTCAATGAAGACTGAGTCAGTGGATGCTTTTCAGGCGCGGGTGGCCAAGCATGCGGCCCTCGCGGATCCTGCGCGGCTGCGCATCGTCGACCTGCTGACCCTGGGGGACGTCTCTCCGACGGAACTGCAGGCTGAGCTGGGGATGCCCTCGAACCTGCTTTCCCACCATTTGCGCACCCTGGAAGGAGCGGGCCTGGCAACCCGCCACCGCTCGGAGGCCGACAGGCGCCGCAGCTATATCCGGCTTGCCGCCGGTGCACTGGAAGGCCTCGCGCCCGGTGTTGAACACGGCGCCAGGCGTGTGCTGTTCGTCTGCACCCGGAACAGCGCCCGGTCCCAGTTGGCCGCCGCCCTCTGGCCGCAGGTCAGTGGAATCCCATCGGCCTCGGCGGGAACGCACCCCGCGGACAGCATCGCTCAGGGAGCCATCGACGTCGCAGGCCGGCATGGGCTCACCATCGCAAAGCGTTCCCCGCGGAGGCTGGACCAGGTGGCCGGTGACGGGGACTTCGTCGTGACCGTGTGCGACAACGCCCACGAGGAACTTACCGGCCTCGGCGGCGTCCACTGGTCGGTGCCGGATCCGCTGCGGCTCAACACTGAGGAAGCCTTCGAGAACGCCTTCGCCGACCTCTCCCACCGCATTAGCGACCTGGCACCCCGGATGCACGCCGCCTAGCCCCGGGCGGTCTCCGGCACAGAACGGCGAACTCTGGCGGGCAGGACCGGCAATAAACCCGCTTCGCCGTGAATATTGACAATCATCAATCTATTGTCCGATACTCCATATATCGATCAACATCAATATCTTATGAGCGACGCAAAGGCTTCGGGCGTGACGACCTCAAGCAGACCCTCTCGCCCATCCCTAACTGATTCCAGGAGAAACAGTGAGCACCGAATCCGCCAAGAAGCCCTCCGTCCTCTTCGTGTGCGTGCACAATGCCGGCCGTTCCCAGATGGCCGCCGCCTTCCTGACCAGCCTCTCCAAGGGGGCCATCGAGGTCCGTTCCGCCGGATCCCAGCCTGCAGACAAGATCAACCCCGCCGCCGTCGAGGCTATGGCCGAGGCGGGCATCGACATGTCCGCCGAGGTCCCGAAGGTCCTCACCACCGAGGCCGTGAAGGAATCGGACGTCGTGATCACCATGGGCTGCGGGGATGAATGCCCGTACTTCCCGGGCAAACGCTACGAGGACTGGGTGCTGGAAGACCCGGCCGGCCAGGGCGTCGACGCCGTCCGTCCGATCCGTGACGAGATCAAGACCCGCATCGAGGGCCTGATCGAGTCCCTCATCCCAGCTGCCAAGTAACCGGCCCGGGACGACGCGGACAGTATCGCCGCGGCCTTGGTGGAGGAACCCACCCACGCCTGAAACCCGGACAAGGGGAGGAGGTGAGCTGAATGACCACCGGATGCTGCGGCGGCGACTCGGGTTGCTGCGACGACGATCAGGACTGCTGCTGACGCCCCGCTGCCTGCCGGTCCCTTCAAGCGATGGGACCGGCGGGCCCCGCCCGTACTTGAACCGCCACACCCGCTGAACGAAAGAGGACAGCATGGATTCGACAAACAGCCTTCCCGTTGCAGTGATCGGCGCCGGCCCGGTGGGCCTGGCCGCTGCGGCCCACCTGCTGGAGCGCGGCCTGGAGCCGCTGGTCTTCGAGGCGGGACCGACGGCGGGCGCGGCCATCGAGCAGTGGCGCCACATCAGGCTGTTTTCACCATGGCGGTACAACCTCGACGCCGCCGCCCTCCGCCTGCTGGAAGCGTCCGGCTGGGAATCACCCCGGCCCACCGCCCTGCCGTACGGCGGCGAACTCATCGACAACTACCTCGAGCCCGTCGCCGCGCTGCCGGAGATCGCCTCCCGGCTGCAAACCGGCGCGCGCGTCGTCGCTGTGACACGGCAGGGCCTGGACAAGACCCACGCCCGCAACCGTGACACCACACCCTTCACCGTCCGGGTCGACCACGCCGACGGCGAAACGCGCGACCACGCCGTGGCTGCTGTCATCGATGCCTCCGGAACCTGGTCCCGCCGCAATCCGCTGGGCACGTCCGGCCTGCCTGCCATCGGCGAGAACGCCGCAGCGGGCCGGATCTCCGCGCCGCTTCCCGACGTCACCGGCCGCGACCGCGCCGCCTTCACGGGGCGCCGAGTCCTGGTGGTTGGCGCCGGGCACTCCGCCGCGAACACCCTCATCAGCCTGGCCGACCTCGCGAAGGAGGAGCCGGACACCACGATCCTGTGGGCGCTCCGGGGCCAGTCCGCGTCGAAGGTCTACGGCGGCGGTGACGCCGACGGGCTTCCCGCACGCGGCCAGCTCGGCGGCCGGGTCCGGCGGCTCGTGGAGGCCGGAACAATCGAACTGCACACCGGCTTCGGCATCGCTTCCCTCAAAACACTGGATTCCGGCGTGACCGTCGAAGCCGTTGACGGCCGCACCCTCGACGCCGACATCGTGGTGCCCTGCACCGGCTTCCGCCCGGACCTGGACATCCTGCGCGAACTCCGGCTCAACCTGGACCCTGCCGTCGAGGCTCCGGTGGAGTTGGGCCCCCTGATCGACCCCGAATTCCACTCCTGCGGCACAGTCCCTCCGCACGGCGCCAAGGTCCTGGCCCACCCGGAGAAGGACTTCTACATGGTGGGCATGAAGTCCTACGGACGGGCACCGACCTTCCTGCTGGCCACCGGCTATGAACAGGTCCGCTCCGTCGTGGCCGCCCTCGCCGGGGACCGCGAAGCCGCGGACACCGTCCACCTCGAACTCCCCGAGACCGGCGTCTGCTCCACCGATGCCGACGCCAGCTGTGACGTCCCCGCCACTGGGACAATGTTAGGAGCGGCCTCCGTGGAGAGCGGCTGCTGCGGCACACCCGAACCGGTGCTGGTCGGTTTCCCCACCGGCCTGACCCACGGCCGCTCCGGCATCAACTGACGCAAACCCGTTCCACCCACTTGGTCGACTCACACACAAAGGAAACAACGCACTCATGACCCCTGAAACACCCGGTACACACAAGACCCCTGCCGTCCTCTTCGTCTGCAGCAAGAACGGCGGCAAATCCCAGCTCGCCGCCGGCCTGATGAACCAGCTCGCCAACGGGGCCGTCAGCGTCTACTCGGCAGGCACCAAGCCCGGCAAGTCCCTTAACCCGCAGGCCGTGGAGTCCCTAACCGAACTCGGCGTCGACATCACCGGCGAACACCCCAAGCCGGTCGCGGACGAGATGCTGGACGCCGTCGACGTGGTGGTGGTGCTGGGAACCGAGGCGAAGCTCGAACCCCGCGACGGTACCCGCTTTGAGGTCTGGGAAACAGACGAACCCTCCGAACGCGGCATTGAAGGAATGGAACGGATGCGCCTTGTCCGGGACGACATCAAGGCCCGGGTCCAGAAGCTCTACGCGGAGATCGCCGGGAACTAGCCAGGCCCACCTCTGCAGGGTCACCCCATCGAAGCAGCTATAACTGAGGCTGGAATGTACTTCCCGGTCAGTCTTTCTCGTGACACAGATCCAACAAGGGGATCAGTGTTTCGAGGTCGTTTGCGCGGGCCGCAGCCAGGATCTCCCGGTGGGCGCCTGCCACGCGCTCAAGCTTGGCCTCATCCAGAGGATACGAGCGGCTGATGAGCCGCTGAACCGGGTTATCCCACACGGATTCGAGTGTTTTCAGCAGAAACCCGTTGGGCGCCGGTGCCGCCAGGCCCAAGTGGAACGCCCGCGTGGCGGTAAACAGTTCCTCTGGATCGGCGCTTGCCGCGCCCTCCGCGATGAGCAACTCAAGCCGCGCAAGCTGAAGGTCCGTGTACCTGGCACCGCATTGCCTGATTGCCATAACCTCAAGAGCCTTGCGGACTTCGTAAACTTCCTCGACGGCTGAGCGGGTCAGTGTGGTCGCGAAAAAGCCGGCCCCCGGGACCAGGGTGGCGAGTCCTTCATGGACCAAGCGGTTCAGCGCATCGCGGACCGGGGTGCGGGAAACACCATATTCTTCAGCCAGTTGTTCCTGGACCAGAGGAGCGCCAGGTTCGACCACGCCATTGACGATCTCATTGCTGATCCTGTCGTAGACGTGCTCGCTCAGCGGCCGCATCCCCTTGGCAGCTTGCGCAGCCATTCGCCTCATCCCCTCACCGGTATCAAAACTCATTTAATCCTACGTGCTTTACATCACAGGATTCACTGTATACAGTGAATCCAATCCTACCAACCCCGACGAAAGTTGCCTAATGAGCCTGCACATTCCCCGCATACGCGGCATCGATTTTGCCGCCGCCGGCAAACAGTTGGGCTACCTGGAGATTGAGCATTCGGACAACGAAAATGACGCTGCAGTCATCCCCTCGCCCATCGCCGTCCTGAGCGGCGGAGACGGCCCCACGGTCCTCCTGATCGCCGGCACGCACGGTGACGAATATGAAGGCCAGATCCTGCTCCAGGAGCTCATCCGTTCCCTGCACCCGGACGACGTCACCGGGAGATTGATCATTCTGCCCGCCCTCAACATTGCAGCCGTCCGCGAAGGACGCCGCGTTTCCAGCGTGGACAAGGTCAATCTCAACCGCGCCCTCCCGGGCCGCGCCGACGGCGGACCCGCGGAGCAGATCGCCTCGCTTATCGCCGGGGAACTCATCCCCATGGCGGACTTCGTCATGGACATCCACTCAGGGGGCATCGCCTCCGAATATGTTCCGTCCGCGTTCGTCTACCAGGGACCGACGCCGGAGCTATGGGCCGAGAAGACAGCGGCCGTCGCCGCGTTCAACCCCCCATATTCGGTGGTGGTGAAGCCCATGCTGAAGGCAGGCTCCATCAGCGGCGCCGCCGACCAGGCGGGCGTACCGATGATCTCGACCGAACTCGGTGGCAGGGGAACCGTATCCTTGCCGATCCTCAACAGGGCCAGGACGGGACTTCGCTCGCTGCTTGGCCACTGGGGAGTACTCAAGGACGCATCCTCCGCCGGCGGTTCGTCCGACGCCGAAGCCCCGATCCGGTGGGTTGAACTCACCGCACAATCCCCGGTCCATTCCACGATGGCCGGCCTCTTCGAACCGGTAGTCGACCTTGGCCAGAAGGTCAGGGCTGGCGACCTCGTGGCCCGGGTTCACTCGGTTGAAGAACTCGACCGGCCCTCACAAGACTTCTTTGCACCCATTGACGGGGTAGTTGCAATCGTTCGGCATCCCGCTCTCGTCAATGTCGGCACCACAGTGGTCAACATCGCCGTTGACCACGGAACAACCTATCCGGAAGGCAATCATGAACCGTCCTAGATACATCTCCATAGGCACCCTCCTACTGGCGGCCGCCGTCGGGCTCACCGGCTGCACCACTGCTTCACTCGACGCCGGCAAAGAAGCCGCGGTCAATTCCATTCCCGGCAAAGACGCAGACATTCCAGCGGCGCCGTTCAACCAGGCCGCAGCGAATCTCTTGCCCGCGGACGTCAAGACCAAAGGCACACTGGTGGTTGGCACGGACCCCACCTTCTCCCCATATGAGTTCTACGCGGCTGACAGCAAGACGGTTGTCGGCTGGGACGCAGACTTTGCGAAAGCCGTTGGCGAGACGCTGGGACTCGAAGCGAAAATGGTTCCGGCGACCTTTGACACCATCCTCCCGGGCGTGAGCTCGAACAAGTACGACGTCGGCATCTCGGGCTTCAACGTCACGGCCGAGCGCAAGCTGAACGCCGATTTCGCCTCCTACCAAAGCAGTGGCTCCGGCCTCGCGGTCAAGACGGGCAATCCCAAGAAATTGGCCCTCGACGCCATGAAGCTGTGCGGCACCAAGGTGGGCGGCGAAAAGGGAACCACACAGGGGATCGAGACCCTTCCGGCGTTTTCCAAGCAGTGCGTCGACGCTGGCAAGGCGCCGATCGACATTCAGCTCTTTCCCTCCCAGAACGAAGCCAACCTGGCCCTCATCTCCGGGCGCGTAGACAGCGTCCTGTCAGGTCTTATCGGCATGAGCTACGCAAGCAAGCTTTCCGGCGGTGCCTTCGAGCTCGCCAGCAATCAGGACTTCGAACCGACCCCGGTCGGTATCGCCATGCCGAAGGGTTCGGCTCTGACCAAAGCAATAGTTGCGGCCGTCAGGGCGCTGATCGCAGGCGAAACCTATAAGGCGATCAACACGAAGTACGGCATCCCGGACTCCGTGACCATCAGCGCTGACGCCGTGGACGCGAGCGGAGTGAAATGAGCAGCCTGATGAGTCTCCCCAAGGTGGGGACCACCCGCGGACAGTTCACCGTGGTGTCAGCCAGGCACCCGTGGCGATGGGTGGCTGGTACCGCGGTCGCCGCCGTCGTCGTCTTGCTGCTTGTTTCAGCGGTAAGCAATCCCCGTTTCGGCTGGGACAAAGTGGCCCTGTATTTCCGCGACGTCGCCATCATCAACGGGATCGGTATCACGCTGTTTCTGACGGTGGTTTGCATGGCCGCCGGCGTTGGCTTGGGCGTAGTGCTTGCGGTCATGCAGCTCTCGGCAAACCCCGTGGTCAAGGCCTCGGCAAGCGCCTACGTGACGATCTTCCGCGGCACGCCTGTCCTGGTGCAGCTGTTGTTCTGGTTCAACTTGTCGGCGCTGTATCCGGAGATCACCTTCGGCATCCCGGGCGTGAGCCTGGACGCCAACCAGATCATCACACCCCTCGCCGCGGCGATCCTTGGCCTGGGCCTCAACGAGGCCGCCTACATGTCGGAGATCGTGCGGGCAGGAATCCAGTCCATCGACCAAGGCCAAGGCGAGGCGGCGGGTGCCCTCGGCATGTCCCGCATCCAGACCCTCACCCGGGTGATCCTGCCGCAGGCCATGCGCGTCATCATCCCGCCCACGGGCAACGAGTTCATAGGCATGCTCAAGATGACTTCGCTGGTCAGTGTGCTGGCAGTCCCCGAGCTCCTGTATTCAGCCCAGATCATCTATTCGAAGAATCTGCAGGTGGTCCCTCTGCTCCTGGTAGCCAGCATCTGGTACATCATCGTCACCACGGTCTTTTCGGTGGGCCAAGGTTACTTGGAGCGGCATTTCGCGCGGGGCACATCCCGGTCCGCCCCGCCGACCGCAGCTGCGCGGCTGCGCAAATTCTTCACCGTTCACTCCGCTCAAGGCTCAGGAAAGGCCGGGCAATCATGACCATCAACACAACCATGCCCCTGCCATCGTCACCGGAGCGGCTCCCGCTGGTACGCGCGGAAGGCGTACGAAAAAGCTTCGGGGACAACGAGGTCCTCAAGGGCATCGACCTGCACGTCCAAAGCGGCGAAGTGGTCTGCCTCATCGGCGCCTCCGGCTCCGGGAAAAGCACCTTCCTCCGCTGTGTGAACCACCTGGAGAAGATCGACGGCGGCCTGCTGTGGGTCGCCGACAGGGCGGTGGGCTACCGGATCAAGGGCGACAAGCTCCACGAACAGTCCCACAACGAAATCTGCGCCGACCGCACCGATATCGGGATGGTTTTCCAGCACTTCAACCTTTTCCCGCACATGACCGTGCTGGAAAACCTCATGGAAGCCCCGCTCAGGGTGCTCAAGCAGCGCAAGGCGGATGTCCGCCGTCGAGCATTGGATTTGCTGGAAAAGGTAGGCCTGTCGGAGAAAGCGGATGCCTACCCGCGGCACCTCTCGGGCGGGCAGCAGCAGCGCGTGGCGATCGCCCGGGCGCTCTGCATGCAACCGAAACTGATGCTGTTCGATGAGCCGACGTCGGCGCTGGATCCTGAGCTGGTGGGCGAGGTCCTCAGGGTCATGAAGGACCTGGCCCGAACGGGAATGACCATGATCGTCGTGACGCACGAAATGGGATTCGCGCGGGACGTGGCCGACCGCGTGGTGTTCATGCACGGCGGCCGGATCATTGAGGAAGGTCCCGCAGAGGCCGTCATTGGCAACCCGCAGCATGAGCGGACCCGGGCGTTCTTGTCTGCCGTGCTCTAGTCATGGCGCTGCCGGCAGAACCCGTCGTCGGAGGTGGGCGGTTCCGCCGCCGGCGGGTTCGCCGGGCTGCCACGCGTAGTACCTGGGTACAGGTTGTACCGGCTGGGGAATGTCCCGTCGGCTGACGCCTGTGAAGGCGGGGATCCGTAGCGTGAAAGAGCAACCAGCCACACAGGTTGGCGGCCCCACACCTTCCCCGGAATCGAGACTCATCCATGGTTTCCCGTTCAAAACGCGTTATGTACGCCGCCCTCTCGGTCGGGTTGTCCCTCCTCACGGTAGTCGTGCTGGCAGTCGCCGGCGGAGGGGTGGCGGAGGCAGAAAGCCACGTCGCGCCGCCCATTCAAGGCCTGAACGAACTCCCTGCGAATCGTCCCTCATTCTCCGGCGCGATGGTTGTGGCCGTTGTCCTGGGCTCGTCGGGCACCGTGGGCAGCGACGTTCTGGCTCCCTACGAAGTGTTTGCCAGCTCCCCGAATTTCTCCGTCTACACAGTCGCAGCGCAGTCTGCCCCTGCGCCAATTGACGGAGGTCCGGCGATAGTGCCCACGTACACGTTCGAGGACATTACATCGGGCAGGGCCCGGCAGCCCGACGTCGTCGTTGTCCCGGCCGTCGGTGCCCCGGAGGGGCCAGAGGAAACCGCAATGCGGGAGTGGATCGTGGAGCAATCAGGTCGGGGTGCCCGCATCCTGGGCGTCTGCAACGGATCGAGCGTACTGGCCGAGACCGGCCTCTTGAGCGGCCGAAGGGCGACAAGCCATTGGTCACGTCTGGGTGCTCTGAAGAAGAGTCATCCGGAGGTCCAATGGACGGGAGGTCTGCGGTACGTTCAGGACGGCATGATCACCACCACTGCCGGTGTTACGTCCGGTATCCCGGGCGCGCTGAAAGTCATGGAGGATCTGGCGGGGGCTGAGGAGGCCGACCGGGTTGGCCGGCTGGTGGACTACCCGGGCTGGTCCACCGGGGCGGCAGCTGAGATACCCGTCCAGTCCTTCGACGCCGGGGACATTCCCGTCGGACTCAACGCCCTCATTCCGTGGTTCCGGCCGACGATCGGCGTCGGGCTCTTCAATGGAGTAGGCGAAATTGACGTCGCCAGCGCATTCGAGGTCTACAACATGTCCTTCGCCGCCCGGGCGGTGGCCGTCGGCGCCACGAACACGGTCACCACCAAACACGGGTTGGTTCTGCTGACTGTCCCGGAACGGCAGGCACCTCCGGTGGACAGGGTCATTGCTCCCGGGGCGGTGGGGGACCGGGGTATCGACCCGCAGTTGAGGGACTGGGCTGCATCCCGCAACGTGCCCGTCGATGCTCTCCGGGGCACCGACGGAATGTTCGGATTCGACGGCGCGCTCGAATACTTGGCGCGGCATACCGACCGTGCCACGGCGCTGTCCGCGGCGAAGATGATCGACTATCCCACGGCGCATCTGAAGCTTCCGGCCGGAGGAACGCCTGCCCGGGTTCCTGTCTTGCTCGCGCTCGGCCTGCTCCTCGCCATTCTCGCCGGTTCCCTGCCGGCGATCATAGGAACCCTTGTCCGCCGCCGGGCACAGGGGCGGATGACATGACGCCGGGTCCCTACCTTCTTCGGACTAGGACAGCCGGGACGATGATGTCTCTCAGCCATGCAACAATGATCCCGCTGATGGCGGTTGCGATGATTCTCCGCTTTCGCGAATATGCCCGCCACAGCCACAGCCACAGCCACAGCCACGAGCACAGGGCGCGACGCCGAGGGGTCAGCAAGTGGAGGAACCACCACATCCGCGCACTCAGGGGGAAATAATGATCACCATCGCAGCACCCGCAATACTCGCCTGCGTGCTTCTGGCCGGCCTGACCATCTTCCAGGGCGCGCTTATCGCCGGGGCTCCGCTCGGGAGGATGGCCTGGGGCGGACAACACCGTGTCCTCCCGACCAACCTCAGAATCGGGAGCGCGGTATCCCTAGGCGTGTATGCTCTCTTCGCCTACGCCGCGCTGGCCAAGGCCGGCCTCGTCCCGGCGTTGGTCAGCGAATCCTTTACTTCCGTCACCATGTGGGTGATGACGGCATACTTCGCCCTCGGCGTCCTCATGAACGGGATCTCCCGCAGCAAACCCGAACGCCTCGTCATGACCCCCACCACAGCTGCGCTCGCAGCCCTCTACCTGGTCCTTGCACTCCACTAGTTTTCGACGGCGGGCTGCATCACCGGCCACCTGTGTTCAGCCACAGCGGTACACAGCACCTACTTAAGTGAAGACCGAAGGACCCTTATGCACTCCACGCCGGGTAGAGTCCGGAGCATGACCGGGACGGGGGACGCTGAGCGTCGGGCAGCGGTGCCGGAGGTGGCTTTGACGGAGCCGGTTCCGTCGAACGAACCGATTTTGCGAGGCGGATGGCGTTCTCGCCCGCGAACCACAGACGTCCTGGTCGCTGCCTCGTACACAGTGCCGGCCCTGGTGGCAGCTGTCGCCTTTCACGTCGGCGCGACCGACGGGGGCCAGGGGTTTATGCTCCCAGTGCTCGCTGTTCTGGGTTCGGGCACTGCGCTGCTGATCCGCCGTCGAACTCCCATCTTTTCGTTGGCCGCCACGGCAGGGATCATGCTCGCCACCTTCGCGGTTCCGGCAAGTTTCGCGGCGGTGGCGACAGCCATGGCGCTGTACGCCGTCGCCGTCTACCGGTCAGTGCGGGGCGCCGTCCTTGGCCTGCTGGGGACCGGCGGAATCCTCCTTCTCGCCGCGGTCCTCCTCCCCGGGTCGACGGTGGACCTTGGCCAAGCCGGCCAGGCGATCGTCTTACTCGTGATCGCGGCGTTGGCCGGCCTGAACGTACGCACGCGCCGCGGCCACGTGGCCGCCCTCGTGGACCGCGCCGACCGGCTGATGCGTGAACGGGAGCACCTGGCCAGCATTGCCGCTGCCGCTGAGCGCAACGCGATCGCCCGGGAGATGCACGACATCGTCTCGCACGGGCTGGCAGTGATGATTTCCCTGGCCCATGGTTCGGCAGAGATCGCCCCTACTGATCCTGCCCGCGCCGTGCAAGCCATGCGCCAGGTCGCCGAGACGGGCCGCGTTGCAGTGGCGGACATGCGCCGGATGCTCGGAGTTCTGAACGAAGGCGACAAGGGGGAGTCCGCGGGCACAGTAGCGCCTGCGCCCGGGGTGGGGGACGTCCAGGCGCTGGTAGAGCTTTTTCGTTCTACGGGCCTTCCCGTGGTCCTGCAGTCGGCCGGTGTTCCTCCGGCCGATCCCGGGATACAGCTGGTCATCTACCGGGTCATCCAGGAAGGGCTCACCAATGCGCTTAAGTACGCGAGAGGCGCCACAGAGATCACGGTTGGCATGCAGTTCAGCGCCGAGGCGATTATGGTCTCGGTGACGGACGACGGGCAACCAGGGGGCGTTCCTGCCGAACGTGCCGGGCATGGCATCGTGGGCATGCGTGAGCGCGTCGCACTGTATGGCGGCACGGTGCAGGCAGGTCCTCTGGCCGGCGGAGGATGGTCCGTGACCGCAGGGTTCCCGCCGCAGAAGAGAGCCCCATGGAAACGGTGACCACCCCGCCCGCGCGCCCGATCCGA
Source organism: Arthrobacter sp. 05T444 (assembly GCF_056395905.1). Taxonomy (NCBI): domain Bacteria; kingdom Bacillati; phylum Actinomycetota; class Actinomycetes; order Micrococcales; family Micrococcaceae; genus Arthrobacter; species Arthrobacter sp. 05T444. The sequence goes on from NZ_JBFTKK010000005.1 coordinate 42,033, forward strand.
GTACTGCTCGTTGATGACCAGACCCTTGTCCGAATGGGATTCCGCATGGTGCTGGATGCCCAGGACGGGGTGGAAGTCGTTGGCGAAGCCGCTGACGGCAGGACTGGAATCGACATGTGTCGGACCCTATCACCGGACGTGGTGCTGATGGATGTGCGGATGCCGGACACTGACGGCATCGCCGCGACCGAGCTAATCGCCCAGGACTGCCCGCAGTCTCGCGTCATTGTCCTCACGACCTTCGATCTCGACGAGTTTGCCTTCGCGGCGCTCCGGGCCGGTGCCAGCGGTTTTCTGCTCAAGGATGTGGGACCAGCTGAGCTGCTCGCGTCCATCAGAGCCGTCGCCGGAGGAGACGCCGCCATTTCCTCCAGGGTCAGCCGCCGCATGCTGGACCTCTTCAGCCAAAGGCTTCCCTCCGGTCCCTCCTCCGGGGATGACGAAGCCGTCGCGGCCCTGACACCGAGGGAACTGGAAATTTTCTCGGCCATCGCCGGAGGACTTACCAACACGGAGATCGGGGCACGAATGTTCGTGACCGAATCAACGGTGAAAACCCACGTGGGCCGCATCCTGATGAAGCTCGGGCTGCGCGACCGCGTGCACGCCGTCATCTTCGCCTACGAACACGGCCTGACCGGCGACCGCCGGCCGGGCTGACTGGCGGACGACTGGGGCGAAGCGTCGTTTTGTGTCAACGCAGGACACGCGTAACTAAAGGCGTGCGCTTACTGGCGGCGCCGGCGCATCCCGGCCAGACTGCCGGTATGACGATTACCGAAACCATGGCCCCGTTCGTGGGCACCTGGCAGGGCCACAACCGGCTGCGCATCATGCCCACGGATGAGTTCCAGGAATCCGTGGCGACTGCGACCGTCACCGTGACCGCCCGGGAGTTCGTGACCATCGAGTACACGTGGTCGCATGAGGACAAGCCGCAGAGCGGACTGCTGCTCCTGGGCTCCGGCCCTGCCTCCGGACCTGGTGCGGCAGCGGTGTGGGTTGATTCCTTCCACTCCGGGCCGGAATGGATGAACTTTGCCGGGGAAATCGGCGACGACGGCGTGGTCAGGCTGACCGGCTGGTACGCCGCCCCGTCCGGGCCTGACTGGGGCTGGGAGATCCACATCGAGCCCGGCGACGGCAACAGCGGACGGATCACCATGAACAACCTGGTGCCCGAACGTGATCCGTACCAAGTGGTCGAAGCCGTGTACCGCCGGCAGGCCTAGGCTAGTCTCTCCCATCTATAGCGGCTTGTTGCTTCACTGTGCTCATTGCCGTCAGGCGCTTATGCAGGCGTGCGGCAATGCCGGCATGAGGTCGATGGCCAGTTCGGTTTTCATATGAGACGACTTCGAAACCTGCCGCAGCGAGCATCTGAACGGCCTCTTTAATGGGCCATGAGTATCCGGGGGTATGGCGTGTGGCTGGTTAGTGATGCCACACGGAACGGGATACCAGGAAATCGTGCTGTCGCTTGCTCGATGAACGCTGGTACGAGGTCGACCCCCTCGACGGCGGTGCCGACTGTAGCCCGCAAGCCCAAAGTCGCCAGGTTGCTGCGATCCTGCTCGTTGCCGACGACCTTGAGCCGGCCGCGGCAGAGCAGGAGACCAGTGAAGCCGTGCACCGCCTAGGGCGCATCTTGCCTACTGTTGACGGTATTGTCATCACACCCGGTGGCCTCCACGGATCCGGAACACCAGTCAGCAGCGGTACGAACACCGGAGCAAGGAAAATAGCCGATGTCGAACGACGAGTTCACCTTCCCGCCGACTCCTGGCGCGTCACCCGTACCGGATCCGGGCGGGCCAGGATCACGGCCAAGGGGTCTTGGCAGTGGTCTGCAAAGGCAGGTGGCGGAGGTCATCCGCCATGTGCTGGAGGATCCGGATCCTGAAGGCGAGTGGGCCAGAAGCCAGCTGCGTGAACGCCTCGCCGCCTACCCGGGACACCCTGAGCGGGCGTTGCTGGAACATCTGATCCTGACCAGAAGCCTGACGGGTGCGGCCGAGGACGCGACCGCACCCCGCCCGGGGGAGGGCTCCGCCGAGACGGCGTTCCCGTTCGGCACCCATGACCTTGACCAGGGCTCCTTGGATGCCGGCCGGATACACCGGATTGAAGACGTGTTGGAGAATCGGATGGTGCTGACGGCCCTGCAGCCCATCCGAAGACTGCCCAGCGGAAACGTCCTCGGGTTCGAGGCACTGGCACGATTCGTCAGCACCGACGGCTCCCGCGCTGCCGCCTGGTTCCGGGACGCAGCTGCCCTCGGCCTCGGCATGGACCTGGAAATAGCAGCCCTTGAAAGTGCGATCACTGCCGGGCAGGAGATCCCTTCCCCGCTGTTCATCGCCGCCAACCTCAGCCCGGCCGCCATCACCGATCCCAGGGTCCAATACCTGCTGCTCACATCCGCCCTGCCGCCGGAGAGGATGGTCATCGATTTCACCGGGCATGACAGCGAAGGGCAGCGTGCAGGGGAAGACTGGGAAGCCATTAGCGTCGCCCTGGATCTGCTTCGCCGCAACGGCGCGAGCTTGTCCATGGACTTCTCCAGTGAGGACCGTTCCATCCCGCGCATCCGCGAAATCCGTCCGGACATCATCAAACTTGACCGGGATTTCATCAGTGGGTTGGTTCACGGTCAGGCCGGGGAGGCCGCCGCCGCGGTGCGCGGACTGGCCCGTGAAACAGGAGCGGTGCTGGTCGCCGAAGGAATTGAAACGCAGGCCGAACTCGACGCAGTCATCGAAGCGGGCGTGACAGCCGGACAGGGCTTCCTGCTGGGGCGGCCGTCGGCGAACCCCGCTGACTGGACCTCGTGGGTCGCCCTGACGCATAGCCGCCCCGACGGCTCGTCCCCACTGCGCCCCGGCCTCTAGCGGCTCTAGCAGCCAGCCCTCTGGGGTGCGTTTCATATGCGGGGAGGTCCGTACCGTGGCCGCCATGGCCGCCGCTGTCATCTCCCGGTTCGGTCGCCTTGCTGGCACCGCCCTTGTCATCATCTGGTTGGGACGCCTTGCTGGCACCGCCCTTGTCATCATCTGGTTGGGACGCCTTGCTGGCACCGCCCTTGTCATCGCCAGGTTCTGCTGTGACGGTGGTGCCGCTGCCGCTGCCGCTGCCCGCTAAAGGTTCGGCCACCGGGCACCAACAGTACGGTGATCGACCGGCTTACGGCGGCGGATTCAGCTGGAGGAGGCAGACTGGTCAGGGCGAGCCAAATCGGCCTGGATCGCGCGGATAATCGAGGCGAGGATTCCGGACGCGAGAAGTCCTGACCCCAGCGGGCCGGCGGAATTCCCACCCAGCGGTGGCAAGCGCCGAAGCGCGGACCGGGCTTCGGCAGTCATGTGCTCGAGTTGCCAGTGGACCTCGTCGTCGACCGTCTGGGGCCGATCGGGCGCTGCCAGTCCGGCCGCTTTCGCGGCATACGCTGCTGCCCCCAAGGCGTGCGCGCCCATGTGGGCGACGGATGCGGCTTGCGTGGCAGACCGGGCGGCAGCCACCGCAGCAGGGCTATTCACCTCGCGTGCGGCACGGCCCGCAACAAACCGCCGGCGGATCTCTTCGGCGGCACTGCGCTCACCGCGAGCGAAGGCCCGGGCTCGGGCGATGGCGTCGCGGGGGCGGCCATCTGCCGGTGCCTCTGCCTCAAATAAAGCCAGGACTCGCTCAGCGCAGTCTGCGGCCCAAATCGCGACGACGCGGCGCTCGGCCTCGCTTAGCGTCTGCGGAGAAGCCATATCAGTACCGTACACACCGCTCGCAGACCCATCCCCCTAGGCGACGCCAAGCGTGACACGCAGCCCTGCGGAACGACGCTACGGAGCGCTGGGCTCACCCTCGCCTGCAAGAATGGGCGCATGGCTGAGTCGAAAGGTTCTGGGTCCAAGTTCACCCCCGAGGAGCGGGCCGCAATGAAGCAGCGCGCCAAGGAGCTAAAGGAGCGGCAGAGCGCCGCCGAGGCCTTACAGTCGGTTCTCGACAAGATCGCCTCACTTGACGAGCCGGACAAGAAAAACGCTGAGCGCATTCACTCGATCGTCATGGGGGTCGCCCCGTCGCTGGCCCCGAAGCTGCTCTACGGCAGCCCCGCCTATGCCAACGCGGACGGCAAGCCCGTGCTGTTCTACCAGGAGCGCGCGAGGTTCAAGGCTCGCTACGGCAACCTCACGTTCTTCGGGCCGGCACAGCTCGACGATGGCACAATGTGGCCCACGTCATACGCCATCACCGAGCTCTCATCGGCCGACGAGAAGGTCATCGCGGAGCTGGTACGGAAGGCCACTGGCCAGCTCTGATTCACATCGCCCTGATACCGGGTTGGGGCCGTCTCACGTGGGGTGCCTGCCCGGCAACGAGGAGACCGAGTGAGCGTCCGCAAGCCCGTCCTTCACCGGACAGTCTCTGGACCCTGAGGCCTGGCAATACAGGCCAATTGGGCCGATTCGGGTGTCAGTCTTTCTTCAGTTCCTGGGCGAGCATCACGAGGATTCCGCTGGGGCCGCGGAGGTACGTGAGTTTATAGACGTCCTTATAGGTCGCCACACCGCGTAGCGGATGGCATCCGTGCTTTGCAGCTACCTCAAGGGCCTTATCGATGTCGTCTACCGAGAAGGCCACGCGGTGCATGCCAATGTCGTTGGGCCGAGTCGGGTTCGACTCGATCGCCTCGGGATGGATGTATTCGAAGAGCTCGAGTCGACCATGACCATCTGGGGTCTGGAGCATCGCGATGTTGGCATGGTTTCCATCAAGTCCAACGGCAGTATCGGTCCACTCGCCCTTGACCGTGTCACGGCCGACGAGTGTAAGACCGAGATCGGTGAAAAAGGCGATTGCTGCTTCGATGTCGCGAACAGCGATACCCACATTCTCAAATTTGATGGCCATGCGTTGAAAGCTACCAAAGCGGAGCTATTAGCTCCAGTGGCGAGACGCCACTGTCTGTCCGTTGGCCGATCGGCTAACGGGCGGCCGGGGGTGACATTTGTCGCTGCGATTCACATGACCGCTGTCGGTCATTCCTGTTTTTGGCGGTCGAACCGTGGCGGTTTGACCAAAATCAGCCCATGGTGGGCGGTAAGTGGGCCGCGCGCAGCCTTGCAGCAGCACTCATCACCGACCACAAACGGACTGAAACCGTGCTTGGGAAGTGCCTAAGTGAAGTGTCGCGGGTTCAACGAAGTGGGACGCTTCCATGTCAGCCAGTGACGACGTCTGCCTCCGTGATGCCGTCCGCGTGTCCGGGAGGCCACTCGACCAGCTCGATTTCGTATCCGTCGGGGTCAGTGAGAATCGCCGTAAACGGCGGCCCGTCGGCGTCACCGTGTCGAACCACCGGCCCCGGTTTCAGGCCCGCGATGGTCAACCGGTCCAAGGTTGCCCCTAGATTGTCCACCTGCACCGCAAGGTGCTCGAAGCCGCCGGGGTCCACCGGTCCGGCAGCCGGGCGATGGACCAGTTCCAAAGAGACAGCCGGCTCCTCGGGAAGCTTGAGCAGGGAGAGAGTCGACTCACCATCGAGTTCGACGGTGCTCAGGACCTGGTAGCCGAGGATGGAGTAGAAGGTCAGCGAAGCCTCCCGATCGGAGACCCGGTAGGCGGGAAACAGCGTTTTCAACGGTTGAATCCTCCATGAGATAAGGCTGGGTTGGCGAGGCCGCGGCTGGACTCTATCGAGTGATGTTTCGCAACTATTAGACAAGAAACTAAGAGGTTCCGTCGATAGGTCCGCGCGGGTCCTCAACATGCAGGTGAGTGTTCCGTGTGTCCCACACCTAGCTCCCAGCTCGTATTCCTCGGCCGGGACAGTTGGTGTGCTGCTCGTGTCATTGTCCCCGGCCCGGCTCCTGACCAATAGGCTGGGCTGATGACCTTGGAATGGGAACAGGTGATCGTCCACTCGCTCGATCCGATGACCTTGGGGCAATGGTGGGCCGAGGCGCTCGGCTGGATGGTGGTCCACTCCTCCAATGACGAATTCGAGATCCGCGCCGAGCCGGATCGCCTGCCGGGGTTGGACTTCGTCCGGCTCGATGAGCCCAAGAAGGGCAAGAGCCGACTGCATCTGGACTTCAGGCCGGATGACCAGGACGCCGAGGTGGCTCGTCTCGTGGCTCATGGCGCAAAGCGTGTCGATATCGGCCAGGGTGAGCAATCTTGGGTCGTGTTGGCCGACCCCGAAGGGAACGAGTTCTGTGTCCTCGGCCGACGGCGCCAGTGACGAGCGTCTGGTGCGAATCGCTTTGAGCTGGGGAAGGCTTAACCGCCCACTGATGCTGCTTGACCCGGAGGTGGTCATCTAAGGCTAGGGAGCAGTCCATGTGCGTTATTCGGTAGCCCGCCCTTGACCGCGACCTCCGCGGGAGGTGCCCAAGGCTAGCGGTATGGCTCGGTTTCGGGCAGAGTTTCGGAGCAAGGTCCGGGATCGCCGATGAAGCGTCTCCGAGGGAACAGAGCGGCGGCAATGAAACTGACGACAATGACGCAGATCACCGTTGACGGAGTGGTGCAAGGAAACGGCCACGCGACCGATGATGAGCGCAGAGACGGGTTCGAGCGCGACGGGTGGGCCATGGGGGTCTTCGATGACGAGACCGGGGCGTTTATCACCCAGACGTTCCGGCGCGCCGATGCTTTCTTGTTTGGCCGGCGAACCTATGAGATCTTCGCGGACACGTGGGGCTCGAACGAGCAGATGCGCGCACACCCGATCGGTGTGGCGTTGAACAAGGCACCCAAGTACGTTGCATCGAACACGATAACCGATCCGCACTGGGCGGGCACGACCGTCCTCTCGGGCGACCTTGCGGCGGCCGTCGGCGAATTGAAGGCCCAGCCAGGAGGTGAGCTGCAGGTGCACGGCAGCGGAGCCCTGGTCCGGTGGTTGCTCGAGCACGAGTTAGTCGACGAGCTCACGCTGCTGATTGTCCCGGTGGTCTTGGGTCAGGGCACACGACTGTTCCCCGAAGCGGGCTTGGACGTCGCGCTCGACCTGGTTGATTCGCGAGCCGACACGAAGGGCGTGACGATTCAGGTCTACCGACCGGCCGGGCGCCCGCACTACCACCCTGCGCGCCCAGCCTGAAGGAAGTGGCATGCGCCGATTGGATCGTAGCCCTTGGCGCAGGACACGGGCTCTGCGTTAACGGGCTCCGGCCGCTCCGGCCGGCTTACTTCTTGCCTGCCTTGAGGTCGGCCACCACCTTGATGATCCGGCGTGAGCGTGTGTCTTCCGTTTTGGCATCCGCGATCGGCTCCACATATCGCCGCTGGCTGCTGTAGTTCAGCGTCGCGTAGAACGCTTTCGCCTCGGGTTCGGCATCTAGGGCGGTGGCGAGGTCTTCGGGAACATTGATGACCCGCGGCTGCGTGTCCAGTTCGACGTCGACCTCAACAGTGTCTCCGGCCGAGGTGCCGGTCAGTTCCCGGTTGGCCGCGCTGACCCCCACCATGTTGTGGCCGCCCATCACCGCGATGCTGCTGCGGTAGCTTTGGCCGTTAATGGTCACGACTACCGGCGGCCGCTTGCCGGCATTGAGTGCGTTGACGATGTCCTCAGGAATCTCAATGCCCGCTTTGTTGCCGCTGCCTTGAATGGTGGTGGTGAATTTCATGTTCACAGTATGCCTTCCCTCAATCCATGCATCCGTGGCCCGCCTCGGTGAAGAGCACGACGCGTCTGGGAAGGGGTGATTCTGACAGCACCGACCGAAGCCGGGCGGGATTCTGGCAGCGAAGATTCATGTCGCCGACTCTTGGAGTTCAGCTCGTGCCAATAGCCTCGTCCGGGGATTCAGAGACCAACGACGAGGAGAGTTTTCATGCGTTCAATGACAAGATTCGCGATCGCAACGGTCGGGGCCGTCCTGCTGTCGACTTCGTTGCTGGCTCCGCCCGCGCTGGCGGCCAACAACGGCACGGACGCAGGTCAGATTAACGGCGAGGGGCACCAAGGCAACACCAATGGCTTCAGCTTCGGAGTGATCGGCGACGTGCCCTACGGTGACGCTGAAATCCAGGCGTTCCCGTCCTACATTCAGGACCTCAACGCGCACAAGGAACTGAGCTTTGTCGCACACGCCGGCGACATCAAGAATGGATCTTCCCAGTGCTCTGACCAGTACTTCGAAGCCATCAGGAAGAACTTTGACAGCTTCACCGCACCGCTCGTCTACACCCCGGGCGACAACGAGTGGACAGACTGCCACCGCCCGAACAACGGAGCCTACATCCCCTTGGAAAGACTAGCCAAGGTTCGGGAACTCTTCTTCCCCAAGCCCGGGTTCACACTCGGTGCACCCATGAAGGTGAAGTCGCAGGCCAAGGAAGGCTTCCCGGAGAACGTCAGCTTTCGCAAGCATGAGGTCGCCTTCACGGCCGTCAACATTCCGGGCAGCAACAACTCGATGCTGCCTTGGACCGGACTAGGCCAAACTCTGCCCACTGACGCCCAACTGAATGAGGTCCAGCAGCGGACCCGAGCGGATATCGAGGAGTTGAAGGCCACGTTCCGGAAGGCGCAGAACCGCGGTGACCGGGCCGTCGTCGTGATGATTCAGGCCGACATGTTCGACCCGACAATCGCGGCTCCGTCCCAGGCTGATTTCGGTGCTTACAAGGCCCTAGTGCAGACCTTGATCGAGGAATCGAACTCGTTCAGCGGTCCGGTCTATCTGATCAACGGCGACAGCCACGTTTATAACCAAGACCATCCCCTCGCGGCTGGCTCGGCGTGGCTATCCTTCTACGGGCAGGCCACAGCGGCGAAGAACCTGACGCGAGTCACTGTGGATGGCTCCAACAATGCAAAGGACTGGCTCAAAGTCACTGTCAATCCGGAGGGTTCAGAGAGCGTCATGTCGTTCGACCGGATCCCGTTCACGCACCCGGCTTCGTAGGCGGAGCGACTCCAGCTGGTTTGGCGGACAGCGGTCAGCCGATCCGCTCGGCCAGGGACACGATGATGTTTGAACCCGACCGCTCGCTTCCCGCCGTCCTCGAGGCAGTACATGACGTTGACAACGAGGGACTGGAGAAGGTATCCCCGCCGCGGTCGATGATGGCTTTGGTGACCGGCAGCCGCGGACCATGTTCGCAGGTGGTCAGGTGCCGCGGGCTCCACCGGAGTGCTGAAGCGACCTCGCGAGGCCGTCGAGGACCAGGTCAAGCCCGAACTCAAACTCCGCACCGTAGTCGTAGCCGGGTTTCATGATGTGCTCAATCGAGAACTCGGCGAGGTGGGGGTACTCCTCGGCGGAATACCGATCCATCATCTGCTCGGCGACTTCGGTGACGGTCTCGGGGCCGTTGATAGGCAGTGTGGCCTCGGAGAGGGCGAACCCGTACACGTATGCGTCGATCAAGGCAAAGGCGTGCGCGGTCATCTCCACCGAGAAGCCCGCCTCACGCAGGGTGCCGATGACGGCGTCGTGGTGCTTCAGCGTCGCCGGGCCGGGGCTTGTTCGCGTCTCCACGAGACCGATCGCCCAGGGGTGACGCCGCATCGCTTCACGGGCGGAGGCGGCCCGCCGTCGCATCTCGGATTGCCAATCGCCGCCGATCGTGGGCAGTTCGATCTCGCTGAAGACGATGTCCACGATGCCGTCGAGGACCTCGTCCTTGTTGGCAACGTGGTGGTAGATCGACATTGGCTTGGCCTCGAGCGCGGTGGCCAGCGAGCGCATCGTCAAGGATCCGATGCCGCCGGCATCGGCGACCGCGACGGCGGCGCGCAGCACCAGCGCCCGGCTGAGCCGGGGGCGGCTCTCGTTCGTTCGTGCAGGCATCCAGACTCCAGAGTTTCGTTCGGGCCATAGACCGTTCGTACTTAGTACGATACATTGACCGTACTAAGTACGGCAAACTGATGGAAGGTACCGACATGACGAATCCCAGAAGCGCGAAGTCCGCGGACAACCCGGCAGCCGCCGACACGATGCAGGCCATCGTTCAGGACGGATACGGCCCCGTCGACGTCCTCCGACGCGGCAGGATCGCGCGGCCCGAGATCGCTGAGAACGAAGTGCTGGTCCGCGTGCACGCGGCAGGCATGGACCGCGGAACGTGGCACATGATGACAGGCCGCCCCTACCTCATGCGCGTCATCGGGTTCGGATTCCGCGCGCCGAAGAATCCCGTGCCCGGGTTCGATGTCGCCGGCACGGTCGCCGCCGTCGGTTCCGCGGTGTCCCGGTTCGCGGTGGGGGACGAGGTGTACGGGATGGCCCGGGGCTCCTTCGCCGAGTACGCTGCGGCGCTGGAGGACAAGCTCGGCCACAAGCCGGCGAACCTGTCATTCGAGCAGGCGGCGGCGGTTCCGATCTCGGCCGGTACCGCCCTCCAGGCCCTGCATGACGCCGGGCGGGTGGAGCGCGGGCAGCAGGTGCTGATCCTGGGCGCCTCGGGCGGCGTCGGCACCTACGCCGTGCAGCTGGCCAAGGCCCTCGGAGCGGAGGTCACCGGCGTCAGCAGCACCGCGAAGACCGATCTGGTGCGTTCCCTCGGGGCCGACCATGTCCTGGACTACACGCAGGATGACTTCGCCGACGGAACGCGTCATTACGACCTGATCCTGGACATCGGAGGGAACCCGCCGCTTTCACGGCTGCGGCGCGCCCTCACGCCCACCGGCACGGCCGTCATCGTCGGAGGTGAGGAAGGCGGCAGGTGGACGGGCGGCTTCGGCCGGAGCCTGCGGGCACCATTGGTGTCCCTGTTCGTACATCAGCGCCTGACCATGCTCGCTTCCAAGGAACGCGCCAGCGACCTCGAACGGCTCACCCCTCTCATCGAGGCCCGCCAGGTGACGCCGAGCATCGACAGGACGTACACGCTCGATGAGGTTCCGGATGCCATGCGCCATCTCGAAGCCGGAGACGTGCGCGGCAAAATCGCCATCACCATTCTCACCGAAGAAGGAAGATCTGGCCGATGACAGGGCCCCGGGCTGTGCGGTCATGAACAGTACGTGGATGCCGGGTCAGTCCCCGGGCATCTGGATCACGCCGAGCTGCCGCATCAGCCCGAGGTCGTCCCGGTCTGACCAATGCTCGGCGATCTTTCCATTTTCGACTCGGTGGATGGCCACTCCGGTCTCCCGCAGGTCGGCACCTGTGGGAGGCAGGGGTCCGGGGAGCTCACCCTCGTGTCGACCGTAGGCCGTTAACCTGGTCACCACCTTGTCCCCTTCGGCGATCTGGTCTTCGATCTCGTGCCGCCCTGGCGTCGCCTTCCAGAATATGCGGAAAGCCTGTTTCAGGCCCTCCCGGCCGGCTGGAAGTCCGGGAAATGGCGGGTTGTGGTCAAGATAGTCCTCAGCGACCAGGTCGTCCATCGCATCGATGTTCCCGGCGTCGATCTCTGTGTAAAAGCGCTGCACGAGCGCTTTGTTGTCGTCAGACTCCACAGTCGTCCTTCCATTGGTACACGGAGGCCCCTGCCCGGACCGACCGAACCAACCAGTACAAGCAGTTCAAGTGTCCCGGGGGTGGCCAGTCTAAACCCACTGGCCTGACTGCGATAGGCAAAGGTGGCCCCGCTTCATCCTTGGTCCACTCGGTGAGTTATCTTCGATGGAGGGCCAGTCGTCGCACGCGTGCGTGGTCGCCTTCGACCGGAAAATCGAGGCTGAACTGGCGAGATCACCGCGGTCACCGACCTGGGAGGATCAAGAACCCCATCCTGGCTGGGCTGTCCGTGCCCGCTCCAGCCCGGTTCGCCCCAGAACCCGGAGACGCCGGCCCAGGCCGGCCTCTTCACCCTTAAGCCCCGGTTACCGCCATCCATCCCGGCTCGGCGCCCCATTCTGTCGCGGCCTGCGGCCCGCACAGCCTGCGGCCCGCGCGGCCGTCCGGGTCAGTCGGCGAGGATGAGGTAGAGCGCGCGGCGGGTTTCATCCATTTTTTCTATGGCTGCCTGGCGCTGCTCTTCGGTTGCCGCTACGCGGAATTGCTGGATGACTCCCATGAGCTTTCCCACGCTGTGGTGAAACGCAGTCCCGGAGCCGTGCGGGTCGGTGTTCCAGGCGTTGGCGAGCTCTTCGGCGTGTTCGGCAACGTAGGCGCGGCCGTCCTCCGTGAGGGTGAATTCCGTGCGGCGGCCCTCGCCCACGGGGGCAATGAGCTCCTCGTCAACGAGCTGCTGGAGCGTGGGGTAAACAGATCCCGGACTGGGGCGCCACGTGCCGGAGGTCTTTTCTGCGATGGTCTTGATCAGCCCGTATCCGTTGGAGGGCGCTTCGGCCAGCAGCGAAAGAATCGCAGCGCGGACATCGCCCCGGTTGGCGCGGCGCGAACCGCCCGGTCCGAAACCCCGCGGCCCGAAGCCGCCGGGTCCAAAACCACCGGGGCCGAAACCTCCGGGACCGAATCCGCCGCCGTGTCCGTGGGGTCCGCGGCGGCCCCTTCCGCGTTCGAAGCGGCCCTTGCCCGGCCCCTCCTGGGTGAAACTGTTTTCTGTGAATCTGTTGTCGTCGTGGATGCCTTTCATGGCAGCACGTCCTTTCAATCTGAACCAACACGCCGATAATCGGCGATACTTAACGATATATCGGTAAGTATCGGCCGTCAATGATCAGAATGCCTCCTGGATACCACTGTTCCGGTTCCGGCTTCAGCTCCGGGCCGCCGGCCGCGGACCGTCTGGCCGTGGCGTTAGGCGGCCCCGCTGCTCCCGTGGCTGCGGCCGTGGGCGGACCTTCCGAAGGGTCAGGTCCAGTGAGACGATTCCACTATGAGCGAGAAATCAAGCGGCACTTCGGCGGACCATGGCCCGCACCAGCACGCCCACGCCGCGCCGACAACGCAGCAAATGCGTACCGTGGGCCAACGCCGCCGTGACGCAGAAGAGAAGCTGGAACACCATCTCCAGGAAGCCCGCCACAAGGATGATCCGCACCACGACGACGACGCCGGACAACACGACGCCGGACAGGAAGCCGCCGGGGCCGTCGATAGCCGGGACGTAGCCGCCAACCAGAACGACGACGGTCTCACCGCAGCCGACCGCGTGGACCTGATCGCCAACCAGGCACTCAGCGAAGGTCAAGACGCCGAACACAGCCAGGAACCCGACGGCACGCCCTGACCAGCGATGACACCTGAAAACCTCAGGGCGCAGGACGACGGTGGCAAAGGGACCTTCCTGCCCGGTGCAGGGGGTCGCCGGACCCGGCATTGACGAGGGGGGAGTGCATTGCCGGGTCCGGCGGACTGATCGGTTGGAGGACACCTAACGACCAGATACCCAGATCGTGGCGGCCCGACCTTCAGGAAAGCCTGCGGGACCCTATGAAATCTCAGACCCCCTCCCCATATGCCACCCCCTCCACGGTCGGTTACAGGAACAAGGCCCCCTATCGGGGGCCTCTCCGCGCGTGACAACCCCTGCAGGCACCGGGTGTTCACCATGGTGCCGGGGCAGGATGCTGGCATGAGACAAGGAGCGTGGTCACTATGGTGAAGCGGGAAATGCCGGCAACGTCGCCGGGGATCTGCACGGGCCCTCAGAGGCATTCGGCACCGGGTCGAGGCATCCGGTGACTGCCGTGGAGCCGTATCCGGCGGCCGAGGACTACCGAAAAGAATCGGGGCCGCTCACTCCGCCGGTACCCAGCGGGCGTCGTCCTCCCGCTTGGCCAGCCCCAGTGCTGCGGCGGCAGGTTCTGGGCATCATCTGTGACGTCATCGACGACCCGGATACCGACCTGCAAGTGCGGCAGGGTCTGCAACAGCATCTGGACGATAACCCTGGCCGCCCCGAACGGGCGTTGCTGGCCCACCTCAATGACTGGCAGGCGCGGGAGGGCCGGTCATAGGAAGGGAGGCCGGTCATAGGAACGACGCCGGGCGGCAGCACCCGCCGCCTCGCAGGGGCGTACGCTGAGACACAGGCCGGCGGCGGTCGGTCCACTGGATTCCCCCAATGCCGGATGGACACCCAGCCCGTCGCCGGTCCCAATACCCACCGGCCCGGCGGCCGTAACCGCGCCGGGCACGCCGGGACCCCGCACCGCGGGTACCGGCGCGCCCCCGTGTCAGCTCGCAGACCGGACGCTTACGTTCCCAATCACCAACGTGCCCAACCGCGCTGCTGCGACGATGTCCACAGAGGAATCGCTGATGAGAAGGTTGTCCCCGCCGATGACCAGGACGCTGCCGTTCCCTGCCGCCTGAAGCCACCCGGCATCATCCGGGCTCTCTGGGTCAAGCTGCTCGCGGTACATTGTTTCACCGCCGACATCCAGGGCGATCAGCCCCCCGCGCGACACACTGAAGCTGCAGGCCTGCCCGGTTTGGCGGGCCTGGTCCAGAATGTCTGAGTAGTCACCGCTCATCGCCAGCTGGAAGCCGTGGGAAAGCAGAATCGCGACCAACGCGGAGGTCAGCTCGCCGCCGTTTTCCCGGAAGCTCACCACGGGGACCACGGTGTATGCCAGCACCGGAACGATTCGTGAAGCTCCCGAATCCGTCCCGTGCGTGAGCATCACCCGAGCTGCCAGAGGCGCCAGCCCTTCCGGCCTGTAGGGGGACTCATGGACAGTCACTGCCGGTTCTCCGCAGTGACGGTGGCAGACCCAGTCGCTGAATGTCCGGTATTCGGTCCCGTCTGGGGCCTTGCTTTCGGTGATATCCACTATCAGCGAGAGAGGCTCACCGGCCCGCAGCGGCCGTCGGCACTCGGCACACCTCGTAGCGACGGCGGCCGCGGTAGCCACGTAGCGCGTCGTGTCCCTGCCCTTATAGGGCTCCAAACGTCCATCCCAGGCAACATTGAGTGTGACCGGCATAACATCAATTCTACCCGCCGGTAACCGTGGGGGGCGGGCTTTGCGCACCGGTTCTGCTAGAGGACGACGGCGAGGGGTTGCGGACGCCGGTCCCGAGATTTGACCGCGGGGCCGGCGCCGCCGTCGGCTTAGCCCGGCTGTTTGGGCCGCCACACGCCAAAGCGGTTGCCCTGCGGGTCAAGGAGGTGCGCGAACTCGATGGCGCCGTTGTCAACGAACGGGACGGCGACGCTCGCACCGAGCGACTCGGCTTGGGCGATCGCGGCTTTCACATCGTCCACCTGCACGTAGAAGATCGCCCAAGCGTTTCCGCCCAGCGAGGTGGTGTCCCACAGACCGCCCTTGTCGCCGTCGACCGTCCGGTATCCGGCCGGCGAGAGCTCACCGAAGGTCCAGTCGAACAGTGAGCCGTAAAAGCTCCGTGCGGCATCCGGGTCGCCCGAGCCGATCTCGAAGTAGTTCACTATGGCGGACATCGCCTTCTCCTTTCCGTATCAACACAAGCGCTTGGGCGGCCGCCCTCCGGCACCCTCGGCAGCGTCCCCCGAATCGCTAGGGCAGGACCTTGTAGAGATCGACGACGGTCTCTTCCGGCGGCGACGTGAATCCGCCCTCGATGCCCTGCTGCATCCGGGGAAGGAGGATGCCGTCGCGGAATTTCTCCCAACTCTCCTTCGACTCATGGACGGCCATGATCGTCCAACCACCCGCAGAACGGCCTGCAGCATGATAGATCTGACCGTCGGGCAGGCGCCCTTCGCCTGGGTGGACAGCGGCAATCGAGGCCTCGTACTGGTCCTTGGTGCCTCCTGCAAAGAAGTGCACGATTCCGTAAGGCGCGGCGTCCATTTCTGCTCCTTGAATAGTCTGGTTTGTGTTGGACATGCCAAGCAATAGACCCCGCCATGCGGGTTGTCAATGGTGCCCGGTCCGGTGGTGCCCATTCACCGCCAGGGGACCGACCGAACAGGCGGGCGGGACGAGTGCGGCATCAATCTTGGCTAACTCTTGGATTTGTCCTGCACCTATCCTTTCCATCGGATTCCTACTGTTGAAACATGAAAACAAAAGCAGCCCTCGCACTGACCCTCACCGGCATCCTCCTCTCCGGATCCGCCGCTCTCGCCGCCAACGCCCAGACGCTCAACAGCTCCCACACGGGTACCAGCGACGACGCCAAGAACGTCCTCATCACGGACGATTCGGCCACCAGAACCGCCACTCCTGCCACAGCCAAAGTCGTGGCCAAGGCAGCGCCAAAGGCGGCAACCAAGGCCAGCGACGACAAGAAAGCCGACGACAAGAAAGCATCAGCAGCCAAGAAAGCCGCCCGTCCCGCCGAAGCAGGCGATGACAACGGCGGGACCCGGACCACGCCTGAACCCGGAGACGATAACGGTGGGCTGGCCACCGCTCAAACATCCACCGGCAGCGGCTCCGCCGTCACGGCAGAACCGGGCGATGACAAGGGCGGACTGAGGACAACGCCGGAGCCGGGTGATGACAACGGCGGACTGCGGTCAGCCCAGACGTCCCGGGCGGCCCAGGCTGGCGATGACAAGGGCGGAGCCAGCAAGGCGACAGAACCCGGAGATGACAGCGGCGGCCATGGCGGCCACGGCAGCGACGACTGAACCCTGACCCGACTCATCCAGCAACTTCCTGGAACGCAAAGGGTGGCCCTCCCAATAAAGGAGGACCGCCTTTTGGTTCGCCAAAGTCCTGCGCAGCATCGAAGCGGAACCAGTCTTGGACAAGTCTTGGATTTCCCCTGCACCTATCTTTTCCAAAGCCGTCCTACAGTTGGATCATGAAGAGCAGGGCAGCACTCGCACTTTCAATTACCGGCATCCTCGTCACTGGCTCCGCCGCCCTGGCCGCGAACACCTACACGCTCAACAGCTCGCAGACGTCGACCCTCGGCAACGCCGGCAACGTCCTGCTGCCGGACACTTCGGTCACGGCGAGCCCCGCTCCGGGCCGGGCGCCGACCAGCACGGTGGCCAGCCCCAAGGCAACACCGCAGGCGACGAGCAAACCGGGCAGCGGCAAGAAGGTGGACGACAGCAAAACGGCGCCGTCCAAGAAGCCTTCCCCCGCTCCTGCTCCGGGGAGCAACCAGGGCGGTCCCGTCACGGCGCAACCGGGTGCGGGCAGTGGCGGAACCATCGCCACCCAACCGCCGTCGGGCGGTGGCCAGATCGTCATCCCGCCAGGTGACGACAAGGGCGGTCTCCGCGGCGGAGGCAGCGGCGGCCACGGCAGCGACGACTGAGCCGCTTCACCCGGTTCGCTGCGGTGTTCTTCCGGGCCTGCGCTTACGGTCCAGCATGAGGGCCACGGCGATGCCGAACATCCAGACATCCTTTGCCAGCGGTGTTCCCTTCTGGGTGGGGCGGATGCCGTCCGGCTCGGTCATGCCGGGGGTCTTCCGATACATGGCCAGCATGGACCCGGAGAAGATCCCGAGACCCACTCCCACCAGGCGGCTGGGAAGGAAAGGTGCCAGCAGTGCCGCGCCCAGCGTCATTTCCGAATAGCTGAGCAGCTTGCCGAACGTTTCGGGCTTGATCCGGCTGACCGGCGGAATGACCCTGGCCGCCATGGCCTGGAGCCCGGCTGCGCTGTCCTTATCCAGGTTCCGCTTGCCGTAGCCGGCATTCAGGATGAACGCCCCGGTGGTCACGCGTAGAGGGATATGACTCATTGTTCTCATGTTCGTTCCCTTCATAAGGCCCCTGCACCGAGCGTAGTTTCACAGCCCCCACCCCGCCAGCCCACCGCTGGCAGGCAGTCGGCCACGCCAATGAGGAGCCTTACCCGCCCCAAACCGAGGACGAGCCGGAGTGCCCGGTGATAATGCTCTGGTAGATGAGGAACAGCCCGGCCAGCACGCCCACTGCAAGCAGGGCAATCCGGACGGGACGGGACTCCTGAAGGCCTGCCAGCGCGGGCACCCGCCGGGCCAGCGGCGCGTACGTGGCTGCGAGCATCAGCGCCACCACCACAAGGAAAACCACCGAGGTGTATTTGAAGATGTCACCCTGCCGGGCGTGCGCTTGGATGGCGTCGGTGGCGCCCCGGATTGCCTGCAGCTGTTCCCCGGCCTGGGCGGTGATCAGGGCCAGGGGAGCGAGCATCAGGGTCAGGACTCCGAGCGGCCACGCCAGATAGTTGCGGGTCCGGGCGGCAAGGCCGTAGACCACGGCGCCGAGCCCGGCGAGCGGCCCGAAGACCACCACGGCGTGGACAAGAAGAATGTGGGCCGGAAGGCCGGCAATCATGAACACAGGTTGCTCCTTGCAGGACGGTTACCGCATGTCAGGACGGGTACTGCGTGCTGTCACGCTAGCACTACCCACAGGCCAAGGACGCCAAGAGCCACGCGTTCTCAGTCGAGGGGTGTTACGAAGGTGCGGAAGTCCGTGCGGTCGGTGTGGGTGTGCCAGAGGGCATCGGCGAGGGCTGCGGGTTCGTGTGAGGGGTCGCCGCAGCCGATGCCGAGCGGGATGATCAGCTGGCCGACGTGGATTCCCTCCGGGGCGAGTGCGTCGTGAAGCATCTGTGCGTAGGCGCTCTCGCCGGCGAAGGCGATGGAGGTGCCGGTGACACTCCCGTTGGGCCTGACCGCGCTGGAGCCGTTGACGAAGAGGATCGTGCCACGGCCGAGTGTTCGCATGCCGGGAATGACCTGATTCGCGGCGGTCACGGGGCCGTAGATGGAGAATTCGACCGGGCCTGCGAGGTCTGCAGCTGTGGTCTCGAGGACCGGGCGCATGAATTCCCTCGCGGGGACGGGGCTGTACTGCAGCACTTCGATCGGCCCGAGGTTCTTGGCCGCTTGTTCGAGGGCAGTCTCCAGGGACACAGTGTCCCGGACGTCCGCGGTGAAACCTTGGGCAGTGATTCCCTCCTTGCGCAGCGCCGCGGTGAGCTCGTCCAGGCTGGTGCGGTTCCGGGCGATGAGGGCGACGGCGTGGCCTTCGCGTCCGAAGCGACGGGCGGCTGCGAGGCCCAGGCCAGTGCCGGCGCCGATGACTGCGATGGTCGTCATGAGAGGGTGGCTCCTTCAGATTGTGGGTGCCGGGGAGATGTCCCCGGTCGTGAGTCGCTCGGACGGGCCAGGATGAGGAGTCCGAACAGGGAGAGCAGTGCACCGGCGATCATGAGCACCGCCATGGGGACGGCGGTGCTGGAACCGCCGAGGCCGGCGATCGGTGCGACGATGCCGGCAGTGGTCCATTGCACGAGGCCGAGAACCGCTGAACTGGTACCCGGGTGCCCGGGTACTTCCGCGGAAGCGAGGGCGCCCCCGTTGGTGTTGATGAGACCCTGCGCGACCATGAGGGCGAAGAAGCCGCCCATGGCCACCAAGAGGGGAGTGGCCCACCACAGGGCACCGGCCAGCATGGCAACACCGGCGGCCAGGGCGATGACCTGTCCGGTGAGGATGACCCGGCGGGTGGGCACGCGGCCGGCCAGTCGCGCCGAGACGAGGGCGGCGATGGTCATGCCGCCTGCGTTGGCGGCGAAGACGATTGAGTACGCCACCGGTGACAGACCGTTCATGTTTTGCAGGATGAACGCGGACGTGGCGACGTAAGCGAAGAGTGCGATGAACGCAGAGGACGCCACCACGACGTACCCAACGAACCGGCGGTTTGACAGCACGGTGCGTGCGGCGTGCCCGAATTCACGCAGCCCGCCCGCTTGCCGTTTCGCAGGCGGCAGCGACTCGGGAACCACGAACAGGGCGCACAGCGTCATGAGGATGCCCAGAGCGGCGAGTACCCAGAACGTCATCCGCCAGCCGGTCAGCTGCAGGATGACCGCCCCGAGCAGGGGGCTGATGATCGGGGCCACGCCGCCAATACCCATGACGAGGTTGAGCACCCGGACCAGCTGCGAACCGTGGGCGAGGTCGACGATGACGGCACGGCCGATCACCATCGCCCACCCACCCCCGAAACCCTGCAACAACCGGGCGACCATCAGGATGCCGACGTCCGGGGCCAGGGCGCAGGCGACCGACGCGACTGCCATCACAATCGTGCCCGCGACCAGGGGCATGCGCCGGCCGCGCTGGTCGCTGAACGGGCCGCCGACGAGTTGCCCCAGCCCCATCCCGGCGAAGAACGTCGTCAGGGTCAACTGCACCGCGGACGCCGTCGTGCCAAATTCCTGCGACACGCGCGGGAACGCCGGGACGTACATATCGGTGGCCAGGGGCGCGACGGCGGTGAGGAAGATGACCGTGGCGACGAGTGCCGCCGGGACGGCTCCTGACGGCCGCGATCGTGTTGTGGTCGACGACGTGCTCATGGCCGCAGGAGTACCTTGATGGCTCGGCGTTCGTCCATGGCCTTATAGCCTTCGGCTGCCTCATCGAGGGGCAGTTCCAGGTCAAAGACCTTCCCCGGGTTGATCTCCCCGCGGAGGATGAGGTCGATCAATTCGGGCAGATAGTCCCGGACAGGCGCGGGTCCGCCGTGCAGGTGGACGTGGGAGAAGAACATCTCCAGGCCCGGGAGTTCAACGTCGTGCGCGACGCCGACGTAGCCAACGTGGCCGCCGCGGCGAGTCGCGCGGATGGCCTGCATCATCGATTCCTGGGTGCCGACGGCCTCGATGACCGAGTGCGCGCCCAAGCCATTGGTGAGCTCCTTGATTTTTGCCACCCCCTCGTCGCCGCGTTCCTCGACGATGTCGGTCGCGCCGAACTCGCGGGCGAGAGCCTGCCGGTCGGCGTGGCGGGACATGGCGATGATCCGTTCGGCGCCCATCTGCTTCGCCGCGAGGATCGCGAGAAGTCCCACCGCGCCGTCGCCGACGACGGCGACCGTCTTGCCCGGTCCTGCCTCGGCAGCTTTGGCACCGAACCATCCGGTCCCCAGGACGTCTGAGGCGGCCAGCAACGAGGGGACCTTGTCGGCGTCGGGCATTACCGGGGTGGCCACCAGGGTGCCGTCGGCGAGTGGAACCCGCATGTACTCCGCCTGGGCGCCGCCGACACCTTCGCGGTGAACACATCCTGACTGATAGCCGGACATGCAAATCTCGCAGGTGTTGTCCGAGGCGAAGAAGGACCCGACGACGAACTGGCCGACCCGGACATTCTTCACGTCGGCGCCGACCTCCTCGACGATGCCTACATACTCGTGTCCCATGGCCGCAGGTTCATTGATGCTGTCGGCGCCACGGTAGGGCCAGAGGTCCGACCCGCACACGCATGCCGCGACCAGCTTGATGATCGCGTCGGTCGGCTTTTGGATGGCGGGGTTTTCCCGGTCCTCGACGCGGACGTCTCCGGGGGCGTGCAGGATGGTTGCGCGCATGGCTGGTGCTCCAATTCGTTGAATGCTGAGGGGCTGATTTCCATCAAACCCGCAACGGGCGCGTGTAGCGAGGGCCCTGCTGAAACGGGTTATGGCAGACCCTCCCAACCGTTCCCGGTTACGTCGTAACGTTGCGGTATGGATAACCGAGCCGAGACACGAGAGTTTCTGGCCTCCCGGCGCGGACGCATCACCCCCGAGCAGGCAGGCATCGAACCGATCGGAGGGCGGCGCCGCGTGACAGGTCTCCGGCGGGAAGAAGTCGCCCGCCTCGCCGGCGTCAGCGTCGACTACTACACCCGCCTCGAACGCGGAAACCTCACCGGCGTATCGGACAGCGTCCTCGACTCCATCGCGCGGGCACTGGAACTCGACCGCGCCGAACACGACCACCTCTACGACCTCGCACGCGCAGCAAACAGCTCAACCCGGAAGCGTCCCACCACCGCGGCGCCGTCAAGCGTGCGCCCCGTGATGCAAAACCTTCTCGACGCGATCACCGGAGCGCCCGCCTTCATCGGGAACAACCGGATGGACATCGTCGCGGCCAATCTCCTCGGCTACGCCCTCTACTCCGAGATGTACCGCGGAACTGCCCGCCCCGCGAACCACTCAAGGTTCATCTTCCTCGACCCGGGCGCCCACGACTTCTACCCCGACTGGGACCGGGCAGCCAACGTCAACGTCGCGATCCTGCGCCGCGACGCCGGCCGCAACCCGCACGACAAGGGAATCGCCGCACTCGTCGGCGAACTTTCGATGCGCAGCGATGAATTCCGCACGCGGTGGGCAGCGCACAACGTCCGCCGCCACTACTCAGGTACGAAATCCTTCCAGCACCCGGTGGTTGGGCTCCTCGAACTGAACTATCAGGCCATGGAACTCGAAGACGACCCGGGACACACCCTTACGGTGTATCCCGCCGTCCCCGGCAGCCCCTCCGACGAATCCCTCCGGCTCCTCGCATCCTGGGCCGCGACCGAAAACGTCGTCGAATCCGCCCGAGCCAACGCCGTCGGCTAAACAGGTACTGCGTGCTGTCACGCCAGCACCACCCAGAGGCCAAGGCCGCCAAGCACCACGCATGAACTGGCCGTCCACAGAACCGCGGCGATGTCCGGTGCCAGGTGCCCCGCCGTGATGCCTTGGACGCCGCGGCGGTAGCGCACCCGCTGGGTGAAGTAGATGGCCGCTGCGGCTGCTGCCGAAACGGCAAAAAGCGGCAGGACCAGCGGCCCGTGTTCAGGGATCCAGCGGAGGAAGAGGGCGCTGGCGGTCACCAACGTCAGCATCGTCCGGCCCCACGCCAGCACCGTCCGCTCGGGCTGCAGCCCCGGATCGCCGTGGCCCGGAACACCGTGGCCCGGATCACCGTGCAGTGGACCGTCCGGCGGGTTTCGGGTCATGTTTTCAGGCCAGGACGACGACGGCGATCACCACCGCCGCTGCGACGGCGCAGCCGGCGGCGAGCAGCGGGGCAATGAGCGGCAGAGGCAACGGCCGGTTGGTGCGCAGGCTGCCTTCGACCCGGAGCCAGCGTACGGCGGCTCCGGCGCTGAGGATCATGCCGAGCAGGAGCAGCAGGACGGAAAGTCCCCGGCGGACCGGTTCCAGGAAGACGTCCGAGGTGAAGGCTTCCACGGCGATGCCGCCGGCCAGGAGTGCGAGCGAAGTGCGGATCCAGGCCAGGAACGTCCGTTCATTGGCCAAGGTGAAGCGCGGGTCGGGCTCGGTCCCGCCGGGGAGGAGCCGTTGGGCGATCCTGCTTCTGCGGGCCGGGTCTGGACCGGAGGTTGGTCCGGGGCTTGGGTCGAGCGGGTTCGCGGGCACGGTCACAGTCTAGACAGTCGAATCGGCCGGCCGTTGAATTGGTCGCCACGGCGCCGCTCAGGGTGTGATTTCCCAGGCGAACATCATGGAGTGGTCCTCGTGTGCCAGGTTGTGGCAGTGCCCCACGTAGGGTCCGGTGAAGTCCCGGAATCCCCGGTAGACGATGACTGACTCGCCAGGGTCGAGCGCTACCGTATCGTCTTTCGCGACGTCATCGGGGTGCCCGGGGGCGGGTGTGCGGGTCACGTCCTTGCCGTTGCGCATGACCACCCGGTGTTCTTCCTGATGCAGGTGCATCGGGTGCACCCAGCCGCCGCCACCGTTGCGCAGCTCCCAGAGGTTGAAGCTTCCCTTTTTTTGCTGGGCCAGGGGCGTGCGGCCTGCAGGGTTTTTCAGGCTTGCCAGTGCATGGTTCGGGTCGAAGGGTTTGCCGTTGACGAGCCACTCGGTCTCCCCGCCGGCGCTGCCGCGCTCCACCTCGAAGATCAGGCGGTTGTCCAGCAGGCTCTGCCAGTTGCTGGGCAGCGGCGGAAGTGGACGGAGGGGGAAGGTGGCGGCGGGGATTTGGCTGTCGTCCGGCGCGGTGTCGCCGATCACGATCTTCAGCACCGGCACCTTGTAATTAGGGTCGGGCGAGAATCGGGAGGACTTGGACCACATCCGGCCGTCGGGCATCTTCATGACGTTGGTGAGGTACATGACGTCGCCCTTGGTGGTGGGTGTGCCGTCCTGGTACTTGGTGAAATCAACGATCACCTCGCGGCGCTTCGCGGGCCACAGTTCAAACGAGTCCCGTGTGAGCGGGAACGGCAGGAGGCCGCCGTCGGCAGTGATCTGCGTGAACTGCATGCACTGCTGTCCGTCCTCGATCCGGTACTGGCCCTGGAGTTCGTCCCCGTTGTACCCGAGCGACGCCGATGACCTGGGTCCCTTGGTGGAGCTCATCAGCTTGAACTCGTAGATGCGGGCCACGGAGCAATCCAGGAACCGGAAGCGGTATTTGCGCCGCTTCACTTCAAGCACCGGAAAGGCCGTCCCGTTGACGGTGAAGAGGTCGCCGACGAACCCGTGGTTGGGGAAGTGCTTGTAGAACGTCTTGCCCCACCATTCGGGATGGGTTGCCGGGTTCCTGGCGGCCGGGTACTCGCCCAGCCCGTCGTGGAAGTCCTGATGCGTGGTTACGCCGTCGTCGAGACGGCAGTCGAAGAACGCCAGCGGAATGTCGTATTTGACGTCGAAAGATCCGTCCGGGTTGTTGGTGCGGACCCCTGGCAGCCGCAGTCCCTGCCGCTCGTCGCCGATGTCAATGCCGTTCTTTGGGTCATAGAGCGGGTACACGCCCACCATGCCCTTGTACACGTTCGCGCCGGTGTGGTCCATCGCGTGGTCGTGGAACCAGTAGAAGCTTTGCTTCTCGCGGTCGTCCCCGCCTGAGGGCAGGTTCAGGTACAGGTTGTCCACGAACATACCCGGCCTGTAGCCCCGGTGCCTGGGCCCGGCGATCATCGAGTAGTGCGGGTTGCCGTCACTTTCGGGCGCGGTGTGGCCGTTGTGCAGGTGGGTCAGGAAGGACAGGTCCGGGGCGCCGAAGTCCTGGCGGTCCAGGTTCAGCGGGTTCTCATCGAGGTGGTTCTCGAACCGGACCAGGACAGGCTTGCCGTACTCCGCGTTGATCCTCGCCCCCGGAAAGCCGCCGTTGAAGCCGTAGATCGCGCTGGGAGGCAAGGTCCGTTTCGTGCCGGCGGGGTACGTCTTGCGCTTCGCGTCAAAAGAGATCGCCGGCCGGCCGTGCACATCGATCGGAAGCACCTGGGACGTGGTGAACGCGTGGGTCCGGAGCAGCAGGTCGATCTTGTAGACGATCGGGTCCGGATAACCGACCTGGCTCGGCCAGACCTGGTGCCGCGCGTTGCGCAGCGAGTTCTGCTGGCCCGGTCCCGGCCCAGGCGGGTTCGGCCAGGCGCTGTACACCGATTTCGGCACCGGGGCCAGTGCCTTCAGGATGGGCAGGGGGTCGTTGAACGGTGAGATGATCAGCGGGCTCGTGGGGAACTTTTCAATGTAGAACAACCCGTCACTAAGTGCTGTGGATGTGGCGGCGAAGGCGCCGTCGGGGGAGAGCAGTCCTCGCTGGGCCAATAGCGGAGCGGCCCAGGTCTGTGCGGCCGCGAGCGCGGCGGCGGCTCCTCCTGCCGCCCCCAGGCGCAGCAGCGCACGGCGCGGCAGCGCCCTCGTGTTTGCAGATTCCTCAGACATGCTCTGGCCTCCTTGGCGTGGGGCGCAAGCCAACTAGACCGCCCCGGTCGTCACCCTTATGTGTGATTCCGAGACCGAACATGACCACGAGGTACTCCTTCGCCTCGTGGGGTGAGCATTTTTGCAACGGTTGCCCCTGGCAACAACTGTGGGTTTCGGACCTTGGGAAAAAGCTGTGGTGCCGGCGCGCTCGCTCGGGCTGCGGGCCCGGATCACCGTGGCCCGGAACACCGTGCGGTGGACCGTCCGGCGGGTTGGGGTCATGTTTTCAGGCCAGGACGACGACGGCGATCACCACGGCCGCTGCGACGGCGCAGCCGGCGGCGAGCAGCGGGGCGATGAGCGGCAACGGCCGGTTGGTGCGCAGGCTGCCTTCGACGCGGAGCCAGAGTACCGCAGCTCCGGCGCTGAGGATCATGCCGAGCAGGAGCAGCAGGACCGAGAGTCCCCGGCGGACCAGTTCGAGGAAGACGTCCGAGGTGCAGGCTTCCACGGCGATGCCGCCGGCCAGGAGAACCAGCGAGGTGCGGATCCAGGCCAGGAACGTCCGCTCGTTGGCCAGTGTGAAGCGCGGGTAGGGCTCGGTCCCACCGGGGAGGAGTCTCTCGGCGATCCTGCTTCGACGGGCCGGGCCCGGACCGGGGGTTGGCCCAGGGCTTGAGTCCTGCGGGTTCGCGGGCACGGTCACAGTCTAGACAGTTAGGGCTGGCCCTCGTCCCAAGTGGGTGTCGCGCAGAACCGGCATCCGGTTAGCTGAGGGACAGTTCCAGGCGCTCTGGATTCTCAGCTGCATCCTCCGCGAGAAGATCCAGCAGGTAACGGCCGTAGCCGCTCTTGGCCAAGGGCGCGGCCCGCTCCTGCAGATCATCGTCGCTGAGGAAGCCGAGTCGCCAGGCGATCTCCTCGGGGCAGCCAATGGAGAGGCCTTGTCGCTTCTGGACCGTCCGGACGAATTCGGACGCCTCGTTGAGGGAGTCGAATGTTCCGGTGTCCAGCCAAGCGGTACCGCGGGGGAGGATCTCCACCTGCAGTTTGCCGCGGTCGAGGTATTTGCGGTTCACATCCGTAATTTCGAGCTCGCCGCGGGGTGACGGCTTGAGGTTCCGGGCGATTTCCACAACGTCGTTGTCATAGAAATAGAGTCCCGGTACCGCGTAATGACTCTTGGGGTGTTCTGGCTTTTCCTCGAGTGATACGGCCCTGCCAGAGGCGTCGAACTCCACCACTCCGTAGG
Source organism: Arthrobacter sp. 05T444 (assembly GCF_056395905.1). Lineage (NCBI taxonomy): Bacteria > Bacillati > Actinomycetota > Actinomycetes > Micrococcales > Micrococcaceae > Arthrobacter > Arthrobacter sp. 05T444. The sequence goes on from NZ_JBFTKK010000005.1 coordinate 68,491, forward strand.
CAGTAGGGTCTGCTACCCGGTAACCGAAAATCGCTCCGCCATCGATGTTGGCGAACCGGCGGAGTTGGCTGCCCATGCCTTGGCCATAAAAAATGTTGTCCCCGAGCACCAGCGCAACCGGTCCGTCGCCAATGTGCTCCGCACCGAGGACAAAGGCCTGGGCCAACCCGTCAGGGGAGGGCTGCTGGGTGTATGTGATGTTGACGCCGAACTGACTGCCATCACCGAGAAGCCGCTGGAACTGGTCGGCGTCGTGGGGCGTCGTGATGATCAGGATGTCCTGTATGCCTGCGAGCATCAGCGTGGACAGGGGGTAGTAGATCATTGGCTTGTCGTACACCGGAACCAGCTGTTTGCTGATCCCCAATGTAATCGGATGAAGTCTTGAACCGGTCCCCCCGGCGAGGATAATTCCGCGCATATATGCAAGTTTCCGGGCAATCCGAAGTTCAACCAAATCAGTGGCGTTATGGAACTATGGAAATCATGCAGAAACTCCTCGTGACCGGTGGTGCAGGCTTCATTGGTTCCAACTTCGTCCATTATGTTCTGGGCCACACTGATAACCACGTCACTGTCCTGGATAAGCTTACTTACGCGGGAAATCGGGCTTCCTTGGCCGGGCTGCCGTCGGAGCGATTCCGGCTTGTCGAGGGGGACATCGCCGATGCAGCTCTCGTGGACGGCCTGGTTGCCGACTGCGACGTGGTGGTTCATTACGCCGCCGAGTCACATAACGACAACTCACTGCATGACCCTCGCCCGTTCCTGGACACGAACATCATCGGCACCTACACGCTCATCGAGGCCGCCCGGAAGCACAACAGGCGGTTCCATCACATCTCTACCGACGAGGTCTACGGTGACCTAGAACTGGATGATCCGCAACGCTTCACGGAAGAGACGCCGTACAACCCGTCCAGCCCGTACTCATCCACCAAGGCGGGCTCGGACCTGCTGGTGCGCGCCTGGGTGCGGTCCTTCGGCCTGCAGGCGACAATCAGCAACTGCTCGAACAACTACGGTCCATTCCAGCACGTGGAAAAGTTCATCCCGCGGCAGATCACCAACGTCATCGATGGCATCCGTCCGAAGCTTTACGGCAAGGGCGAAAACGTCAGGGATTGGATCCACGCCAACGATCACTCTTCCGCCGTCCTGGCGATCATCGCCAGGGGCCGGATCGGCGAAACCTACCTGATCGGTGCCGATGGTGAGAAGAACAACAAAGCCGTTGTAGAGCTAATCCTGAAGCACATGGGGGAGGCGCCGGATGCCTACGACCACGTTGTGGACCGCGCTGGTCATGATCTGCGCTATGCCATCGATTCCTCGAAGCTCCGCGACGAGTTGGGCTGGCAGGCGGAGTTCTCCGATTTCGATTCCGGGATCGAAGACACAATTGTCTGGTACCGGAACAACCAGGACTGGTGGCGCCCCCAGAAGGCCGCCACGGAAGCGAAGTACAAGGAACAGGGCCAGTAGCGCATGACAATTGAATTTTCGAAGCAGCTGATTGCCCGCGAAACGCCGATCCCAGGAGTGGTGCTCTATGACCTCGCTGTGCACGGCGACAACCGCGGCTGGTTCAAAGAGAACTGGCAGCGCGAAAAAATGGTCGCTCTGGGGCTGCCGGACTTCCGGCCGGTGCAGAACAATATCTCCTTCAACGAAACGGCCGGAACCACCCGCGGGATTCACGCCGAACCGTGGGACAAATTCATTTCCGTTGCCACAGGCAGGATCTTCGGCGCCTGGGTGGACCTGCGCGAAGGCCCCACTTTTGGCGCAGTGTTTACTGCCGAACTGGACGCCAGCCAGGCCATCTTCATTCCGCGGGGAGTGGGCAATGCGTTCCAGACCCTTGAAGACGACACGGCTTACACCTACCTTGTCAACGACCACTGGTCGGCCGACGCGCAGCGTCAGTACACATTCCTTAACCTCGCCGACGAAACCGCCGGGATCAGGTGGCCGATTCCCTTGGATCAGGCAGAGCTGTCGGACAAAGACAAAGCTCACCCCCGGCTCGGCGAAGTGGTACCGATGGCGGCCAAAAAGACCCTCGTGCTGGGTGCGAACGGCCAGCTTGGTAAGGCCCTGCGTGTAGCCTACGACGGCGACGAGTCGGTCGAATTTGCAGGTCGGGCGGAGTTTGACTTGTCTAGCGAGGTAGCGTTCAGCAGCCGAAACTGGAAAAACTACAGCACCGTTATTAACGCAGCGGCCTATACGGCTGTAGATGCAGCTGAGACCGCTGAGGGCCGGGCTGCCGCGTGGGAAGTCAACGTCGGAGCGGTAGCGCGTCTAGCCCGCACCGCGGTTGAGCATGGTCTCACTCTGGTGCATGTCTCTTCCGACTACGTATTTGACGGCACCCGCGACGCGCACGACGAAAGCGAACCGTTCACTCCTCTCGGTGTCTACGGACAGACCAAGGCGGCTGGAGACGCAGTCGTCAGTGTCGTTCCCAAGCACTACATCGTGCGGACCAGCTGGGTCATCGGTGAAGGCAGTAACTTTGTCCGCACCATGGCGTCATTGGCCCAGCGTGGGATCAAGCCTTCAGTGGTCAATGACCAGATCGGGAGGCTGAGCTTCACTGAGGACATCGCGGCGGGCATCCGGCATCTGCTCGATTCTCAGGCCGAATTTGGCACCTACAACCTCAGCAGTGACGGCGATTTGCAGTCATGGGCGGACGTCGCGGCTGACGTTTATGAATTATGCGGGGCCTCGCGTGACGACGTGACTGGAGTTGGAACCGCCGAATACTTCAAAGACAAAGCAGCAGCGTCGAGGCCGCTGAAGAGCGGCCTTGACCTGTCAAAAATTAAAGAAACAGGATTCGAAGTTCGCCAATCGCGGGCTGTTCTGAGGAATCGGTTCACCTGGCCGGAGTAGACCTCGGTAATGCTTACCGCTAATACTTAGCTGAAGTTTGTGGAGAGAGTGCCGAGCGCAGTCTGCCCGATCTGGGTGTTGGTGGCATCCCTAAGGACCAAAGCGGCCGTGTATGTATGAGGATCGGTGTAGGACTTCAAGCCCCCCGCGATTTCTATGCCGAAGGTAATGGGGACCGCCAAGTAGGAGGAACTGCCGATGCCCGCAGTTAGCGAGAAGGTGGTAACAATCGTATTGGCCATACCGGCATTAGCTGATGCCGTGTGAACGATGTTTAGACCATTCGTAATCGCTTTGACCCCCAGACCCTTAGCAATGGGGGCGGAAGGATTGTTGGGTGAAATGGTAATTGTTCCGGAGACGGGACCGGTGATGGCTCCTGCACCGTTTTGAATCGCGAAGTTTACGGGTCCTGCGCCTGCAACCGCCTTGCCGCCGCCGTTAAGCTGCGTCCAGGGGAGCCCGGTTGCGTTTGCGGAGAACGCCACAACTGCACTGGGCGCTGATGCTGATGCGGCGGGAGCAGCGATGGCAGCGGCGATGACCGGGAGCGACCATGCGGCGCCCTTGACAATGGACCGACGGCCCAGTCCAGCGGTGGGTTCGGTGATGTCCCTAGAATCTGCCATTTTGCTACCCCATACTCTGCGATGCCGACCCAGCAGGTCTGCGTCGGTTTTGTCCGCACTCTGCGACGGACTCCACTGACTCTGCCGAAGGAGACATAAGGTATTGGCAAGACTGCGGCAAGGTGCCGTCAAGACTTGCTCAAGGTTGGATCAAGGCCAGTCTTCTATTGGGTTCGCTGCTTCTCGCTGAGGACTTCCAACGCAGTCCCTTCAGCGCGCTGGTCATTCTAAGCGTGCTGGAAGGTAGGGAATGTGCCGATGCACGGCATGCCTGAGTATTCTCGAATCTGCGATTCTGCAAGAATGACCAGTTCCGATGAAGCGGACTGCCGTGCCGCTCGCGCGCGTGCTTGCCGTTCTGGTTGCCAGGGGAGTCGCGGCCTGGCAACCAGAAGGGCGGACGTCTCTCGGCGTGAGGTGCGAGTCAGCAAGCGAGGACAACAAGACACGTGTCGGGCCCTCGAATCTGCCCCAATTCTCAATGGTGGGATGCCGGCGTCCCGATGGATCTCACTTCGGCATTACCTTCCGTAGGAGACTGTTGACGCTGGAATGGCGGAGATGGTTCCAGGAGACGGTGCACCGCCGAGAGTCGCGGGCGTATAAATGAAACCGCCGCTAGCGCACTGCGGTTGTGCGCAGATTGTCTCGGGCGGGATGATGCCGTCTGTTCCCGCCCGAGCGAAATTCTCGCCGGAAAGGCTTGGCTCGGGGTGATGGATACTAGCAGGGCGACGTGTGGCAGTTCCTCATAGTTGCCCACGAATGAAGACGCGCTAGCAAAATTCGCATTCGCGCCGAAGATAGTATCGTCCGCTGTGGCGGTTCCAGCGAATACATGGAGACGCTGTGGTTCGGGGTCCACTGACCGTCCTGAACGCGCCGGTGCCCTGTCAGTTTCGTAGTGAGTCTGCGGCGCTAAGTCAGCTGGCGCTGGCCGTGAGGAGGGACGAAACAGTCGCCACGGCAATCTGGCCGATCTGCACGCCGTTGCCGTCTCGGAGCACCAACGTCACGTTGTATGTCTGCAGCAACGCTACTGAAAGGATCGATCCGCTGGCCGTGTAGCCAAAGGTGATCGGAAAGACGAGCATGCCCGAATCAGGAACGCCGCCGTTGTACGTAATAGTCGTTGTCGTCGTATCCGCTAGGGCGCCAACCCCAAGGACACCATTCGAACCACCGCTCGCAGTCCGCGCGTCGACCGTTGCCCCGGTGATCGACTGAACGCCAATACCCTTCGGCCGTCCACCAAGATTGACTAGGGTGGGGCTGCTGGGTGCGATGGTAATGCTGCCAGTCACCTTACCACTGACGGCACCGGCCGTGTTCTGCAGGCTGAAGTCCGTGGGCCCGGTTGCAGAGACCGAAGTCGTGCCGCTTCCGCCCGGAAGCGGCGTCAAGAGCAGGTTCCCAGAGTTCGCCGAGAAAGCCACGACAGCGCTTCTGGCGGAAGCTGCAGCCGCAGGTGCCGCGATAGCTGCCGCGATGGCCGGAGCAGACCAAGCTGCACCCTTTACAATCGAGCGTCGGCTATAACCGCGCTTTGTTGCCAGCTCATTTTTCACATTTGACATACCAAGGCCCCCCAATAGGCTCTCGAGATCTACACCAGACCCATCACGGGCCTACGGTGCCATTTAAGCCTCCAAAGTGCCTGCTGCAGGCGTGAATCAGAAGATGTGTCGCATTCACTAAAGTATGCTGTCGCGAATTGTGAGGACGAAAGCCTGTAGGTGGATTATGCTTTGCTCCCGTTCGAAGAAGTTGCAGCCCGCAAGTAGCTGGGCGCGCTATGTCCGGCAGCTTTTAGTGTTCTCCGAAGATGACCTAGGGAAGCAAAACCCGAGCGAACGGCAATCTCCTCCAACGAGAGCGCAGCCCCATTCCCTTCGCTCAACAACAACCGAAGCGCGAGGTCCACCCTAGCTTGGCGCAGTTCTTTCGCTACCGACGTCCCACGTTTCTCGAAGTCGCGCTGAAGATGCCTCAACGAAACGTTGAGCTCCCGGGCCACGACGTCTGGAGAGAGCGCCGCGTCGCTGACTCTCGAGGCGATAGTAGACATGGCTTGGTCATAAATCGAAGGTCGATTGGGTCCTTCGGTCAGCACCACTCCACTGTCCTCCAAGAGCATTCCGCCCACCATCTCGTGAATAAGATTTTTCATGTAGTGGGCTGCAATAGACGGAATCGGTGTCTCGCCGGTGGCAATGCCGGAGATGAACTGTTGCGTGGGTCCAATGAGGGAAGATCTTTCGCTCAGGTCTGTCAACGACGTACCTATCGCGAGCCCTAACTCGTTGAGCACTCGTCCTGGCAGCACTGCCCCCACTAGTACCCCCTCGCCAGGCCAACGAATCTCGACGCTGGAGGATCGCTTGTGAACCCATGCCGTTCCCGGCTTTGCCGAGTGGACGGTCTCAGCGCAGGTCGCCACGGGATGACCGCTGACAATGAACGTACATATGATGCTGTCCTGGGCATCCGGCTGGCCCGGAAGGCTCGCCACTCCTGCCGACGCCGCCGTCCGGAATACGGCAGTTTGACCAAAATCGACGCCCACGACGTGCAAGTGCTGCGTGGGGCCAGGCTCAAGAGGGATGTCAGCCAACGTCGCTGGGCGCCCCTTCACGGGGTTTCCACCAAGCCTATGACGTTGCGTAGATATGCTGAATCTGGTTGCACCCACAAATCCGTCCAATCAATAATCAGACCGTAACAGGCCCTCTGCAGAACTTCACGTACTCCGGCCTTTGGACGCAAGCAGCTCCGGATTCGGATAATCTAACGGTACGGCGCCCGCTTGAGCGGCTTTGACCGTCAAGTGCCGAAATATGATTGCCTTGAGTGTCGAAATACCATTATTGGAACAGAAATGGCGCCGTCAGATTTAGCGTCAGTCCTCTACAAGTATCCCAAGGGGCAGTCATCTCAAACCAAACAGTCTGGAATCGTGGGTCACTAGTCGCCGAGGTGAGGTCAGAATCAGAGGACACCGTCGCTCTGCTGCACCTGGATAAAGACGAGCCGCGAGTGCTGAACGGCACCGCAGCATCCATTTGGAGGCTGGTGGACGGGAGCCGAAGCCAGGATGAAATCGTAGCTGTGCTTCGGGAGGAATTCGACGACCCAGACGGTCTATTGACTAACCATGTGGAGACCTTCTTTGGAAGGCTCCGGCTCGAAGAGCTGATCGAGCCGGCGTCGGATGGTCAGGCCTCTCTGGAGCCGGAATTCTTTGACGGATCCGAATGAGGGCCAATGCTGACCTGACAGTTCGAGTCCTGGAAACGGAATTTACTGTGCAGTGGGGTCCCAGAATTAGTGCGTCCCAAAGCGAAGCTATGCGGACTGCCTGGAGTCGCTGCGCCGTTCAGTCAGCGTCGCGCGTCGGAATGGAACAACACTGTCCGCCGCACGGGGAGGCTTACACAGCTTCTCTCTACTTCAATTCAAAAATGCCTGACGGCGGCACCAAGCACCTCCGTTCAGTCACCTTTGAAGGACTAGCGGAAACGATCACTTCCGAGATTACGCTCGCCGCCATTCTGGAACGGGCAGGTGAAATGATAATGATGCATGCCTGCGCAGTGGCTGACCCCGAAACTGGGGCTGTTGTCGCGCTGGTGGCGAAGTCAGGCACAGGGAAGACCACCGCCTCCTCGGTGCTGGGGCGTGAGCTTGCCTACATAACTGATGAAACTGTTGCTATCCGCCTGGATGGGACGATACTCCCGTATCCAAAACCGCTCTCGCTCAAGCAGCCGGAAGGGGGAGCGAAACTTCAGGTTGGTCCGGATGAGCTGCAATTGTTGCCAGCGCCCCGCCAGTCGTTTATCTCTGCAATCGTGCTTCTCAACCGAGTCACTGGAGGGGGGCGCCTGGAACCTCTCCTTGAACCGGTTGGCCTGGCCGACGCGGTCTTGGCCCTTGTTCCCGACACATCTTCACAGTCCGCCATGGACGAGCCGTTGCAGTCCCTGTGCCGAGTCATTGACCGTGCGGGCGGTGTCTGGAAGGTGACATACTCGGAAGCAAAGGACTTGGCCGCGGCGCTGTGGCCGTTGCTGAGGAGCGGCAGCGGCCATCCTGCAGCTACGCCAGCCGAATGGTCGGTGCCAGCGAGCCAGGGCAGCGCCGGTCCCGTACCGAGCGGTTGGCTGCGTCGGGTCAGTCCGGTCGACGCCATCGAAGTGGACGGAGACCTGCTGGTGCTCATGGCCTCTGAAATCACACGACTGAGCGGGATCGCGCCGGTCATGTGGCATGCTTCCGCGTGCCCTGTTTCCAAGGAAGACCTCATTCTGCGAATTGGGGAACACCACGGCCTGCCGGACGGCTATGAGGCGGTTGTGGACGCCGCTGTGGCGGAACTCATCGGCAGGGGAATCCTCGAGGAGGGCACAGTTTTGAAATAGGACTACATGCGTACCTCGATGGCGTAAAATGGGTTCTCGTGTGCACCGCTGGGGTCGCACGGGGGAAGGGACCAAGGCGTGAATAGTGTGGACGCGGCCGAAACTGCGCCGATTCCGGCAGGGCTTACGCTCGGAGATTACCTCCGCATCGCCCGTGTGCACTGGAAAGGCATTCTGGCTTTCACCCTGGCCCTGACAATTGCGGCTTTTGCTTGGGCTATGCTGCAGCCGAAAATGTATGCGTCCCAGTCGAGCGGCATCGTGGTCGCCGGCGGTTCGGACAACCTGAGTCTGTCCCTTATGAGTGATAGCTTGGCCAAATCGAAGGCCGCGAACTATCAATCCGTGGCCACGTCGAGGCTGGTGGCGGAACGGGTCGTTCAGACTTTGGGCATCAACTCATCGCCGGAAGCGCTTCTTGGTTCGATCACGGCGAAAGTGAATCCGGGCACGGCCGAACTCATAGTGACTGCCCAGGCGGTTGATCCAGCCACTGCTCAGCATGTGGCTGATACCTGGGTTCGGGCGCTTGCTGACCAGGTTAAAGAGATCGAAAGCATCACAGCGGCTGAAAATGCAACCAAGGATGTCACTCCTGTGGTCCGCGTCGTTCCACTGGGACAAGCCGTCCTACCCACGGCGCCCGTGTCACCCAACGTGAAGCTCATTCTTGGGATCGGCGCCTTGGGCGGCCTGATTATGGGACTTGCGTATGCGCTCCTCCGTAATCATCTGGACCGTCGTCTGCGTGATCCGGACGCAATTGAGCGTCGGTTCGGCGTGCCGGTGATCGGCACGCTTCCAGTGGACTCTCGTCTGGAGGGCAAAAGTACCGTCCTCGAGGATGGCATCACGGGTTCAAGCCGAGCAGGCAAGGGTTCGCACGCAATAACTGAGGCGCTCCGCGAACTGCGGACCAATCTTCAATTCATCGACGTCGACAACCCGCCCCGAATTATCGTCGTCACCAGTTCAGTGCCCTCTGAGGGAAAATCGACGGTCACGGCCAACCTGGCCGTCGCCATGGCTGCCGCCGGAGACAACATCGTTGTGGTCGACGGAGACTTGCGCCGGCCGACGGTCGTCGATGTTTTCGGGCTCATTCCCGGTGTTGGCGTTACGGACGTGTTGACCGGGAATGCAGACCTGGGCGATGTCCTGCAGCAGTGGGGGCCCATGGAAAACCTTCATGTCCTAGGCTCCGGCCGGATTCCTCCGAACCCCAGCGAACTTCTGGGATCACGTGCGATGAAGAGCCTATTGACTACGCTTTCGCAGGATGCCATCGTACTGATCGATGCGCCCCCGCTGTTGCCGGTGACCGACGCCGCGGTGCTCACTCGCGTATCCGACGGAGCCATTGTGGTTATCCGAGCAGGGAAAACCACCGAAGACGAACTGGGCAAATCGCTCGGCAACCTTGAACGTGCAAAGGGTCATGTCCTGGGAACGATCCTGAACTGTGTTCCGACGTCCGGTTCAGGCTTGTACGGCTACTACTCCTCGTATGCGTCCTCGGAGAATGCACCGACACAAGTTAGCGCATATGCAGACTACGACTTTGGCAAGTTGGACATTCCGTCAGCGAATGACGACGACCTTCAGTCCAACGCACGCGCCCGCAGTCGCCGTTCTCGGTAGCTCAGAACTATCCCCCGGAGCCAGCGGCCCCGGGGGATTTTTTGTTCCGCAGCGGTCTCATTGGATGTATTCAGCCGAGCCCACCCAATCGGTCTAGAGGCCACAGCCTCCCGATGACAGTACCAATCACTGCCTCGGTGCTAACTGTTTTGACGCACTCAGCGTCAACCCTCCGAGCCTGGCTCCGACACGCGGCGACCGAATCGGACGATTGCGACCGGTGGTCGCCCAACACGAACAACTCATCCTCGGGAACAGTGAATTCGGGGAAGCATCGGGCGGAGCGCGGCGAGGAATCGCAATTGACTCGACCTGCTACGAACGGGACGTCTTCGAACACATAAGGCTCGTCGATGGGCTTGCCGTCAACGAGGAGTCTGCCGTCAGCGCCGCAGCAGCTTATTTTCTGTCCTCCGACGGCTATAATCCGCTTCACCAGGTACTCCTCATTGGAGGGGCCGATTCCCGTCAGATCGCCAAATACTCGGGCGGCGGCAGCCACCCCGGCGCTGCGGGACGCAGCTTCCTCCGCCCGCCACGACTCAGGTCGCGCAAACACGACCACGTCTCCTGGGGTTGGCCGACCGCTGAGCTGGGACAGCCGATTTACTAAGATCCTGTCGCCGCCAGCTTGTGAGCCTTGAAGGGTACGTTCCATGGAGCCGGAAGGCACACGGTAAACCTTGACGAGAAACGATTGTGTCAGTGAGACCACCAGGAGCCCAGCGGTCATGTTGATAAGTACGGAGGCCCAAAGGGGGGGGCTTTTTCCTCTGCGCTCGGTCACAATCTCAAGCTACCATCGGCATCCGCAGCCGCAGCGGTTGTCGCACCATGCTTGACGCCCTCCAAACCTTCCGCATATCCTGAACGAACGGTCGGTAATTATTTCCGAGGACGCACGTGAATGCATAGGAGCAACCATGGCAGCGCAGAATCTGCAGTCAGTGCCTGAGGCACTGTCCCCAGAGGACCAGGAGCGGGCACAGCAGCTCGAGGCGGAAGGGCAGGCGTACTTCGACCACGTCATGGCCCAGGACTCCCGGATCGAGCCGAAGGACTGGATGCCTGCCGCCTACCGCAAGACCCTCCTGCGCCAGATCTCGCAGCACGCGCACTCGGAGATCATCGGCATGCAGCCGGAGGCCAACTGGATCTCCCGCGCGCCGAGCCTGAAGCGCAAGGCCATCCTCATGGCCAAGGTCCAGGACGAGGCCGGCCACGGGCTGTACCTTTACTCCGCCGCCGAGACCCTCGGCCAGCCGCGCGACAAGATGATGGACGACCTCATCGCTGGCAAGGCCCGCTACTCCTCAATCTTCAACTACCCGGCCCTGACCTGGGCAGACATGGGCGCGATCGGCTGGCTGGTTGATGGCGCCGCCATTTGCAACCAGGTGCCGCTCTGCCGCGCCTCCTACGGGCCCTACGGCCGGGCCATGGTCCGCATCTGCAAGGAAGAGTCCTTCCACCAGCGCCAGGGCTTCGAGATCCTGCTGGAACTCTCCAACGGCACCCCCGCGCAGAAGCAGATGGCCCAGGACGCCGTGAACCGCTGGTACGCCCCGGCCCTGATGATGTTCGGCCCGCCGGATGACGATTCGCCCAACTCCAAGCAGTCCATGGCCTGGAACATCAAGCGCTTCAGCAACGACGAGCTGCGCAGCCGCTTCGTCGGCATGATGGTGGAGCAGGTGCGGGTCCTGGGCCTCACCCTCCCGGACAGCGAAGTCCGCTTCAACGAGGAAACCAGGAAGTGGGAGCACGGCCCGCTGGACTGGGAAGAGTTCAAGGAAGTTCTGGCCGGCCGCGGCCCCTGCAACGCGCAGCGGCTTGAGCGCCGCCGCGAAGCGCACGACGACGGCGCTTGGGTCCGCGAAGCAGCCGCAGCTTACGCGGCGAAACAGGCCCGCAAGCACGCAGAAAAGGAATACGCAGCATGAGCCCCCACGGCAACCCGGAAGTACCGGCAAGCTCCGCCGGAGCAGTAGAAAGCTCGGCTGCCAAGGTCCCGGCAGGTCCGGCTGCCCCGGTGATTGAGCCTTCAGCTTCCCCGGTGATTGAGCCTGTCGAAATCCCGGCTTCGACAAGCTCGGTTTCGACATGCTCAACCAGCGGTGCACCGACACGCTCAACCAGCGCGGTTTCGACAACCTCGGTTTCGACAAGCTCAACCGGCAACGTCTGGCCGCTCTGGGAGGTCTTTGTCCGGTCCAGCCGCGGGCTCAGCCACGTCCATGCCGGCAGCCTGCACGCGCCCGATGCCGCCATGGCCCTGCGCAACGCCCGCGACCTCTACACCCGCCGCAACGAGGGCGTGTCCATCTGGGTGGTCCCGGCCGACGCCATCGCCGCCAGCGACCCGGACGCGAAGGGTTCGTTCTTCGAGTCCCCGCAGGGCAAGGACTATCGGCACGCCACGTATTACACCAAGAGTGAAGGAGTGAAGCACCTGTGAATTCTGAAAGCGTGACCACTCCCGAAACGCACAGCGAAACGCACACCGAAACGCACACCGCAGAGTCCACCGGCCACGGCGACATCTCGGTCGGCGTCGCAGGCAGCGGCGACTCGTCCGCCAGCGCCACCCGCATCACGCCGGGCAACGCGCTCCGCCCGGAGGACATCGCGCTCGAGGTCCGCACCGGCCTGGTGAAGCCCTCCGAGGACGCGGCCGAATATGCACTCCGCCTCGGCGACGACGCCCTCATCGTCGCCCAGCGCCTGGGCCACTGGATCTCCCGCGCCCCCGAACTGGAGGAGGACGTGGCCCTCGGCAACATCGCCCTGGACCAGCTGGGCCACGCCCGCTCCTTCCTCAGCTACGCCGGCGGCCTGAACGAGAAGAGCGAGGACGATCTCGCCTACTTCCGCCGCGAACACGAGTACCGTTCCGCCCACCTGTTTGAGCAGCCCAACGGCGACTTCGCGGTCACCATCGCCCGCCAGTTCGTGGTGAGCTACTACCAGTTCGAGCTGTACAGCCGGCTGACGCAGTCCACGGACGCCACGCTCGCCGCCATCGCCGCCAAGGCCGTGAAGGAAGTGGACTACCACCGCGACCACAGCGCCCAGTGGATCCTCCGCCTGGCCCTCGGCACCGAGGAGTCCCGGGCCAGGATCATCCACGGTCTGAAGCTGGTCTGGCCGTACGTGGGCGAGCTCTTCGTGGATGACGAGCTGACCCACCGCCTGGCTGAAGCCGGCACCGCCGTCGAGCCTTCCAGCCTGAAGGCGGACTTTGACCGTCTCACCGACGAGATCCTCGCCGAGGCGGAGCTGGAGGTCCCGCAGGTGCCGTTCGCGCCGGGCGGCGGCCGCCGCGGCAAGCACTCCGAACACCTCGGCTACATCCTCGCGGAGATGCAGGTGCTGGCCCGGGAGCATCCCGGAGCGAGCTGGTGACTGCCGTGTACATTCAGGAACCGGGCACCCGCATCGCGGAGGTCAGCGCCGAGGAGAAGGCGTGGGCCGTCGCCGCCACGGTGTGCGACCCGGAAATCCCTGTCCTCAGCATCGAGGACCTCGGCATCCTGCGCAGCGTCCGGCTGTTCGACGACGGCGGGCTGGTGCCCGCTGTCCAGGTCACCATCACGCCCACCTACTCGGGCTGCCCCGCGATGGACGCCATCCGCGACGACCTCAAGGCCGCCTTCCGCAAGGAGGGCTACCCCAGCGTCCACGTGGAACTGGTGCTCGCCCCGGCGTGGACCACGGACTGGATGACGGACGCCGGCAAGGCCAAGCTGCAGGAGTACGGCATCGCCCCGCCCAGCGGCAGCGCCGCCGCCGGGGGACACTCCGGCCCCGTAAGGCTGAGCCTGGCCGTGAAATGCCCGCAGTGCTCGTCGCTGAACACCAAGGAACTCACCCGCTTCGGTTCCACCTCCTGCAAGGCGCTGTACGTCTGTCAGGACTGCAAGGAACCGTTCGACTACTTCAAAGTCCTGTAAGGAATCTCCCATGCCTGTTGTCCGCCAGACCGCCGCCGAATCGGCGCAGGCCACCGGCCGCCGTCGTCCGTCCTTCCACACCCTCACCGTCGCGGAGGTGCGCCGGCTCACCGAGGACGCCATCGAGGTGACCTTCGCGGTGCCGGCCGGACTGGCCGGCCAGTTCGACTACCTGCCGGGCCAGTACGTGGCCCTGCGCACCACGCTGCCGGATGAGAACGGCGAGCCGAAGGAAATCCGGCGCAGCTACTCCATCTGCGCCGAGCCGCGGAGCTTCGCGGACGGCACCAGCGAGATCCGGGTGGCCGTCAAGAAGGACCTGGGCGGGCTGTTCTCCACGTGGGCCAACGCCGAGCTGAAGGCCGGGGACACCCTGGACGTGATGAGCCCCATGGGCGCGTTTGTCTCCAAGCACGGCCGGGACGGCCAGGCCGTGGACCAGAACGTCATGAACTCCATGAACCGCCCCCAGCAGATGGCAAGCGAGCTGGCGGGGGAACCGGGCAGCTTCGTGGCGATTGCCGCGGGCTCGGGCATCACCCCGGTGATCGCGATCGCCCGCACGCTGCTGGCCGCGAACCCGGAGACCCGCTTCGACCTGATCTACGCCAACAAGGCGGCCATGGACGTGATGTTCCTGGAGGAGCTCGCGGACCTGAAGGACAGGTACCCGTCGCGCCTGGCGCTGCACCACGTGCTGTCCCGCGAGCAGCGGATCGCGCCGCTGCTGAGCGGCAGGATCGACGCCGAGAAGCTCCGGGCGCTGCTGGGCACCGCCATCCACGCGGACGATGTGGACGAATGGTTCCTGTGCGGGCCGTTCGAGCTGGTGCAGCTGTGCCGGGACACCCTGGCCGAGCGCGGCGTGAAGCCCGAGCATGTCCGCTTCGAGCTGTTCACCTCCGGCAAGCCGGACCGGCCCGAGGGCAACGCCGGCCGTCCCGTCATCGAGGACGAGTCCAAGGAGACGTACAAGATCACGTTCAAGCTGGACGGCCTGCAGGGCGACGTGGCCAGCCCCACCCATGCCCGCGAGTCCATCCTCAACGCGGCGCTGCGCGTCCGCCCGGACGTGCCGTTCGCGTGCGCCGGGGGAGTGTGCGGCACGTGCCGCGCCAAGGTGGTCACCGGCACCGTGACCATGGACGAGAACTACGCCCTGGAGCAGGATGAACTGGACAAGGGCTACGTGCTGACCTGCCAGTCCCACCCGACGAGCAAGGAAGTCACCGTCGACTTCGACGTGTAGTCACCGCCGGTCGAGTCTGTCGAGACCAAAGGACCCGCCGGTCGAGCTTGTCGAGACCATGACCCGCTGGTTGAGCTTGTCGAAACCGAGCCCGCCGAGACCAAGACCCGCTGGTTGAGCTTGTCGAAACCAATCAGAATCGAGAAATGATGATCTCCCTCTCCATCGCCGACGGCATCGCCGAAGTGGTCCTCAACGCACCGTACAAGCTGAATTCCCTTGACGAGCAGGCCCTCCGGGATTTAACACGGGCGTACGATGACGCCGCTGCCGCCGCCTCGCGCGGTGAGGTGCGGGCGCTGCTGCTCAGGGGTGAGGGGCGCGCCTTCTGCGCGGGCCGTGACATTGCCGGCGTAACGCCGGAGAGCGACGACGCCGAGGCGTACCTGGGCGGACTGGTGCAGCCGCTGCTGCAGAAGATGAGCTCGTTCCCGGCTCCGACGTTCGCGGCCGCCCAGGGGGCGTGCCTGGGCGTGGGGCTGGGGCTGCTGCTGGCGACGGACGTGGTGTACGTGGCGGAGAACGCGAAGTTCGGCTCGCCGTTTGCCAAGCTGGGGGCCACGCTGGATTCGGGCGGGCACTGGTACTTCACCGAGCGGCTGGGCATGCACCGCACGCTGGACCTGATTTACACGGCGGAGCTCATGACCGGCGCCGAGGCGGTGGCCAAGGGAATGTTCAGCCGGGCAATGCCGGCTGATGAGTTGTTGGAATCCACGCGCGCGATCGTGGCCAAGGTGGCTACCGGGGCGACGGGCGCGTTCAAGGCGAGCAAGGAGCTGGTGGCGCACATCCGCGACCAGCGTCTGGGGCTGTGGGCCTCGATGCAGGAGGAGAATTCGGAGCAGGCGAGGCTATGCAAGAGCGTCGACTATGCCGAGGGCTTTAGGGCCTTTCAGGAGAAGCGCGAGCCTAAGTTCGCTGGTTGAGCTTGTCGAAACCAGCCCGTCGAAACCAACCTGTCGAAACCAACCTGTCGAAACCTACCGCTGATTGAGCCTGTCGAAATCAAGAACCCTACCGCTGGTTGAACTTGTCGAAACCGGTCTGCCGCAGCCACTCCTCTAGCACACCCAAAACCCAAAGTCCCAACATCGCGCCCGCCGTATTGGCAACGATATCCATCGCGCTCGGGAACCTGTCGTGCAGGAATAGCTGCTGCCCCAACTCGATGCAACAGGACGCCGCGAATCCGGCCAGGACAATGCGGCCGCGGTGGATAGTCGGAAATGCCAATGCGGCGAGGACTCCGATCGGCGCGAACATGAGGATGTTGGACGAGAATTCCACGAAGTTGTAGTTGATCAACTCCGGTAGCCCGGCCGTGTGAAGGGCAAACAGTACCATCTGCAGGCTGCCCGCGACCGGCCGGTCAACAGGGGTTGGCCAGAACGCCACGACAGCGAGTCCGGCCAGGTACAGGGCCAGCAGCGCTCGTGCCGGAAGCACCGCTCCCGCCTGACTCCATTTGCCCATGCATACGAACTTACGCGAGCCTCGAATCGGGCCGAAATCTGCGCCCCAAAATTTCGCATTGTCCAAGTCAATTTGTAGGGTTCAGTCATGACAACGTTGGGGAAATCAGTCCGTAAAGCCGTTATTCCGGCAGCAGGTTTGGGCACGCGCTTCCTGCCGGCTACCAAGGCGATGCCGAAGGAAATGCTGCCGGTCGTAGATGCGCCGGCCATTCAGTACGTCGTTGAGGAAGCTGTCGCAGCTGGCCTGACGGACGTCCTGATGATCACCGGCCGCAGCAAGCGTGCGCTGGAGGATCATTTCGACAGCGCGCCGGACCTGGAGCGCACACTCGAGCTCAAGGGCGATCAGCCCCGTTTGGACGCCGTCCGGCACGCCTCGGGCCTAGGTCCCATCCACTATGTGCGGCAGGGCGAGCCCAAGGGCTTGGGGCACGCCGTTCTGTGCGGCCGTCAGCACGTCGGAGACGAGCCGTTCGCAGTCCTGCTGGGTGATGACCTGATCGACGAGCGGGATGAGCTTCTCACGACGATGATGGAGGTCCAGGCGAAGACGGGCGGTTCGGTGATCGCGTTGATCGAGGTGGAGCCCTCCCAGATCAGTGCTTACGGCTGCGCTGACATCTCGGCAATTGATGGCGAAGACTACGTCCGCGTCAACAGCCTGGTGGAAAAGCCATCCGTAGAAGAGGCGCCGTCCAACTTAGCCGTGATCGGCCGCTACGTCCTGCACCCGGCTGTGTTTGACGTTCTGGAAGAGACGGAACCCGGCCGTGGCGGGGAGGTCCAGCTGACTGATGCACTTCAGACGCTTGCGGCTGGGGCTGGGGACGGCAGTGGTGTTTACGGCGTTGTCTTCCGCGGCCGGCGGTACGACACTGGCGATAAGTTGAGCTACCTGAAAGCCGTGATTACTTTGGCCTCTGAACGAGCGGAGTTCGGCGAGGATCTGAAGTCCTGGATGAAGGAATTCAACGGCTAATAGGACGTAAACCGATCTGAAAATGCCCGACGCGAGGCTCGCGTCGGGCATTTTTGCATGTTGGTCCATACGCCAATGGAATGAAAAGCGAGAGGCGGTTGGGTCTCCGGAATTCCGGAGACCCAACCGCCTTTTGCGGAGCCTTGTGGCTTAGTGCTTAGGCAGAAGCCTCAGCGTTTGCGCGGCGGCGAACTACAACTACCGAAGCGGCGCCAGCTACGAGTGCGCCGCCACCGACCAGCGACCACAGGATGAGGCTGGAGTCAGCGCCGGTATTGGCCAGACCGGCACCAGTGTTTGCGAGACCAGAGCCGTTGCCCGCAGTGTTGACGACGCCCCTGTCCGCTCCTGCGACCACGGTCACGCTCTGCGTCACCTTGTGGCCGGAAGTATTGCCAACTGCGGTCAGGGTGTACGTCCCCGGCTTGCCCAAGCGGAGCTGGAACGCGAAGGACCCATCCGCTGCTGCAGTGGTGGTGAACGTCTGCGGAGCTGCCAGGACATTGATCTTGGACGGAACGGACATGCTGGCACCGCCCGAGAAACCGCCACCCAGTGCCTGCGGAGTGCTGGTCAAAGTTACGGTGATGGTGATGGTTTCGCCGGCCAGAAACCCGGTTCCGGAGAACGTGAATACTTCACCCGGGGCGACGGTGCCGTCGGACACCGTTCCGGTTCCGGTTCCGGGTGCCGGGTAGGTTGCCAATGCCGGTGCGGCACCGGTAAGTGCGATGGTTCCTGCAAGCGCAAGCGCAGCAACAGACTTCTTCATTTGTCCCCCTGAGACCTTTTACACGGATGTCACATAATTGTGGAGATTCCCCATCCCCATGTGACCGTGGGGTGAATCTCGTTGTCCTGCCCAAAGTAGATTAGCACCCAGTTGGCCCTGCTTCCAAAGTCAATCAAGACACTTTACATACTGTTAATCTGGCCGCTTTGCGGTGACGCTGCAGCCGCTTGCACTGGTGGGAAGGATCGTGCTGGCGGTGGGCTGCACACCCGGAGTGACAAAAACTCTGGGCTCCTCGGCAACCTGTCTAACTTTGCTGAATGCAACTTCCAGTGTCGTACTCTGTCCCGGCGCCACTCTTATGGTGACCCCGCCGACAGGCCGGTCCTGGTGGTGTTGGGAATTGAAGGAGACCTTTTTGCCATCCCGAACTACTGCTTCGACATCTGACTGTGCAGGGCCATATACGTTGACGTTCGTTTGAACCGTGCCAGCCGGGACGCCGAACACTCCTCCACCTGTTACGTATGCCGGGAGGGATGTCCCGGCATCTGGGGGCGCGGTGTTCGAGCTCGTGACTCGTACCTTAGTCTGCGGCTGTCCCGCGGCCGTGCACTCCTCCACAAGCTGCACCGTTCGCTTTATGTAATAGTCCATTTTGGCGCCGGTTCCGTCGTTGAAGTACACCCCAAATTCGGGACCCAAGGTGCGGGACCCCGAGATCGCCCCCCCCAACGGATACCTGCTGATTGCCTCTTGTTCCTTCGCATCCGCCGACCAGACCTGCATCCGGCCTTCGTCCGAGCCGCGGCTGATCCCCGCTACGAGCTTCTTCGTGTCGGCGGACCCAGTCGACAGTGCCCGGAAGATCTCGCTCGCCACCCCGCCAAAATACAGATCCTGTACCGCCGGCAGTGGGATCTGGGCATAGACGTCCGAAAGAAGAGTCGTCACAACGTTCTTGCTGTTGAGCTGGGCTGGCAATCTTCCGGTGGGCAAGTTCTCAAGCGTGGGATCGGCCAACGCTATAGGACCGGTGGCGTCCAGAATGTAGGACAGAGCCACAGGATCTACTGAGACCACGCCGTCCAGCCGTTCGCCCGTTTTCTTCTCCCACATCATTTGGGCTGTCTTGGCTGCAGTAGGGAAATCAGGCGTCAGATTGACGTCCTGCATGAATGTCCCCATGCGGTTGGAGTAGATCAGCTCCTGATTCGGGTCAACTGCGACCGGAGGCGAGAATTTGCCGAGGGCTCCGGCACTTGTCTGGGAGCCGAGCGTCAGCCTGCCTTTGTCAACGGTAAGTTTGGCCAGTGCGCCGGGGATACCGCCTGTCGAACGTGCTTCGGCGTTGTTCTGAATCATCAAAAGGTAGTCTCGGCTGCCATTGCCTCCCAGCATGTCAGGGGCGAGACCTACGAAATCTGCCGCTGCGCTTAGGCCACGGCTCACGGTGGAAAGTTCATCCCTGGCACGAATCAGGGGATCCGACACCTGAGGGAGGAGGCCGGCGGCGTCGATTCGGTCCAGCCGCTCTGCTGCGTCTCGGACAGAGGCAGCGGCCCGTGCCACGGCGGGCTGTACTTTGGTCAGCGGAGCCAGATCCACGCCTTTGCGGTTCGGCAACAGCGACTCCCAATCGAGCGACTGATAAATGCCAACCAGCGGACGGGCACCAAGCTGCGCCATCTCGTCTGCTGAAACAGCAACGTCGTTGACGGCTCGGAAATTACCGCCGATCCACGGCAGCGCGCCGGCCGTCGCCCACAGTGGATCTGCGGTCGCTTCCTTGGCGCCGGAAGTATGGACTGCAAGTTTGTCAATTATTTGCGCGGCTGCTTTTGGATCATCGTTCTGGATTGCCGTCTTTAGCTGAGGAATTAATTTTGTGGCGCCGTTGAGCTCGTCGCGAACTGAAACCGCCCTCATGCCGATCCAAGCTGTGGCTGCCACAGCTATCGCTGCCAAGACGGCCACGGTAAGGCTGGCCAGGAGAAACGGGCGACGCCGAATGCTCCGTCGACGCTTGCCCTGCGCCGGGCTGTGATTTTCCTCGTGTTCGCCGGAGCCTCCGGTGTTGGTGCCGTGAGTCATTGTCTGCTGTTGTCCTTCCGCGACGCAACAAAGTTTGTCGTTGGGGTGAGGTTTCAGTAGGCGCCAGTGCTGTGGAAGACCGCGCGAACGGTGCGGAGCATGATTACCAAGTCTCCCGCCAAGGACCAGTTCTCCACGTAGTACAAGTCAAGGCGCACGGAATCTTGCCACGAAAGGTTAGAACGACCGCTGACCTGCCAAAGGCCGGTTACGCCCGGCTTGACGAGGAGTCTGCGGCGCACGTGCTGCTCGTACGCGTCCACTTCTTGGGGCAAGGGAGGCCTAGGACCAACCAAGCTCATGGCACCCGAGAAAACGTTGAACAGCTGGGGCAGTTCGTCCAGGCTGTATTTCCTCAGGAACTTCCCAATTCGTGTGACCCGGGGGTCGTTCTTGATCTTGAAGAGAACGCCGTTGCCCTCATTGCGGCCCGCGAGTTCAGTGAGGCGCTCCTCCGCGTCCGTCACCATTGACCGAAACTTAAGCATCGAGAACGGGATTCCTTGGATGCCGACGCGTTCCTGCCGGAACAGGACCGGTCCCCGGCTGTCGGCCTTGATCATGATGCAAATGAGCGCCATTATGGGCGACGCCGTCACAATTAGTAACGCCGACATCAACACATCGAAAAGGCGCTTGGCGACCCGTTGTCCGCCTTCAAGTGTCGGCGTCGTTACGTGGATAAGGGGTAAGCCTGCGATCTGCTGCGTATGTATACGCGGGCCAGCAATATCGGTGAGGGCGGGCGCCATGATCAGCCCCACGTTGCGGGCCGCCAGTTCCCATCCCAAGTGTCGGAGAATCTGCGGGTGCAGCTGAACGCCAGCCGACACCGCCACGACGTCAGCGCCGCACCGTTCAATGGCCTCCAGTATTGACAGAGTGTCCGGGGAGTTCCCAAGGATGGGAAGCCCGGACTCGGGTTCGATGTCGGTCCCGCCCGAAGCGCTGGGAGTGTAGGCAGCGACGGGCAGGTACCCAGCTTCCCGGGACCTTGTTAGGGACGAGGCGAGGTGCGCCACGGCGCTGGGGCCGCCCAAAATCAGTAGGCGGGACATGCTCTTGCCCGTCTGGCGATTAATGCTGAGGTGCTGTCGTAGAAGCCAACGCGACAGTATCAACCCGGCCAAGCCGACGGGAAGGGCTACACCCACGTAACCTCTCGCAGTCTCGATCCTCAGCACGTAAGAGACGATTGCGACTAATCCAAAAAGCCATAGAGACGCTGCTGCGACCCGTTTGTATTCATCGGCCCCGGACCCTAGGATCCGGCTTTGACGGCTGTTCCAGGCCTCAAGCATCAGCCACCAGGCAATAATGAGTCCGAGGGAGAAAATCGCGTACGCGGCCTCGTTGTTCATCGACTCCAGGTCCGGTGCGAAGCCGAACCGGACAATGTACGCGCCGGTGACGGCCCAAGCCACAACGAACGCATCCACGGCGCGCAGGACGCGGGACGTGCGCACGCGCCAGTCGTAGCTGGATTCCATCTCTGTTCCCCCCTTTTCCCGATTTAGGAGAATCTCTTCAGTCAGGCACTCCCGGATGATCTTAACGCAAGTTGACTAACACTCCGGCGCAATGGGCCCAGCGCAAGCAGAAGCAAGTACCGCCTGTAGGTTCGAGTGAGCGCCGGCACTCCCAGAACCGCGTAAGCGGAATGGGCCAAGTCGAGGCGAATGTGGAGACCGGACGTAGCGGAATTTCTCATATTACGGCCTTGCGAGATACGATTCAGCCGCAGTAGCAAACGATATTGGGGGATAAAGCTGTGACTCGTTCTCCTGTGCCTTTAAGCGAAACGCGCAGCCTTGGGCGTTCGGCCGCGAGAAACGCGGCGCTCACACTAGGTGGGCAGGGCGGACGATTCCTTCTTCAGTTAGCCTCCGTCGTCCTCCTCTCCCGGCTGTTGACCGAATCTGATTACGGTCTTGTTGGCATGGTGTGGGCCATCATCGGCTTTGGGCACATCCTGAAAGACTTCGGGCTCGGCAGTGCCGCAATCCAGGCCCGCACTCTCTCGGCCGGTCAGCGGGACAATCTTTTTTGGCTGAACGCCGGCGCCGGTCTACTCTTGGGCGGTCTCACGGTGGCATGCGCTCCTGCCATTGCGGCCTTCTATGGCCGAAACGAACTTGTACAACTTGTGTGGGGGCTGGCGCCCACGCTCTTGTTATCGGGAATGACAACACAGTACCGCTCCGATCTCACCAGACGTTTAAGGCTGGGACGTGTCGCTTTGGCCGAGATCTTGTCTACCGTCCTGGGTCTGGGCGCCGGTGTGGCGGGCGCTGCCATCGGTCTTGGCCCAAACGCCTTGGTGGCCCAGCAGTTGGTGGGCGGCGTTGCAGCGCTGCTGTTTTTCGTGATCTTTGCCGGCTGGTTGCCAGGCCTGTACGCACGATCGGAACGAATGCGGGCACTTTTCGGCTTCGGACTTCCCATGTTTGGGTCGCAGATGCTCACTTATGCCGTCAACAATGCCGATTCGGTCCTAATTGGACGGCTGTTTGGGCCGGTTCCAGTTGGTCTCTACAGCCGTGGCCTTCAGATTGTCAGAGTTCCCATGAACCAGCTGCGCGGACCGTTAGACACGCTGTCTTTGTCTGTGCTTTCACGCCTACACGACGACGACGCCAGATTCATGCAGTTCGTCCAGCGTGGACAGTTGGTCATGATTTACCCTCTATTGGCAGCCGCCGGCGGGCTGATTGCCGCAGCCCCGGCGGTCGTCGATCTAGCTTTGGGAGCGCGTTGGTCGGACACTGCCGTTTTTATTCAGTTCCTGGCTTTGGGCGAGGGCATGACGTCTGTAGCTGCAGTGGGTGGATGGATCTACGCCAGCCGAGGATTGGCTACCCAGCTAATGAAATTTACCGCCTTCACCGCCGCGGTGCGCGTAACCCTGATGCTGGCTGGTTCGGCGTTTGGTCCTGTCGGGGTCGCCGGCGGCTTTGCTCTCGGGCACATGCTGCTATGGCCCGTTTCGCTGTGGTGGATCGGACGGTTGTCACATCTCAACACACTCCCTCTGATCGTTTCTGCGCTCCGCGTCATGGCCGTATGTGCCGTCCCGTCCCTGACGACGTGGGCCGCTGTCACGGTTTTCGCTGGTCTTCCCTCCATTTTTCTAGTGCCATTGGCCGTGGCCGTTCACTGTGCTGGGTTCTTCGCTCTGATGGTGGTGAAGCCGGTGCGGAATGATTACCGGGAAATCCTCACAACAGTCCGGATGGCCAGGAGTAAGCGATGACTACTCAAAGGTTTGTCCGATCCTTTTCTTCCGAAATGTTCAAGCCCGTAACGAAGGACGTGCACGCCGCGATGACTTGCTCCACTGTTTCGGTCGTCATTCCTCACTATGGCGACCCCGCGCCCACCATTGCCCTAGTCGATTCGCTGAAACGCCAGAAAGATGCCTCAGGCGCGTCTTCGAGCGCCGTCTCACAGATCACGGTCGCCGACGACTGCTCACCTGAAGCGTTTCCACAGCTTGACGGCATCACCCTGGTCCGGCGGGATGTTAATGGTGGATTCGGTTCAGCCGTTAACTCGGGCGTAGCAGCTTCACGTGGCGACCTTGCACTTGTTCTCAACAGTGATTTGGAGATCGGTGACACCTTCGTGGAGGAATTGCTGGCAGCAGCGAGGCCCTGGCAGCCGGCCGTATTTAGTCCTCAGGTAGTGGGTCACACGGGAGCACCGCAGTGGGTGGGCCGTCACTTCCCCACTGTGAAGCACCAAGTAACTGAGTGGTTAACTCCCTTGGCCAGGTTCAGGCACCTGCCGTGGCTTCACGAGAATGTAGGCCATGACACGCGTTGCGTTAGCGGAACTATCGTCCCGGTGGACTGGGTGGTCGGCGCAGCGATGCTGATACCAGTGGCTCAATTTAGGCAGGTGGGGGGATTTGACGAGCGTTTCTTCATGAACAGCGAGGAAGTGGACTTGCAGCGACGACTCAGAGGCGTAGGTGTCATTTCTGTCTTCTTGGGCACCGTCTGTGTCACGCATGAGGGAGGAGGCTCATCCGATCCGGAACGCCGTCGCCACTGGCTTGTTTCATCCCGGTTTGAGTACGCTCGAAAGTGGGGCAGCAGTAGAAGCCTCGTTTTTGCACTCAGGGCTGCTTCATGGGTGAACTTCGGAGTGAATTCGCTGCGCCAGTGCCTTAAGGGCAACGTAAATGCTCGAGATGTACTCAGGACAGAGCTTGGGTATCTGGAGAAACAAAAGTGAACGCGGCGAAATTTCTGTGTGAACTCGCTCCCTCGTTGAGATGGAAGCTGGGGCAAGTTGCCACCGCGTTGGTCTACAGGCGGGCGTTCAAGTCAATGGGATCCGGATCCACAATCATCAAACCAAAAATTCTTCGAGGTGTTGAGCGCATTTCCCTAGGCAGAGACTGCGCTGTGCATGACGGAGCATGGCTGGCTGCAGAACCTGGAGGAAGCCTCACTATCGGTGACGGGGTTTATGTAGGCCACAACGTGCACCTCCATGCCGTAGACGATGTTGTCATCGGCACTGGCACAATGATTGCCGATGGAGTCCTAATCAACTCTGGGACGCATATTCCGGAAGATGACATGGCCGTGCGTGGAACCGGTCGAATCTACGTTGGTGAACGATGCTTTATTGGCCAGCACGTCGTCATCCTAGGTGGGGTGTCCATTGGGAGGGGCGCCACGATTGGTGCGGGTGCTGTGGTGACGCGAGATGTCCCCGCCGGTGCCACAGCGGCAGGTGTCCCGGCTCGGGTCATCTCCAGTGTCAGCTCAGCGATGCAATGAATGATTTCGCAGCGGAAGAACAAGGAAACAGCATGAAGTTACTTATCACCGGCGGAGCCGGCTTCATCGGTCAGCACGTTGCCAAAAAACTGGTTCTGCGGGGACACGCCGTCACGGCCCTCGACAGCTTGGAGGCTCAGGTGCACCAAGACCCTCGCGCGTCGTCGGAGCGTTTCCCGGGGGTTGTTTTCAAGGGGGATGTCGCGGACGCTGCTTCATGGCAGGCTTTCGGTCCTTTCGACGCAATCGTTCATCTCGCTGCCGAAACCGGCACGGCCCAGTCCATGTACGAAGGTGATCACTACAGGCGAGTCAATGTCGAGGGAACGCGGCTCGCGGCAGAGGCTGCGGTTGAATGGAATTGCCCCATTGTGTCTTTGAGCTCCCGAGCCGTTTATGGGGAAGGCTTGGTGGCTGACAGTCCCGCCGAACTAACTGAGGCACAGGATGGCGGAGCGGAAGGCATCCTGCTCCCCTCTCACGAGGACGACCCGCATAATCCGGTTTCCGTCTACGGTGAAACTAAATCTGAAGCAGAAGCTGTGCTTAAGTCCGTGACCCATGCGAACGTTGGCGCCACTATTATCCGTCCACAGAACGTGATTGGACGCGGACAAGCACTTCACAACCCGTACACCGGTGTTTTGGCTGCATTCCTGGCCCGGTTGAAGGAAGGCCGTGAGCTGTCAATCTATGGTGACGGCACGCAGACTCGCGATTTCGTCCATGTTGAAGACTTGGCTGACCTCATCGAATGGTGTCTAATCAACCCTCCAGCTACGGATGCCGGCGCCCGGGTCCTGAACTGCGGAAGCGGTGTCCGCACGACGTTGGACCAGCTTGCGCAGTACTCGATGGACGCGGCCCCAGGGGTTGATGTGCGTCTGGTTCACGTTGACGTCAAGCGGGCCGGCGATATCGACCATGCCTGCGCCGACCTGCGTCGTCTGGTTTCCTTGGGTGCACCACTACCTAGGTGGACGACGCGGGCCGCCATCGCCGACTTCATAGTGGCCTCATGGGATGCGCCCGGTGCGGCGTCGGACACTTGGGACAAGGCCCTGGACGAATTGTCGGCACAGGGGCTTATTGAATGAAGCCACGCCGAATTCTGCTGGTCAGCCCGTGTTTTCACGGCTACTGGCAGTCAATAAGCTCTGCATTGGAGGCCGCTGGTCACCAAGTAGTGGTCCACTGCTACGACCAGCCGCAAGGCCTAAAGGGTCGCTTTGAGAACAAATTGCTGCATGAACTACCTGAGCGGCTCCGATGGTCAACCGCCGCTTCAGCGATTACTCAAAACGCCGTCGCCGCCCTCAAGACGACGAAGCCTGACATCGTCGTCGTCGTCAAAGGGGATCAGCTTGAGCAAGACTGGTGGGACTCTCTGCATCGTTCCGGTGCGGCCAAGGTTACTTGGCTATATGACGAACTTCGTCGGATGCGCTACTCAATAGACACCTTGGCGGCGATTGGACCAATAGCCAGCTACAGTCCGCTGGATACTGCAGTCTTACAAGCAGCGGGTATCCACGCAGCGCACGTTCCCTTGGCTTACGATCACCGGGTTCAGTTCGACGTAACCCCACAAGAGGCTGTCAGCTTTGTTGGTGCACGGTACCCGTCGCGGGAGCAGACTCTGCGAAAGTTGAGCGCAAGTGGAGTTCCTGTCAAGGCGTTCGGCAGATCCTGGTCGCGGCAACTGTGGGACATTGCGCGCACCAAACAATGGAAAAGCGCGGGAATAGAGTCCGGTCCTGACCTTGCTCGAAGTGATGCCTATGGGGTTATGGCAGGTTCACCCGCGACGCTGAATCTGCACGGCGATCAAGACGGCTTTACCATGCGCACATTTGAGGCGCCTGGAGTCGGCGCACTGCAAATCACTGATCGTTTGGACGTAGCGCAACTTTTCGAGGTCGGCACCGAGTGCTTGGCTTTCGTCGATGAAGCGGAGCTGGTCGATCTAGCCAATCGGGCCATTTCAGACGTCGCCTGGGCGCGCAACATCAGAGAAGCCGGCAGGAAACGAGCCCTAGCCGAGCACACCTTTGACCATCGAGTTCAAGCATTGGAGTCACTGTGGGCCTGAATCACCCTACGGATTTGGAAGCTTGGCACAGGTGGCAGCAGTCGCGATCACAGGTGCGTCGCGCCAGGCTGCTGCTACGCCGGCAAACACCTCCGAAAGCATACTTGTTAGTTCGCGGCGAAAATCCACGAATCCTGGTCGTTCTGGATTCAACAAAGCCGACATCCGTGGCGTCGTATATGGCACCTCTCAAGTTCCTTGCCGAGACAGATGTCGCTGTTCTGGCTCCGGGCGATATTGCGTCCCTGCTTCCGGGTGAGGGCTGGCGAGCGCAGGAAGTTAGTGGTATTGACGAAGTTCCGTTGATTTTGAAGGACCTCAAGGTGGCGCTCGCGGCTGGTAATTATCTGCCTCTCAGCTCAGCCGCCCACAAGTGGTCACAAAAGCTCGGGGTAAGATTCGTGGTCGTGCAGCACGGTCTCATCACGCCGCACGCACCGCCTCTGCCGCAGAACGCCCATCTGTTGGCGTTCTCAGAAGCCGACTCCGCGTACTGGTCCGCAGGGCGTTCTGATGTCACCCATGAGGTAGTTGGATCGCAATTGCTATGGGACTCAGCCAACAAGCCATTTTCTCCTGTTTCCCCGGACGGCATCGGTGCACCGGTGTTTCTGGGACAGCTGCATGGTGCGGAGCTTCCACGGGCTGGGTTTGCTGGTGCGGCGAAGAGCTTCTGTTTGGAGACGGGGGCTGTCTATCGGCCACATCCCTCCGAAACAGACAAGTTGTCCCGCCTGCAGCACTCCCTGTGGACCCGCCGTGGGATCAGCATCGATCGGTCCGGTACGCCTCTTTCGCAAAGTAAGGCGCCAGTGGTCTCCGTATTCTCTACCGGCGTCTTGGAAGCTGCCGCCCGCGGTTTGCCTTCTTGGGTGACCTACCGGCGGCCACCGCTCTGGCTGGAGGAGTTCTGGGAACGCTACGGAATGTCCCGCTGGGGAAACAGTCCCACGTCAGCACCACAACGTCCAGACGTGGAACCGGCGAAGGTCATTGCCGGACTACTTAAAGCCGAGATTGGATATACGTCATGAACATCCTCTGCATTATTCCCGTCAGGGGCGGCTCCAAGGGCGTCCCCCGCAAGAACCTGCGGGACGTTGATGGCAAGCCCCTGGTGGTCTGGACTATCGAACAGGCACTTGCGGCCTCCAGCGGCCTGGACGTCATGGTGTCCACCGACGATCAGGAGATCGCCGACGTGGCCCGGGCGGCAGGGGCGGATGTACCTTTCTTGCGGCCCGCTGAGCTTGCCCAGGACCAGACGGCGACAGAGCCTGTGGTGGAGCACGCCATAGACTTCAGAACGACCCAAGGGCGCAGACCGGATGCGGTCATGTTGTTGCAGGCAACGTCCCCCATCCGGTTTAAAGGCACCCTGGACCGCGCCGTGAAGCAATTCAGCGAGTCAAAGGTGGATTCTTTGGTCGGCGTGGTGCCGCAGACTCCTTTCCTATGGACGATGGGGAAGCAGCCCTCGGCCGATTACGCCGTGGAGAGCCGGCCGCGCCGCCAGGATCTCGCAGAAAAGGACTTCCGCTATCGCGAAACCGGGTCGCTCTATGTAACCCGAACTGACATCTACGAGCAATACCATAACCGCCTGGGCGGACGCATTGGCTTGTTCGTCATGGCCGAGGGGGAGGGCGTCGACGTTGATACCGAACTGGACCTTTCAATTGCACAACAGCAAATGGTCCGCTTCCGACAGGAAATGGGCACCGAAGAGGAAGCATCACAATGATCGTTGAACGCAACATCAAGCCCTACATCGTCTTCTCAGAGGATCCCATCCTCACCGGGCTGCAAAAAATCTCTGACAACCAGGAACGGATCGTATTCTGCGTTGACGAACACGGCGTCCTGCAGGGATCGCTGTCTGATGGCGATTTCCGCAGGTGGATTGTGGAAAACTCTTCTGCGGACCTGACAACCTCCTGCTTGACCGTGGCCAACAGAAATGTCCGCACTGCTCGCCACACCACACTCCCCGCTGAGCTCAGCACGTACATGCACCGGGGAGTGAGCCACCTCCCGCTGGTCGACCAGCGCGGGCACTTAATGGCAATTGCCATTGACCGGGCCGACGTCCTCCGGATTGGCAAGCACGAAATCGGAGCCGGCAACCCGGCGTTCATCATTGCTGAGATCGGCAATAACCACAACGGATCGATCGATCTCGCCAAGAAGCTGGTCGATCTAGCTGCTGAGGCAGGTGCCGATGCCGTCAAGTTCCAGCTCCGCGACATGGAAGCTCTCTACCGTCAGTCCGGTGGCTCGAGTGCGGGTGAGGACCTTGGCGCCCAGTACACTCTGGACCTGCTTTCCCGGGTGTCTCTGGGCGCCGACGGCCTTGTTGAAGTATTCGACCACTGCAAGCAGCATGACATCGATGTGATGTGCACCCCCTGGGATTCACCCAGTGTCGAGGTGCTCGTGGACTACGGAATTCCTGGCCTGAAAATCGCATCCGCTGACCTCACCAACCATGAGCTCCTGAGCGACGCCGGCAGCCGCGGACTGCCACTGATCCTCAGCACGGGCATGTCTCGCGAGGACGAGATCCGACAGACTGCCGCATTGATGCAGGGTCTCGGCTCTAGCTACGCCATGCTGCACTGCCAGTCCACCTACCCGGCGCCATTCAAGGACGTAAACCTTGCCTACATGGACCGCTTAGCCGAAATTGGCCAGTGCATCGTGGGCTACTCCGGACACGAACGTGGTTTTCACGTTCCCGTGTCGGCCGTGGCACGCGGAGCCCGGATCATAGAAAAGCACTTCACCATCGACACCTCCATGGAAGGCAACGACCACAAGGTTTCGCTCCTCCCGGATGAGTTCGCCCAGATGGTGCAGCAGATCCGCGAGGTGGAGGAGTCCATAGGCGAAAGCACTCCTCGCCAGGTATCCACCGGGGAAATGATGAATCGCGTGACCTTGGCAAAATCCCTCGTCGCCGCCCGGCCAGTCAAATCGGGACAAGTTCTGATGGCCGCAGATGTTGCGGTCAAGAGCCCAGGGCGTGGGCTCCAGCCGAACGCCCTGCCGCTGCTTCTGGGGCGCACCATGCGCCGCTCCTTTGCGGAGGGGGACTTTTTCTTCGCCGGTGACTTGACGGACGAAGTACCAACCGGCCGCGACTTCGAATTCTCCCGACCTTGGGGCCTCCCGGTCAGATACCACGATCACGCAGCGCTGATCGAGGACTGCACTCCGGATTTCCTCGAGTTCCACTTTTCCTACAAAGACCTGGAAATCGACGTCGATTCGGTCTTCGAGCGCCCCCTCGACATGGGCTTCACCACTCACCTGCCGGACCTATTCGCCGGTGACTTCCTTGTGGACCTCGCCTCGCAGGACGAAGAGACCTGGGAGCGTTCCATCTCCGAGGTTCAGCGCACCATTGACATCACCCGATCGTTGACGAAGTGGTTCACCAAAGAAGACGAACCCATCATGGTCGTCACTATGGGTGGCTTCACAGCGGACAAGCACGTCGCCCCCTCCGAACGCCCCGCCATGTACGCGAGGATCCACGACGCCCTCAAACGTCTGGATACCGCGGGGGTGCGCATTGCGGCGCAGACCTTGCCTCCCTACCCGTGGCTGATGGGCGGGCAGCAGTTCCACAACCTCTTCCTAGATCCCAAGGACACGGCAGAGTTTGCGGCCGCCACCGGCACCAAATTATGCCTCGACGTCTCGCACTCCAAGCTGGCGGCGAACTTCTTGGGAATGTCGTTCACTGAAGCAGTTGAGCTGATGGCACCGCACACCATCCACCTGCACCTCGTGGACGCTACTGGCGTCGACGGCGAGGGAGTGCAGGTCGCAGAGGGTGAAGTCGACTGGGCAGCACTCGCGGAGCAACTGGGCCGAATGACTCCGGATGCGCCGTTCATTCCCGAAATCTGGCAGGGGCACGTCAACAGCGGCGAGGGCTTCTGGACGGCCCTGGACCGGTTGGAAAAATGGTTCTGAGGCGAGATTGCGCAGAATCTTGGCGCAGCACCGCCCTCTGGGTGGTGCCAGTGTCAGATCTTGGCGGTGTGGCGAGGCACGTCATGGACGCCGCCCAGGCAGGCGTGCCCGGATGGCGGATTGTAGTTCTCTGCCCCGAGGGCATGCTGGCTCAGCGGCTACGGGACATGGATATCGCCATCATCACCGGGGAGTTCGGCCCAAGTGCCGGATTCCGGAAGTCGTACATGACGTTGAGAAGGCATCTACGGCACCTGCAGCCTGAGGTTGTTCATTCCCACCTTGCCTACGCGGACGTCGTGGCCGCGGCGGCGGCGCTGGGAACTAAGGTACGGTTGGTCACCACGGAACACGGTATTGCCGGTGATGATTCGGTGTACCACGGCGCAGCGTGGAAGTCCCGAGCCAAGGCCACTATGCACCGAGTTCGGCTTCTTCGTGCCGACGCCGTGATAGCAGTCTCCGGGGCGACCAAAAACGCCATGCTGGCCAAATGGAAGCCGCGACAGTCGATCGCAGTCATCCCCAATTGCGTGAATCGTCAGGAAATTCGCCGGCGAGTGGAAGCTTTCAAAGGGGATACCGAGAGGACATCCAATCTGCATGTTCTTTCACTGTCCAGGCTGGCGCCAGAAAAGGGCTTGGACACCCTTCTCAACGCCTTCGCTCTTGTGTTGAACGAGAACCCAGAAGCCCGCTTAACCGTTGCAGGGGAGGGGCCGGAGCGAGCGACATTGGAGTGTCTTGCTGATTCGCTGGGCATTGGCGGGGCAGTAGACTTCCCAGGCTTTGTTGACCCTTTGGCGGCTATGGCCAAGGCCGATGTGTTGGTGCAGCTTTCGGTGTGGGAAAACTGCTCGTACACTCTTTTGGACGCGGTCGGCGCCGGGATCGGCATAGTTGCAACAGCAGTCGGCGGCAACCCCGAGATCGTCGGTCCGCAGTCCTTGGTGGCAGGGACCGATCCCGGTGAAGTTGCCTCACACATCTTCGCCCAACTTGTCCGGTCAACAACAGAGCCCAAAGATTTGCCGCTCGGTAACAGCGTCCGCACTATGACCGATCAGATAGCGCTCATCTACGCAGGGCTGCAACTGTGACACGGTCCAGCATGCGGCTTCCAAAACCGGTCGAATCCCGTGACAAACCGTCCTTCGTTATCTTGGTGCTATTTGCCGCCATGTTTCTCGATGCTGTGGCGGTTCCGGGGTTCGGGGTCCCGGTTAGCTCCGCTGCGGCAGGGCTCGCGGTCATCTATGCGTTCATAGCGCCTCAGCGCGTTATGGCCGCCGAGCTGGCTGGGCGGCCGAGGTGGCTATTTCTAACCGTCATGGCCATACCCATATGGCTTGCAGCCACTAGCGTTCTCAACGGGGATCCTGACTTCAGAAGACTGCTGAACATCGGTGTCTTTGCCGCCGTCATTCTGGTGTTGGGTGGCCTTCGCCTTGACGCGCGAACCGTGTGCGTTGGTCTCGGAGTTGCAGTTGTATTTGGTGTAGCTGCTGGGATACTCCTGCTTCCCCGGTCCTCCTATGCCGGCCGCATGACTGGCCCGATGGGGGACCCCAATTCCGCGGGACTGCTGATTGTGGTTTTGTCTGCCCTCGCGTTGCCCGGCTTCCGTCGCCGAAAATCTAAAGTGGGCCTTCTTCTCGTGGCCGCTCTTGGTATATTTTCGACGCAATCACGAACATCGATGCTGGCGGTTCTCATCATGGTTTTATGGGTGCTGCTCAACCGGTTCTTTAGCGCCTGGTTTAGCATTCCCTTCGTGGCGGGCGCGCTCATCTGGGTTAGTTCGATCGCCGACGCTCTTGCGGGAGATGCCTTCCAAGAGCGGGCGGGCAGCGACGCATTGAGGGACCGTATTTTTCAGGTGGAGCTACAGCAAGTGGAGATAAGACCGTGGGTGGGACAGGGGGCAGGAACAGCTGCCGTCAGTTTGGATGGCCAACATTTCTTCTTCCACAATTCTTATCTAGCCCTTCGAGCGGAGGCCGGTTGGATCGGCTTGGGCCTCGTAATCCTGCTCTTCGTTGCGGTCTTCATATCGCTGCTGCGTATTCCGCGAGATCAGAGAAATTTATACTTCGAAGCATCCCTGATCGGGGTAACTGTTTGCGCGCTTAACCTTGGAGAGGTCCTGCTGGCCCTGCCAGCTGCGTTCGCGCTCGGGCTGTCCGCCCATCACGTGCTCAAAGCACAGGCTGCGGCCAAGCGGCCAACGCGAAAGCCCAAATTGGTGGTAGCTCGCCGCGCAGAGCGGCCCTGAAGATGACCACCGCAGACTTGCCCGAGATTGCGATCGCCGCCAATAATGGAGACATCGGCGGCGGAGAGGTCATGCTCCTCGCTATAGCCGAAGCCCTAACCGTATTGGGCGCGACGGTGTCCGTCGTGGGCCCGGCTCACCCATCCGGGTTAGTTGAGGAGGCCAGGCGGCGGGGATTTACTGTCATCGCGCTCGAGTCCCAATCGCGGGCCGCATACATGATGGCACTGCGGAGGTGGGACCGTAAGAGCCGACGCGGAATCCTGTGGTGCAACGGTCTTCTTCCAGCCGTCGCCACTTCCTTGCACCGGCAAAGAATCGTTCACCTGCATCAGCGACCCCATGGTGCCCAGCGTGCACTGGCTGTCTTGGCCCGGTTTTTGACCTTGGTGACCTTAGTACCTTCCGAGGACATGGCAACGGTAGTCCGAGGAGCGCGAGTCCTGTCGAACTGGGTAGATAAAGTTGCTGTCGCTCCACGAGCGGCAGAGGGACCCTTCACGAACTCGCCTGTCCGGCTGGGGTTCTTGGGACGTCCCTCCACTGACAAGGGCATCGAACTTTTGGTGAACGCGGTTCGTGCGCTGAATGAACGATCGCCGGGACAATATCGATTGGTCGTAGGCGGGGAATCGCGTTTCGTCAGTGGAGAATCGCGCGATTCTGTCGAACGTTCTCTGGAAGGTCTGGGTGGTCTGGTTGAACGGACCGGTTGGATTGCTCCCGAGGACTTTTTTGAAAAAGTGGATGTCTTGGTATGCCCCTCGATTTGGCCTGAGCCATTCGGCCTTGTCGTCGCGGAAGCAATGTCTGCCCGAGTCCCCGTCGTGGTCAGTGATGCCGGGGCGCTGCCCGAAGTTGTTGGTCCCGAGCACCCGTGGATATCTAGAGCACGAGACGCCGCAGATTTGGCAAGAGTCATCGAACTGGCGGCCGCGGGAGATATAGGAGTTGTCGATGAGTCGTTCAGCAGATGGCAACAGAAATGGTCGCCGCAAGCTGGCCATTCGAATGTTGCGGCTCTAATTTCCGTGCTCGTGCGTAATATTGGATCCGAATCTTGAGTGTCACAGGCGAGCGGCCCAAGTCCGGACCCCCTGCCGCGAAGCGACAAGGTTTCCTCGATGCTGCACGCGGACTAGCAATCGTAGCAATTGTGCTCGGCCACGTAATGGTTGGTGTGTCCGCCAGCGCCGGAGGCCTGAATCTTGGCGGCGTGACAGTAGGGCTCTACCTCGTTCACGTGCCGCTGTTTGCATTCGTCTCGGGTCTGCTGCTTGCCGGTTCCGCTGAGTCACGGGCAAGATGGCCGTACTTCTTCGATCGTGTCGGCACTTTCTTGTGGCTCTACGTCGTGTGGACGGCGATCCAAGGAGGCTTCGAACTCGGCGCCAACTCCATACGCAACAACAACACGTCCCTTGTGTCCGTTTTGGATCTTTGGACACCCATAAGTCACTTGTGGTTCCTGACTTGGCTTGCAGTCAGCACTGCCGTGGCACTATTGCTCCGCCCTTGGCGAGGTGGGATCTGGCGGTTAGCCGCAGTAGCCGTCATCACGATCGCCGGGCTCAGCGTTTGGGGGTATGAAGGGACCACCGTCCCCGAGCGTGGAATGGCCCTCGTGGGCATCTTCCTTTGTGGTGCGGCTATCTCTCACGCCAGGTTCTTAGAGGTATGCTCCCGAATCTCTACATGGTGGATGGTGGCGGTAGGCCTCGGCAGCGCTCTACTCTTTGCCACTATCGTCACGAAGTTTCATGTTTCTCCGCCAACCGCAATGGACGCGCATCGGTCCTTGGAAAGTATCTTGCTGGGTTTATCTGGAACCGCTGCTGGAACACTATCTACTATCATCATGTGCCTCGCCTTTGAGCGGATGGGTCGGCAAACGAAACTACTGCAATTCATTGGCCGGAATACATTACCCATTTTTCTCATGCACATCATTTTTTCTGCTGGCACCCGGGTGGTCCTTCTAAAGACTGGCGTCGAGGAGACATGGGTTCACATTCTGGTTGGAGTCCTGATGGGTGTTGGCATTCCTTTGCTGTTGGTTCGTTGGCTTAAGCGACTGCCTGGCCTTTTGGCAGCCCCATGGCCCGCGGTGCGGCTCCGTCATAATGGCTCTGGAAGACATAGGGCAAAGGAAGGCAAAGTTGGCTAATACACCCGCTGCAAGCATCGTAGTGCCGTCACGCGGAGGGCGCATGCGTCTGCCGACTCTGGTTGCCGCGCTGTCGTCCCAGTCGACTGACGACTTCGAAGTGATCGTCGCGGTCGACGGCGACACTGACAATACTGAGGACTACCTCAAAGAAGCAGCAAAGAAAGTCCCCTTCATCCTACGGACTGTCGTATTCTCTGAAAATCGTGGCCGTTCGGCGGCATTGAACGCTGGCTTTGGGGAGGCCGGCGGAAAAGTGTTGATTCGTTGTGACGACGATCTGGAGCCTGATCAACACTTCGTCGCCGGCCACGTCAAACGGCATGAAGGCTCCCCGACGGGAGTCGTGGGGCTCACGACGAACCGATTTCCGGATACCGCCTACGCGCGGATCTATGGCAACAAAGTGGATGTGCAGCACCGGCGTGATGCCCTTGATTCGCCTCCGGATCTTCATTGGCGTCATTGGGCTGCGAACGTTTCGGTCACCCGAAATCTTCATGAGGTGGTGGGAGGATACGACGAGCGATACCGGGCCTACGGGTGGGAGGACGTTGATTACGGATACCGGGTTCAGCGGGCCGGCTTTCCTGTGCTGATTGCTCCGGAACTGACAGCCGTACATCATGCAGCGTCAACGACTACTGCCATTCGCGCTTCTCGAGCACTGCACTCCGGTGCAGCTCGCGAAACCTTCCTCCGACTGCACGGAACTAACGCTCTGGGCGGGCCACCGACCCGCTCCGGCCTGTGGGGTTACCTAGTCTGGGCGGCCAGCACGGTTGCTACCGAAGGAAGCATCAGGCGTTGGTCAACAGCGGTCGACCTCACTGCTGACGGGCTGCCCCATCAGGTCGCGGAGAAGTTGATTGCTTTAACTGTAGAGTCTGCAGGCCTGGCTGGGATCCGCTATCCTGAGAGGGCTAGGAGCAGATTCTAATAGGTCTCTGAGTCGGCATCATTTCATCTCCTGGGGGGCATTGCCGTGGTTCGACGCGATCCTGTTGTTGCGATTGCGCACGACTATCTGACACAGAAGGGCGGGGCCGAACGGGTTGTTCTGGCCATGCATCGCGCGTTTCCGGAAGCGAAAATCTACACCACTCTCTATCACCCTGAGGGAACCTTCCCGGAGTTTGCAGCGGCCAATATTGTGACGTCACCGCTTAACAGGATTCCTTTGTTCCGGAGGAATCACCGAGCGGCACTCCCGTTCCTAGCTGCAGCGTCTGGGGCGCTCAAAATTCCTGCGGACATAGTGATTTCCTCGTCGAGCGGCTGGGCTCATGGGTTTGCAACGACCGGCAGCACGTTCGTCTACTGCCACTCGCCAGCGCGTTGGCTGTACCTCACCGACCAGTATATTGGAAGGTCAAAAAAGCACTCTCCAGGGGCGTGGGCTGTCAGGATGCTTGGACCGGCCCTTCGCCGATGGGATCGCCGTGCTGCGGCACGCGCTGACGTGTACGTGGCAAACTCGACAGTTGTCCAGGAACGCATCAAGGATGTCTATGGGATGGACGTAGACATCTTCCACCCGCCCCACAGCGTAGACACGTCCGGCGAGTTGGAAAGCATAAGCGGCTTGGAGGAATTCGTCGGCACCGGAGACCACTTCTTAGTCGTTTCTCGTTTGTTGCCGTATAAGAACGTCGACCAGGCCATAGCGGCCTTCCGTGGCCTCGACCAACGACTGCTAATTGTTGGAGCTGGCCCCTTGTCGGGACAGCTTAGGGCTGCAGCTCCGGCCAACGTTCGATTTGCCTCTGACCTCACCGACGCGCAAATGCGCTGGGTCTACTCATCCGCTAAAGCAGTGATCGCTCCATCACATGAGGACTTCGGCATCACTCCGCTTGAAGGAGGAGCATGGGGCAAGCCCACGATTGCCCTCCGTGCTGGCGGCTACTTGGACACCATCGTTGAGGGCGTCACAGGCCTGTTTATCGATGAGCCTACCGCTGCGTGCATTCGTGAGGCGGTCCGTGAATTCCAGGTGGACGACTGGCATTCGTCAGCGATCAAGCGCCATGTGGAGAACTTCTCCGAAAGCCGGTTTCGCGACCGTCTGCGCGCGGACGTCTGCGAGATGGCCCGGCACAAGGCTGCCGTCAACCACTAGCCCGGCCGTGGCCGGGTCAGCGGGTATCAAGATCTTCAAACACGAGAAACGTTTGCGTATCTAGCACACCCGGCATGGACTGCAGTTGGTCGAAGATCACGCGTCGCAGGTCCACGTTGTCCACGGCCCGCACCAGCAGGATGACGTCGAAGTCCCCGCCCACCAAGGCAATGTGGTGCACCTCGGGGATCGCCCGAAGCAGTTCCCGGAGCTCGCGCCAGGAATGTTGCCGCACCTTCAAAGTCACATAGGCGGATGATTTCAAGCCGGCCTTAATAGGGTCCACCAAGGCCGTGAACTTGGTCAGCACACCCTCGCCCGTGAGCCGGGCAATCCGCGTGTAGGCATGTGCCCGGGAGATGTGGACGTTTTCGGCCACCTGCGTTACGGACATCCGCCCGTCTCTGGTCAGCTCCGCGACGATGTTGCGGTCTACGTCGTCCAGCGGCACCGCAGCCTGCTCCGACTCGACTCCTGCCATTTGTCTACAACCCCTGTCGGTTATCCAGCTCACAGTTACGATTTGTCTTTCAGAATAGGGGAACGGCCCGTACTTCTCCACGATTCGCACCGGGGCTGGATACGAAACATCGCCCGGGACCATACTGAAAGCGAATAGTGGCTACAGAAGGACGGACCAATGACGATCTCCGCAGACCACACTGCGGCCGGTCACACGGCGCAGGGCCGGCAGTCGCCGGACCACATCGAGGGCTCCCGCAGCGGCGGCCCCGTCGCCGAGGCTGTGCGCAAATTCGGCATCACGGTTGAGGACTACATGCTGCCGGCCCGCCACCAGATCCAGATGGTGGACCAGGACGGCAACCTGAATCCCCACTCCGAACAGGGCGCCGAGCCCGGCCACGAGTACCCGCTGCCCGGCGACGCGGAACTCCTTGCTGCCTATGAGCAGCTTGTCGTCGGCCGGCGCGTTAACGACCAGAACTCTGCCTTGGTCCGCCAGGGCCGCATGGCCGTCTACCCGTCCAGCCACGGTCAGGAGGCCTGCCAGGTTGCGGCTGCCCTCTGCCTGTCGGAGGGCGACTGGATGTTCCCTACCTACCGGGACTCCGTGGCCGTTATGACGCGCGGCGTGGATCCGGTGCAGACCATGACCCTCTTCCGCGGCGACTGGCACAGCGGCTATGACCCCGCCAGGCACAAGGTCGGCATCCAGTGCACTCCGCTCACCACCCAGCTGCTCCACGCCGTTGGCGTCGCCCACGCTGCCAAACTTCGCGGCGAAGACACGGTGGTGCTGGCCATGTGCGGTGACGGCGCCACCAGCGAAGGCGATTTCCACGAGGCCCTGAACTTCGCCGCCGTCTTCCACCTGCCCGTCGTCTTCTTTGTGCAGAACAACCAGTACGCCATCTCGGTCCCGCTGGCTCACCAGTCCGTGGCGCCGTCGCTCGCCCACAAGGCCGTGGGCTACGGCATGGCCGGCGAACGCGTGGACGGCAACGACGTTGTCGCGCTGCTCGCTGTGCTGGACCGTGCCGTCAAGCTCGCTCGCGAAGGCTCCGGACCGCTTCTGGTGGAGGCGCATACCTACCGCATGCAGGCCCACACCAACGCGGACGACGCCAGCCGCTACCGTCAGGACAGCGAGGTGGCCCAGTGGGTGGCCCGGGATCCGCTGACGCGGATGCGCACCTACCTTACGGGCAAAGGGCTGCTGGATCACGACGGCGAGTTCCGGATCGCGGAAAAGGCGGAGGCAGTTGCCACGCAGCTGAGGGACGGCCTCAGCGAGGACGTCCCAGTGGACCCGCAGGACCTCTTCAAGTACGTCTTCTCGACGCCGACCCCGCAGCTCAAGGAACAGTCCGCCCTGCTCGCCGACGAACTCGCTCGCGACGCCGGCGCGGGCACGTCAACCGACACGGAGGCCGCAAAATGAGCCCCACCATCACCACATCCTCCGAGGCCAACGGCAATGTCAGCTCCGCTACCGCCCGCGCAGCTGCTTCGGCTGCGGCGACCGCGGAAGCAACCGGACCGCAGCTCGTCACAATGGCTAAAGCACTGAACACCGCGATGGCCGATGCCATGCACGCCGACGAGTCCGTCTTGGTCTTTGGCGAGGACGTCGGCATGCTGGGCGGCGTCTTCCGCATCACCGACGGCCTCACGAAGACATTCGGCGAGCACCGCTGCTTCGACACCCCGCTGGCAGAATCGGGGATCGTGGGCATGGCCGTGGGTATGGCCATCAACGGCATGCGCCCGGTCATTGAAATGCAGTTCGACGCCTTCGCCTACCCGGCGTTCGAACAGATCGTCAGCCACGTTGCGAAGATGCACAACCGCACCAAGGGAGCCCTCACGCTGCCCATGGTCATCCGCGTACCGTACGCCGGCGGCATCGGGGGAGTGGAGCACCACTGCGACTCCTCCGAGTCCTATTACGCCCACACTGCGGGTCTGAAGGTCTTCGCTCCGGCCACGGTGGCCGACGCCTACCGCATGCTGCGTGAAGCCATCGACTCGGACGACCCCGTCATGTTCATGGAGCCCAAGAAGCTCTACTGGTCCAAGGACATGGTGGACCTGGAAGCCCTCCGGGACCAGCACGCCACGAACACTGCGGCCGGGAAGTCCACCGAAGGCCGTGCCGCCGTAGCCCGCCCGGGCACCGACGCCACGCTGATCGCCTACGGCCCGTCCGTACCAACGGCACTCGCCGCGGCGGCCGCGGCGGCGGAGGAAGGACGTTCGCTCGAGGTGATCGATGTCCGTTCAATCGTGCCGTTCGACGACGAGACCGTCTGCGCCTCGGTCCGTAAGACTGGCCGCGCCGTGGTCATCGCTGAAGCTCATGGATTTGCCTCCGTGTCCTCTGAAATCGTGGCCCGGGTCCAGGAGCGCTGCTTCCACTACCTTGCCGCGCCGGTCCGCCGCGTCACGGGCTTCGACGTCCCGTACCCGGCTCCGAAACTCGAGCACTACTACCTGCCCGGCGTGGACCGCATCCTCGACGCCGTAGACGACCTCCAGTGGGAAGACTGATCAGATGAGCGAATCGAAAGTGTTCCTGCTGCCGGACCTCGGCGAAGGCCTCACAGAAGCCGAGCTTGTGAACTGGCTCGTAGCCGTGGGCGACGAAATCCACGTGGACCAGCCCATCGCTGAAGTCGAGACAGCCAAGTCCATGGTCGAAGTCCCGTCCCCGTATGCCGGCACTGTAGCTGTCCTCCACGGCGAACCTGGTCAGACGCTGGACGTGGGCAAGCCCTTGATCTCGGTGACCCCGGTCGGTTCGCCGGTCGAACAGGAGCCGGTGTTTGAGCCTGTCGAAACCAAGGCGCTCCCGGTCGAGCCTGTCGAGACCAATCCCGCCGAAACCAAGGCAGCCGAGACCTATCGCACGGAGGAAAAAGCCGGCTCCGGCAACGTCCTGATCGGCTACGGAACACTAGGCGGCGGTGCTGCCACTCGCCGAACCCGGCCCCGACGCATTCCGCCGGTCGAGACCAAGGGCATCGAACCCAAAACCGCCGAAGCCAAACTGACCACCTCCGCCGACGACCTACTCCTGCGGCGCACTCGTGTACCCGGCAAACTAGGAGCAGTCGTCTCACCCCTCGTCCGCCGCATGGCTAAGGAACACGGCGTGGACCTCGGTTACCTTCAAGGGTCCGGCGACAGCGGTCTGATCATGCGCCGCGATGTCGAGGCTGCGATCACCAAGCCGTTTGTTGGGCCTGTTGAAACCTCGTCCCCACCGTTGGCTGAGCCCGTCGAAACCATGGCCTCGGCAAGTTCGACCGAAGGCGCCATCGACCCCCGCACGGGACTCGGCATCGCAAGCCGCACTCCTGTCCGGGGCGTGCGCAAAGCCGTCGCCACTAACATGTCGCGAAGTCGCTCCGAAATCCCGGAAGCAACGGTGTGGGTGGATGTTGACGCGACCGCACTGGTGGAGCTCCGTGCTGAGCTCAAGAAGACAAACGCTCACACCACGCCGGGAATCTTGGCATTCCTAGCGCGTTTTGTCACAGCCGGGCTAAAAAAGCACCCGGAATTGAATACACGGATCGTCACCACCGAGGACACTGTGGGCGGGGAGAGTCAGGAGATAGTCGCCTTCGAGGGCGTCAACCTCGGGTTTGCCGCCCAAACCGACCGGGGGCTGATGGTTCCGTCGGTCCGCAACGCGGACAAACTCAGCGCCCGGGAGCTGGACGCGGAGATCCGGCGGCTCACCGCCGCCGTACGCGAGGGCAAGGCGACGCCAGCAGAACTGGGCAGCGGCACCTTCACGCTGAACAACTACGGCGTGTTCGGTGTCGACGGTTCGGCGGCGATCATCAATTATCCAGAGGTCGCTATCTTAGGAGTAGGCCGGATCATGGACAAGCCCTGGGTGGTGAACGGCGAACTCGTAGTCCGCAAGGTCACCGAGCTGACGCTCACTTTCGACCACCGCGTCTGCGATGGCGCGACCGCGGGCGGCTTCCTTCGTTACGTCGCGGACGCCATCGAGAGGCCGGGTTCCGTGCTTGCGGACATATGACCGAATTTTGGTTTGCAGACGAGCGCTAAGCATTTCGGGTGCAGGTCCCACTCGGGAGCACACAATTGCTCAGTTTCGCCCGTGCGTGGCCGCCGCGTTGCCGCCCGCCGAGTTCGAGAGCGAGTAGCAGTCATGGTCTGCGGCGCTGTCGACGGGCGAGCTCGCCTGCGACTTCCTCAGCTTTCTGCTCCGTGTAGGACGAAAGATTGGTATCACCATGGGAGCGTCCTGATAGTCCAGCGGCCTCGACTAGCACGGAGACCAGTTTCGCGGCAAGGGGACGAGGGAGGCGACCTACTAGGGCGTCCACCGCTTGCCCGGCGCGGACATATCCTTGACGGGTGCGTATGCAGTATGCGATGCAGCACACCGCTCCGTTCCAGATCCCCCCTTTTATTCCGTTCAGAGTCGGGGGTGTCGCCGGTGCACCTGGATGGACGGAATTGAATAGTCGTTTCGACGCGCCTGAAACGAAGGCACGGGGTATCCGATTCCCCGCACTGGTCGCCGGTCCGCGATGAATAGTCTCCAGGTCGGCGTCGACCAAGATTTTGACTCCCAACTGAGTGATGCGATACCCCAGCTCAGAGTCCTGGCCGTATACAAAGTCGGAGTCGTAGCCGCCTAGACGCTGAAGGACCGACCGGGGAGCAGACACATTTGCGGCCCATCCAATCCAAGCCAACGACGCGGGCCGAGCATAAGCTGC
The DNA here is from genome assembly GCF_056395905.1 of Arthrobacter sp. 05T444. Classification (NCBI taxonomy): domain Bacteria; kingdom Bacillati; phylum Actinomycetota; class Actinomycetes; order Micrococcales; family Micrococcaceae; genus Arthrobacter; species Arthrobacter sp. 05T444. The sequence goes on from NZ_JBFTKK010000005.1 coordinate 111,233, forward strand.
CGCAAGCGAGCGCTGATTTGCGGGGATGCCGTACACCCGCGCATATGCCGAGTCAGGGAAAACATCACGCGTCGGTCCGATTACACCAACGGCTTGTGGACCGTTATGGTGCCGCATGTGCAGGCCCACGAATTGTGGCACGGGCGTCAGGTCGTCGTCGCAGCGAACGACGATTCGCCCCTTCGCTTCCTCAATGCCGGTGTTAAGCGCCTTGACAACACCCGACTGGTTTCCCAAAACAATTGGCCTCAGAGGCAGTCGTCCCCTAAAGGATTCAAGCACCTCCATAGTTGCATCGAAGATACCGTCGACGACGACAATGAGTTCCCACTCGCCGTCGTAGTCCTGGGAAACAAACGCCTCGAGTAGCTCGGGCAGCCGATGGGCGCCACGGTGTGTGGGGACGACCACGGAACAATCAACCAAGTGCTGGCCTTCCTAATATTGGAGCCCAAACGCATTCGCCCGAAGGACCAAACTGCGGGGCCGTCCGGGCCAGAGAGGTCCCGAACTATTGCAATGATAATGTGCCCGCGTTGAATTCCAGCTCAGGTCTCGGGGAGGTCACTGCGGCACATCACGCCAAAACGCAAAATGCCGTCTAACTGTTGGCGGCGAACTCCTGGTCTCAACCGGGTGAGCGAACGGTTTGCCGCCGGAACTCAAACGTGTCCGCTTTAGGCCTACTGGCCTTCAAGAGGATCTGCGACAAAGAGCCGAGAGCAGTTCGCGCGCACGGTCAAAGACTTCTTTCGAAAAGTCTGCTGCAGTCGGTTCGCGCTGTAGCCTCATACGTAAATGGTCGCCATTGGCAGACAAGGCGGAAAACAGGACACCAATGCCACTGCGGCATGAACTGGCCGCTCGAAAACGGGCGAGCAACAACTCCGTACGCGAGCCGCCGCTTGACAAAATGGCCCAAATATCGTGTTGCGGATGGCCCTCAAATTTAGCTAGCGTCCCAGTGGCTGCGGCGAACGCAAGAAGAGCCCCGACACGTTCAGCCTCGCCCCGTAGATCTTCCCACTGCTCCTCGTCAAGGACCGAGCGGATGTGTTGCATATCGGTCTTGCCCCTGAACTGGTCCCGACCGGCGTGTAAGGCAATGACTAGCGCCTGATGCCCACGTGACGGGATCGTGCAGGGTGTGTCTGCGATGAGCCGAATACCTCTGCATTCCCACAAATCCGAAAAAAAGACTTCCGGAGACAGTTGGATACCGGGAAACGACCGATGGACATCTAGATGGCCCCACGAGTCGTGCCATAGGGTCGATGCATGTCGAAATAAGGAACCCGTCTCAAACTCGGTAACGGTCTTCCATCCGCGGGCGTGAAGGGCTGCGATGAACTCGTCGACCGCCTCCGGACGGACCAAGACATCAACGTCCGAGCTTGTCCTACCGGGAGCATATAGCCCGACGTCCACTGCATATCCTTTGATGTGCAATATAGGTATGCCTCGTTGGTTGGCAATTCTCTCAACGAGGGCATGCGCCAAGAGGATGCGCGTTTTGAGGGGTAGACAGACGGATTCCTGCGTGTCGATTCCGGGGAGCATGCTCAAGTCTAAATGTATAGGCGCGCCACGGGCTCCCAAAAGGCTGCCATAGGACAAAGTTTCCACCGGCGGTGCCCTATCTCCCTAGATTCATATCAACATGTGTCTAAACAAGGTCCTTCAATTGAACCCGAGGCCCACATCTCGACACACTTGCCTCTACCCGCGGCGGAACTTCACCAATAATCCATTACGGGCTGTTGGACGCTACACTCTGGAGGGCACTGATCTCGAGACGTCCAATTTGGTATTGCTCTGCAGTTTCTACCCCCTTGTGGCGGCGGACCAGATGCGTCTCGCCTCTCGTGCCAATGTGGACGTGAAGTCGACGGCTTTCGAGCAGGTCTCGAGGACCGGCTTGGTTTGAATCTGCTTTGAAAATCAGGAATGGACAATCGATTGAAAAACCTTGTAGTAATCGGTCAAGGGTATGTCGGGCTGCCGCTCGCCCGAGAAGCTGTCACAGCCGGGCTGGACGTTGTGGGACTCGAAGTTAATCCAAGTGTCGTGGACAAGCTGAACAGCGGAATCTCGCACGTTGATGATGTGACCGATTCCGACATTCAAACGATGAACGATGCTGGCTATAGGGCGACTCATGACGCGTCGGTCATCCGCAATGCGGACGTGGTTGTTATCTGTGTGCCTACTCCTCTTGGCGACGGGGGCAGCCCGGATTTGGCGGCTGTGACTGCGTCGACTGAGGTTATCGCGGCCAATATGTCACCAGATACCCTCGTGATCCTTGAATCGACAACGTACCCGGGAACTACCGACGAATTGTGCCTGCCCATCCTCGAGCGCAGCGGCCGTCAGCTCGATGTCGACTTCTCCCTTGCATTTTCACCCGAGCGGATTGACCCGGGAAATCCGATCTACGGACTCAAGAACACACCGAAGATCGTGGGCGGCGTTTCCACAAAATCCACGGACCTGGCTGTCAGGTTCTACCGTCAGTTCGTCGACACTGTCGTTCCTGTAAAGGGAGCCAAGGAGGCAGAGACGGCAAAACTGCTGGAAAACACCTACCGGCATATCAACATTGCTCTCGTCAATGAGATGTCCAAGTTTTGCCACGAGCTAGACATTGATCTTTGGAACGTGATTGATGCGGCGAAGACGAAGCCCTTTGGATTTCAGGCCTTCTACCCAGGCCCCGGTGTAGGCGGCCACTGCATCCCCATCGATCCGAACTACCTCAGCTTTCAAGTTCGGAAGTCACTGGGCTATCCATTCCGCTTCGTCGAACTAGCGGAGGAAATCAATAACTCGATGCCCCGATATGTTGTGGATCGCATTCAATCCCTTTTGAATAATGTTTCTAAGCCGCTGCGCGGTTCGAGGGTCCTGCTTCTCGGTATTACTTACAAACCAAATATCGCTGATCAACGCGAATCGCCCGCCGTGCCGGTGGCTGAGATCCTGGCCGAACGCGGCGCCATTATCAGCTTCCACGATCCCAAGGTTAAGTCGTGGCGTGCCGCTGATCGGGATTTTACAGTCGTACCGGATCTCTACGCTGCCGCCGCCGAGGTGGACGTCGTGGTCCTGCTCCAGAACCATGCGAGCTATGATGCTGAAGACCTGAGTCAGCATGCGTCGATGTTCTTCGACTTAAGGGGTGCTACAAAGGGCGAAACTGCATTCCGGTTGTGATTTAGGTCGAGAATCCCGGAATTGCGCTGGTAGTCACAGACTCCCGTTGGCGCACATCTCCGGATATCCGCCGATCCACCCCGCGTAACGCCACGTAACGTAGCTTGCTAGAAATGGTGCACAGGTAAAGTCGGCCCATGGGGAGTAGATCATCAAAATTCAGTCGTGGGCGCCGAACCAGAAAGCTAATGCTCATGGCGGGTAACGTCACGTTGGGAATAGGGGTTGCACTAGTCATTGCGATACTAGCCTGGGTGTTTTTGATCCGCTGAACACAGCAAGCTCTGAAACGCGTTGTTTTTCATGCCTCAGGCGCGGATTCGTCTCGGGGCCCGTGGGTCCCATAATGGCGGTCTTTGGTGCGGTGAATTCTTCCATGTGTCCCGGCTCTGGCGAAGATGGTCAGCATTTCGCTAAGGCGGCTAGCTCGGTGGGGATGTTACGGGCACATTAGGGATGCATCGACGGCATGGTCGCCCCGTGGGCGTACAAACGTGGTTTACGCGTCAACAACGGGTGAAAAAACTCTCGCTCGTGCCGATGAGACGGGACATTTCACTCATCGGGCGCATCCCTGGCTGGCCTCCAACAGAGTCACTCGTCAAGACACTTGGGATCCTAGGGCAGCCGGAACCCTAAACCTCCGCAGTCCTGGAACTTGGTGCCTGCTCCGGCCTATCAACGCTCATTGAACAGGCAACAACCATGGGTAGAATCGAGGCCTCAAGACCGCAGATGCTCCCCAGATATACGGAGAAACAATGTCACGATGGCTCGACGTCGGCACGGACAACTACGTGCTCGTAACTGAAGGTTCCCACCTCAATACCGGCCTCATCATAGGGACGGAACGGGCAATGGTCATCGACACGGGATGCGGACCTAGGCAGGGACGGGAAATCCTGGATGCGGTCCGGGAGAGGACCCCGCTGCCCTTGGTCGTAGTTAACACGCACGCGCACTACGACCACTTCTTCGGCAACGCAGTGTTCGCAGAGGAAGGATCCACCGAGTTCTGGGCGCACGAAAACTGCGCCGAGGAAATCCGCGAAAACGGGGATGCACAGCGCGCCGCAGTGACCGGTCTGGAGCCCGAGATGGGTGCCGGCGAAGGCGAGAACGTGGAACTCGTGGTACCCAACGCCATCGTCCGGGACCAGCCGGTCCTGGTGGACCTCGGTGGCCAGACCGTGACGCTCTTCTACCTGGGCCGCGGCCACACCGACGGCGACCTCCTGGTCGGCACGACCTCCACGCTTTACGCCGGCGACCTCGTGGAGCAGGGGTCCCACCCGTCCTTCGAAGACTCCTACCCGGAGGAATGGGCGGATGCCCTGCGTCACCTCTCCGCCCTGCGCCACCGCTACGAGTTCCTGGTCCCAGGCCACGGGGAGCCGTGCAGCGACCGCTTCGTCAAGACGATGGCTGACACCATGACCACCGCGGTCCGGCAGGCCAGGCAGTCCATCCGGGACACACCCAGTGACGCGACGAAGGCCATCCCGGTCCTGCCCTACGGGCCCGAGCAATCCCGCTGGTTCATCAAGCGCCTGCAGGAGACCCGGCCGCAGCACTGAATCCAAGTAGTCCTGCGGTATCACTGAATCCAAGTAGTCCTGCGGTATGCCGTACAAAAACAGGTAGTGACTACTCTGGGGAGGCAGATGGCTCACCCCTAGATTTGGGTCATGAAGACCGGTATCAGCGCAGCTATCCGCCGTTTCATCGAGAAGCACATCGTCGCCGACGACCCCTACCCGGAGCGGTCCTGGCTGGATGCGCAGGACATGCCCCGGGTGGCGCTGGCGGTTCCCGAGACGGTGTCAGGCCTGCCCGTGGCTCCTCTGCTTCCTCTGCCCGGCAGGCACTTCGGGCACCGCCGAGCCCACCCCTTTAACCGGCTTCGCGGCCGACACATGATGCCTGCGCATCACGACGACGGTGAGCTTGCCGACCGTCGCACGGATGAGCTGTTCAGGGGACGCTGGCCGTCATAAAGCACATGACTTGATCCTGCTCCAAGTTTGTGTGTGTAGCATCACCGCCATGGGGAACTATTCAGGTAGTCAAGTCGCCAGGGAGTCGCGCCGGGAACTTCGGCGCCGCAGACTTCGGATCGTGGCCTATGCGGGGCTGGCTGCGCTGGCCGTCGCCACGGCATTGGTGGTGGTGATGGCCCTCCGGCGTTGAGTTGATTGAACCAAGGGGCGGACACGCCGTGCTTTGACAGCATTTGTCGAATGCGTGACGTCTGGATAGTGTCGTGGGAATTCCGAATGGGGGATTTTACCGCTAGATACTGACGACGTGGCCAAGCCTTAAAGCTCCGCATCGCGCCGACAGTGTCGCCGCTTCCTGGAGGTTCAATCGTGGCTCTCACCGACTTTGTGCTTTCGCTGTCCGGCCTGCTGGGCAGCCTGCTCATTCCCTTCGCCGGGCTCTACTGGATGCTCCGCCTCAAGCGCCGCGCCGTCACTCCGGCCGCTGCGGTCCGCGTGAAATAGCCGTGCCCTACGTTGACATTAACCCCCACCGCAACCGCCCCAAATGGTGGAGCTACGCTCTATTGGCTGCGATGTTGGTGGTCACGACAGCAGTGGTAGCCGCTGCGCTCTTCTGGGGCTGAAATCGGCCGAAGTATCCGCAGCGCCTAGAATGGCTGTTTGAACCAATCCAATCGAGAAGCGCAGCTCACCTGCTGTGAGTCCTGGGGGACCAAACATGCCCAAACCAGCGGATAACCAATTGGCTGAAGCAGACACCGGTACGGAGCAGCCCGAGCTCCGGCGCCGCCGCTCCCGCCGTCGCGACGGCGGTTCCTCCGACGACTGGACAGGATCCTTCGACGCCGTGACTCCCGACACCACCACCGCGCCCGCGCTCCCGGTCCGCAGCTCGTCCTGGGCCGAAGCGGCAGCCGTTGCGGACTCCCTCGCCGACACAACCCCTGCTCCGCCAGCCCCGGCCCGCAAACCGGCGGGCGCACCGCCGTCGTACGCTCCGGAACCTGCGCAGAAAACCGAGGCACCGGCGTCGGACGTCACTGCCATGCCGACGTCGTTTGTCCGCGAGCAGAAGCCCCGCCCCAAAGTAGGGTTCCGCGGTTTCCTGTACCGGGTGACCGGCGGCTCCTGGAACATGGGCCCCAGCGCGCAGGAACGCGAGGAGGACGAGCTGGCCCGGCGTATCTCCCGCCAGCTGCAGGGCAGCTTCAACACCGCCGTGCTCAGCCTGAAGGGCGGCATCGGCAAGACCTCCACCACCGTCGGCGTGGGTCTCACCCTCGCCGAATTCCGTGGCGACCCGCCCTGCGCCATCGACGCGAACCCGGACTCCGGAGACCTCGTGGAACGCGCCCTGGGGGAGGGCATCTACCAGCAGGCCACCCCGCGGACCATCACGGACCTGCTCAAGAACATCGACTCGATCGATTCGCTGACCGGACTGTCCCGCTACATGCACCACTCCGGACGGCTGCACCTCATCGCGGGCGAGCAGGACCCCGAGGTCTCCGACTCGCTTACCGCCGAGGAGTACCTGCGGATCCGCAAGCTGATCTCCAGCTACTACTCTGTGGCGCTGACCGACTGCGGCACCGGCGTCACGCACAACGCGATGAAGGGGATCCTGCAGTCGGCGGACAACCTGATCATTGCCGCCGGTTACGCGGTGAGCGGCGCCAAGCGCGCCCGCAGCACGCTGCAGTGGCTGGCCAGCCACGGCTACGAGGACCTGGCCCGCAACGCGATCGTGGTGATAACGGACAAGGACGAGGTATCCACACGCGTGGACAAGGACGCGATCGAGGAGCACCTCGCCGGCATGTGCCGCCAGCTCATCGCCGTGCCGCACGACAGGGGAGTGGCCGACGGTGACCTGGTGACACTGGACCATCTGAAGCCAGAGACACGCCGGGCCTACAAGGAGATTGCTGCGGCGATTGTGGACGGGTACCGGTAGGTTCTTCATATGCATGGGTGGCAGGCTTGAACGCCTTCTAGTTGTCCGGAGCCAGTAGTCCCCCGGTCCGGCATAACTACGAGCCTATGTCGCTGTGGCGGCTCAAACTTCAACCTCTCCTGTTCGCAAGGCATTGTGCCGGTCTCATGGAGCACTTGCCCCCAACAGGCGGGACCCGCACACAGGATCTTGAGCTAATCTTGATCGAACTTAAGGGGCGGGTTCACACTGCATGTGTATCGTCTGCAGCATGGGGAACGATCTAGATAGCTTTCAGCGAGACATCAGAGCGGCCAAGCGCCGTAGGGTCGCCGGCAACGTTGGACTAGCAATGCTGGGGGTAGCTGCGGCCGTAGCCCTGCTCTGGACCTTCGTGCTCGGTTCGCCCCTGTAACCGGACTAATGCCGCCGTGGGTAGCTGTTCTTTCTAGGATTTTCTCAAGGATCAGCGCGTAGCTTGTGCCGTATGGGGAATAAGTTGGACAGCTATCAATTACAAGCAGAGCGACTAAGCGCCCGCGGAATGCCGGGAACATAGGGCTGGGCGCGCTCACGATGGCTACGGCAGCCATCATAAATTGGGTCTGCTTGCTCGGCTCGCCCGTGTAGCACGTGTTCTTAGGGACCCTCTATGCTTGGGGAATGTCTCTGGGGGAAAACACACTCGCATCTGTTTTGGACCGCAAGCGGAACGGGCTCAATGCAATTCGGCTAGTTCTGGCACTTGGCGTTATCGTCTGGCATTCATTCCCCCTTACAGGTCGAACCATCGAATGGAGCCCAGCCAGGCACTTCATGGAGCTCGCGTTTGTCGACGGGTTCTTCGCTATCTCAGGTTTCCTGATCGTCGGCAGCTGGGTGAACAACCCCAGCGTCTTCCGCTTCTTAAGTGCACGGACGCTTCGCATATTTCCGGCCTTCTGGGTTTGCCTGCTGGTGACCGCAGGTGTTCTGGCCCCACTGGGTATCGTCTTGTCCGGCTCAGGGGCGCCGCTGTGGGCAGCAGAGTCTGTCTCGTACGTCATCAAAAACTCCCTGCTATGGATCTTCCAGGGGGACATAGCTGGCGTAACCTCGGGAAACCCATTCCCGAACTCCTTGAATGGCTCGCTGTGGACGCTGCCATGGGAGTTCCTCTGCTATCTGTCCGTCTTGGCGCTTGGTTTGGTGGGGCTACTTAAGTTCAAGGTAACGATTCCCTTATGCTTTGCCACAGCGTGGGTCGTTCTCTTGGCCACGGACCTAGGCGTCTTCGATACGAATTTCATCCACTACGCGGCACGGCTGGGCATAGCCTTTACCTCGGGTGCCTTGGTCTACGTTTTCGCTGATCGGCTGCCAGTCTCTAGACGGAACGTCTGCATCGCTGCTGCGGTGGTAGTCGTCTGCATGGCACTGCCCGAGTACATCCTGTTCGGTGGCCCTTTTCTTGCCTACGCTGTTATAGCGTCCGGTGCGTTGATCAAGGATGAACGGATTGTTCTCGGGAACGATTTGTCGTATGGAACGTACATATACGCGTTTCCGGTGCAGCAGTTGCTGGTACTGGGTGGGCTTGCAACGCTACCGGCAGTAGTCTTCGCGGCGGTTTCGGTCGCACTCACGCTTCCGTTGGCGGCGTTGAGCTGGTTCTTGGTTGAGAAGCCAGCTCAACGCCTCAAGCCTGGACGAAAACGGCGTGCAGTTGTTCTGGCTAGGCCGTGATACTCGCTGTCCAGGTCCGAACCGGACCGACGTTGCCGCATAGCCAGTGGTGATTGAGGGCCGTCATCGGCCGCTATACCGACCGTCCATTTGCCGCGGTTGGTTTCCTTATTTCGACCGTAGCGGCGGTGTCCACAGTGCCGCTCAGCGGATGCCGAACGCACAGGCCCCGGATCCGACTGTTGGTGATGGTGCCGAACGGCCGTGGTTGGGCCCTTATCATCGCCGGAGGCCACACGTTGAGCGGCGCCGAGGGCCTGCAGCACTCTGCAGTGGCTGGCCGGCCAAGGCTCCCAGGATCTGCCCCGCACTGCGTAGTGGTGATCACGGACAAGGACGAGGTGTCTCGAGGAGCACCTCGGCGGGATGTGCCGCCAGCTCATCGCAGTGCCGCACGACAGGGAGTGGCCGCCGGTGACCTGGTGACCCTGGATGTGCTGAAGCCGGAGACGCGGCGCGCTTACAAGGAGATTGCTGCGGCAATTGTGGACGGGTACCGGTAGTAAAGGAACAATTTGGCGTCGAACACCGACCAGTCATCCTTTACCATCTAAAGGGTGCCGTTGAAAGTCTGGCACCACGTCTGCTGAACCTCGATGACAGCGGACCCAATTCTCTCCGGGGGGACAGAATGAGCAAATCGGTTACAGCCAGGACTCTGGCGGCGCTTGTTATCTCAATGTGGATGGTCTCAGGCTTGATTGTTCCTGCACACTCAGCAGAGACGACCAATCCAATCAATACGCAATCCCGCGACGCAGTCGTCAATGCCTACAAAACGATGTATGCGCCGGCAACGACTGTCAAGGCCAACTGGACGGGCGCCGTCGCAGGGTGCAAAGCCCGGGACGCAATCTGCCGATTCCCTAGCCAAGGGCACATCGGCGATCAATTTCTTTCGTGGACTGGCTGGCCTGGACAGTATTGCGCTGTCCTCCGGCCAGAACTCAACGGCGCAGGCGACGGCTCTGATGATGGAGGCTAACCGAACCCTCAGTCACAATCCGACGAACGGATGGCCCTGCTACACCGAGCTGGGCAGAGTCGGTGCAGCATCATCCAATTTGTACTACTCCGATCCGCAAATTGAAACTGTTTCCGAACCGGTTTTGGCTTACATGACGGAAAAAACCTCCGGTAGCACTGAAGTGGGCCACCGTCGATGGCTGCTCAACCCAGAAACTACCACGATGGGATTTGGAACCACGAAAATGGCAAATGCCATCCACGTTATCGGTGGAGGTACAAGTTCGACCCGAGCCAATCCGGATCTCATTGCCTTTCCCAATGCGGGTTATTTCCCGCACCAGCTGGAACCATCCGGGTTGTGGTCTCTGTCCTCCGACCGCGGGATTGACTTCACGAATGCGACGGTCAAAGTCACAGATGCAAGTGGCGCAGACATGGCAGCCGTTGTGAAGCCTTCGTCATCTGGCTACGGTCCCAACAGCGTGGTATTCGCCGTACCTGGCCTGAAGTTCTCCCAAAGCGGAGGCGAATTCAATTACACAGTCAAGGTTGCTGGCATGGTCAAGGCAGGACAACTGCTGGATCACTCCTACACTGTCAGGTTCGTTGACGGTCTAGTGAGTGGACCAAGCACGCCCGATCCAACGCCCCCCGCACCTCCGGCAAGCCCTTCAATCAAGTCGCCCGGCAGTGTGGTATGCATTGACGCAGCCGGCAATCTCTGGAATTACGGGACGATGAAGTCCGCCCGCGTGAAGATTGGTACGGGGTGGGGAAACTTCGACGATATCCACGTGATCGACTGGAACAGAGATGGCTACTTCGACGTCGTGGGCAAGACCCGCGCTGGTCAGCTGTATCTGTATAAGGGTGTTCGCACGGGAGGCTTTTCCAGGGAATTGATAGGTGCTGGCGGTTGGCAGAACTTCACTGTTGACATTGGCGTCTGGAAGAACACCGACAAATACCCGTCCATCATTGCCAAACACAAGACGACCGGCCAGCTTTACCGCTATGCAAACACGTCCGTTGGCGCCCCGACTGCTGGGGTCCAGATCGGCAGTGGCTGGCAGCAACTTGAAATCAACCTGCTTGATTGGAATCGTGACGGCAACATGGACGTGGTGGGAAGGCACGCCGGTGGCCAGCTACTTCTCTACCGCACGAACGGCAACGGCTCGTTCCTGAATGAAAAGCGAGCCACCATAGGAAGCGGATGGCAGAATTTCACATCGGTTACTGTGGCGCGCGAATTCAATGGTCTAGGAACACGCGGACTTCTGGCCAGGTCAAAGGCAGGGGCATTGCTCTACTATCAGGCCAACAATTCCGCATGGGCCGCGCCGCGGACTATCGGCAGCGGTTGGAACTCTTATGTGATCGCGAACCACTGAGATTAGCCGCAACTGGAGCCCCCGGCGGTACGCATCCGGGGCTTCATGGCTTATGGAAGAGAGCAGTGCCCGAGATGCCGTGGCCCGCCAGCCCTGGCTACGAGCCTTGGCCCGAACGCGATCGTGGTGATCACGGACAAGGGCGCGGTGTCCACCCGGGTGGAAAAGAACGCCATCGAGGAGCACCTCGCCGGAATGTGCCGCCAACATCGCCGTGCCGCATGACAGGGGAGTGGCCGACGGGACCTTTTGACGCTGGAGGTGCGGAAGCTGGAAACGCGGCGGGCGTACAAGGAGATTGCCGTTGATCCGATTACGAACCCCTACTCTTTGCGTCCTCCAGGTCCTGCCAGCCCTGAAGGAATTGCTCGAGGCCCGGGTTAGCGGCAGGCAGTCCTTGGCCACCTCTCCGGCGGACCGGGCTGCGGCCTCGAAATCTCCACTGCATAAATTCTCTTCCAGGGCGCGGCAGGCCCTTTCCATCGCTACGCCGCCCACCATGTTGGCCCGGACTATAAGGCTCAGCACCGCAGCGAGCCGAAGCAGCCGGGAGGCGGAGAACACGGCTCCGCTGCCTTGAAGTGCCATTGTCTTTCCGTTCAATGTGTCTTGTAGCTTCGGGTCCCTTAAACGGGGTGAGTGCGGCCGGCCTGCGAGGTCAGCTTCCTGTGACGGTGGCCGCGCGGACCTGGGCCCGGCTGACCGTCAAGCCGATGGTCAGCGTGGTGTTCTTAGGGGCTGAACTGGAGAGGCGAGCCCGATGGCGTATGGTCCCGCCGGGAAGTGACGGCACGATGGTAGAGCTCGCAGAGGCGCTGGTAGTCACCACGGTGAGCGTCCCGGGGCACGAGTCGGCCAACTCATCCCACTGGTTGGTGTACGCGTCAATACTAAGAGCCCCGGAGTTAGACGCAGCCACGCGAACGTGGCTGAACTAATGACCAGCGCTCCTGTGTTTATGTTTTGCGAAAGTGAAGAACTGGGCCGGTTCTTCAGCCCGTTACCGTGGCCCGTTGCTCCACCGTCCGCATACGTCAAGACCAGTGGGGCCAAGGTATACGGTGACGCGGCGTTTGTGGTCGCCACGGCCCCCAGCTGGTGCTGCTGACGGTTCTGGTGGGCGACGCCGCCTATGCGGCGTCCGCTGCATCTGCCGGTGCAAGTGAGGTGCACAGCAGCAGGGCGGTGACCGCCGCAGCGGCCCCCACTCTGCCGTCAGGAGTGGGCACGCTCACTGCACTCAGCTTCCGGCGGTGGGGGCAGTGCCCTGGGTTTCGCCGAAGGTCCAGGTCAGTGCGGAGGACAGGCCCTGGACCGTGCCGGCCGGGCGGACACCGTTCACCGTTGGACGCGTACCGGTAGGTGAAATCCACTGACATTGTATGATGGGCGTTCGTCGCCGCCTCACGTGGAGCAAGCATGATCGATACGCGCACTCGGCTGGATTCGCTGACAGGATTGCGGTTTCTGGCCGCCATGCTGGTGGTCTTGTATCACGCGTCTGTGACGCTGGTGCCGGAGATGTTCCCGCTCGTGTCCATGGGACAGACCGGCGTCACTTTCTTTTTCGTACTCTCCGGATTCGTGCTCGCCTGGTCCATGAAGTCAACCACTCCCAAAGGGCAGTTCTACTGGCGCCGGTTCGCCAGGGTCTGGCCGCTGCATGCGCTCACCACGGCTGCTGCGTTCGTGCTGATCCTGGCCACCCAGCGGGAGCCGTCCGTTCCCCAGCTCATCGCCTCGGTTCTCCTCGTGCAGTCCTGGCACGCGGATCAGAGCTGGGTCTATGCCTACAACGGGGTGTCGTGGTCGCTTTCCTGCGAAGCGTTCTTCTATGCGGTTTTCCCGTTCCTGGCCGTATGGCTTTCGCGTTTGCGGGCGAAACGACTCCTTCCTATTGGCGTGCTAGTTTTCGCTGCCGCGGCTCTCTTGTCGGCACTGCTCGGGTTGGTCCCGGGCTTCGATTGGGGAGCCCTGCTATACACATACCCGGCGTACCGGGTGTCAGAGTTCGTCGTGGGTGTCTGCCTGGCCATCGCGTTCAGGAAAGGCTGGAAGCCCAAGTTGGGTGTGGGCGTCGGAGCAGCCGCAGCCGTCGGTTCTGTCCTCCTGCTCGAAGTCGTCGCCGCCAACGTCCCGTGGCACATCACCCCGGCGCTGGCGAGCACGCTCTGCATCCCCGGCTTCGCCCTCCTGATCTCGGCCTTCGCCAACCGCGACTGCGCCGGTGGCCGCCCCACCTTCATCAGTTCTCCCGCGATGGTGAGGCTGGGCGAATGGTCATTCGCCCTGTACCTGGTTCACGAGCTCGTTCTGCGGACAGCCCTGGAACTCGGCCCGGTGACCCTTGCTCAACGCGCCGTTTTTGCCGCCGTCGGCATTGCAGTAGCGATCCCGATTTCCGCGGCCCTCTTCACGCTGTTTGAACGCCCCGTGGAGGCGCGGTTGAGGAGCATGTTCGTCCGTAGTGGTCCCGTGGCGGACAGCCGTGAGCCCGAGGAAAGTCTCGCCGCGAAGTAGCGCAGACAGGGCCTGCTTCGGGACTACCGTTGCGGGCCTTCGGCGTTCGTGCCTTATGCGACAGGGGCGTTGCGGTGGCTGATCGAAACGCAGCCGTCCCCCTCGCCGTCATCAATGGAAATGTATGCGGTGAAGTCCGCCAGTGACATAAAGCAGTAAAAGTCACCGTAGCGGTAGTTGGATTTTTCTGCCCTCGTTGCCATTTTGACTGCCTTCACTTTCACTGTCGATTGGTGTGTCGGTGTTTGCTGAGTCAAGGATGCGCGGCTTTGATCAAGAGTCGCGACGGATGACTGCACAGTTTCCGCAGGACTCCGGCAAGCTCTGCGCACGATATAGCCCCGGGCCATTACCGAGCACGTTACCGGGAATGTAATTTAGTCGGAACGGCCACGATGCGGACTTCGCGTTGTAGTCTTTTCGCAGGTCAGAGCCCTATACAGCAAAGAAAGGTGTTCTTGGCCAGCACCGGGCTCAGCCGGTGCGCCGACATAAAGGAATAGCCGATGTCCAAGGACGAGTCCTCTCTTCCGGCAGTCACCGGCGCAGAACAAAGTTCGGAGCCGGGGGGCACGGACTCACCGCCACAGGACGTGGACGGGATGACGCTGCGCCGCCAAGTGCTGGAGCTTATCAACGACGTCCTGACGGATACGGCGCCGGAAGGGGAGTGGGCCAGGACGCAGCTGCGGGATCTGTTGGCTGCGAACCCGGACGAGCCCGAGCGCGCGCTGCTGCAGCACCTCATCACGGTCACGACCGCGGATCACACAGATCCCCCAGCTGAGAGCCCAACACCCCACCAGCGGCTGGAACCGGGTCAGCACGGGTCGGTGCCCCGGGTCGTGCCCGGGCCCCTCGACCGGAGGGGCAGAAAACGAATCAGGGCCGTCTTGGGGAACAGGATGCTGCTGACTGCTTTCCAACCCATCCGGGAATTGCCGGCAGGAAACGTGGCCGGCTTCGAGGCGCTGGCACGCTTCGTCAGCCGTGACGGGGCCAGCGCCGACACCTGGTTCCGGGAAGCCGCCGCCCTCGGGTTGGGCCCGGACCTGGAAATCGCCGCCCTGCATTGTGCCCTGTCGGCTGCGCGGGAGATTCCCGCTCACCTGTTCGTTGCCTTCAACCTCAGCCCGGCATCCTGCACGGACCCGCGGGTCCTGGCGCTGCTGGAGAGCGGAGATGTGGCCCTGGACAGAGTCGTCATCGATTTGGTGGGTCAGCTTGCGAGCCAGGAGCTGGATGATCTGATGCGTGTGTTGGGCAGGCTGCGGCAGCTGGGTGTTCGCATTGCGGTTGACGGCTCCGGCCCCGATGCTGCCTCCCCGGACCAAATCCTGCAGCTGGTCCCCGACATCATCAAACTCGACCGCAGCTTTATTGAAGGAATTATTCATCCCAACCTGGCACAGTCCCTGGGGGCGGACATGGTCGAGCTCGCGAAGCAAACAGGAGCAGTGCTGTCCGCCAAAGCCATCGAAAGCCAGGAGGAACTTGCCGCGGTCACGAGGGCCGGTATGACCGCCGCGCAAGGCTACTTACTGGGACGGCCTTCCGTGCACCCCCTGGATTGGTCCGCCTGGATCATCGAGGCAGCAACCGCCGACGCCGCCGCTGCCGAAGAAGGGTAACCCGCGCCAGGTTCAGGTGTGTTCCTGACTGGGTGAGCGGGGCGGAGTCAAACAGAGTTGACACTTCAGCACGGCCAGCAGCCCGGCCTCCGGCGCCTTACTGCGGAAGGCCGGCTGCCGCCGTCGGACTCCCAAGGCGGGCGGCCGCCGTTACCATCTAGATGCAGGAGTGGTCGTAGTCGAATCCGCCTGAGACGTACTGGGTGAGCGTGACCTTGCCGCCGGCGGTCAGCGGGGCGTCGGCGCACTTGCGCTTGGCCACGGCGAGGGAGTTGGCGCCGGCGAGCCAGCTGGGCAGTCTGTAGAGGTTGCTGGACGACGGCACCGTACCGGCAATTTGTCGCCACTGCGTAGGGGTGGAGTAGATGCCTGTCCGCGCTCCGATGCTGGCGTAATAGGCGGTCATGCCCTCCAGATCGGCACGGTTCGCCGTGGCGTCCGCTGACCAGCTGTTCCCGGTCTCCACGTCAAGCCACCACATGTAGGAAGACGGGTTGCTGACTCCCCGGATGTTCGCATTGTCGTAGGCCTTGGCGTATCCGTACATGTAGGAGCAGGCAGCTCCGTAGGAGCCCTGGGTGCATTGGCCGTAGGGGTTACTCACGGTGGTGCCGCCGTAGGTGTTGCTGGTGGGCCACCATGACCCCGCTGCACCGGGATTTGCGGTGTTGGCGTACAGGGCCACCAACGGCTGGCCGGTTCCGCCCGCCGATGTGCCCGCCCACGTCAGCTGCGTGCTGAGGCACGGGTTCGTGGTGTTGGCCAGGCCGTTGTTCACGCCGACGATGCCGAAGGTCTGGCCTTTCGGCAAGGCTTTGCCGCACTGGGGCCACGACACGTCGTTGCCGGGCCCGGGAGCTGCGGCCGCCTGGGCGGGTAGGGCAGCAAACGTAAGAAGGGCTGCTGCGGCGGCAGCCAGGACCAATCGGAAGCGGCGTGTGGGGGCAGCTGGGCTTTGAGGTGACATCGTCGTCCTTACGGTCGTGACTCGGCAAAACAGAAACCCAGCATGAGCGGCACCGACGTTCAAGGTCAAGGATGTGACGGCCGCCGAGCGGAACGCTACTCTTCCGGCCGATTCGGTCCTGAACAGCGGGTCCCTTCGTTATCCCCGTAATTCCTGCGCAAATCCTTCGCCTACGTTGATCAAAAGCGCCTCAAGTCGCAAATAGGAAGTAATAGGCTAATTACAGTTTCTGCACTGGAAATTCAAAGTCGTCTATCCGCTGCCCTGCGTGGGCGGACCTGCCTGAGCGCGGTGTCCCACGCACCGCGCGCTGGCGCCCGGGCAGCGGACTGTCCTTGGGGGATAAATGTCTGCTCGCAATACCTCTGTCAAAAAATCAGCCCAGCGTCCCGGGAAGGTCCGCGCCGTTTTGGCGGCAGGCCTGGTTCTGGGAGTTGGCGCCGCCTTCACGCTCGCTGCGTGGACGGACAACGAATGGGTGTTCGGCGGCGCCGGGCCTACGAACAACCCGGGTACCAAAACCTACGCCATGGAACAGAACACCGTGGCCCCGTTCGCTGACGGCTCCTGGACTGACCAGCCGAACGCGAACGGCGGCCGGCTGGATTTCACCATGGAGGCAGCTGACCTGCTGCCGGGGGAAACGGTCTACGCACCCTTCCAACTCCGTGCCAAGGCCGGGTCGGAAGGTCTTGACGTGTCGCTGGCCGAGGCAGGGCAGGCCACGAATCCTGCCGTCGGCAATGCCAATAGCACGGACCTCTACGCCGCCATGCGCTACCAGGCCTGGGTCGGTCTGGACGCCGCGGACTGCAGTGCTTTGGGAGACAAAACCGCGGGAACGGTTCTGGTCCCGGCAGGGTCCGAGCTGGATACCCTCGGCCTGAACGAATTCTCGCTCGCCGCCGGCGCATCGGGCGCAGCCGGTGCCCCGGTGAACATCTGCTTCGCCATGACCCTGCCGGCCACCACCGTCGACGTCTCGCTGCAGGGTAAGAACGTGGTTCCACTCTGGCGCTTCACCAGCATCAACGGGTCCTAGCGCGTTCCGGTGAACCGCTTCTTCGGCAGGGTGTCCTCCTGGGGACTGACGCTGCTGGCGGTGCTGGGTGCCGGTTGCATCGCCAGCATCGCTGCCGCGGCGATCTTCAGCGTCACCTTCGTGGTTTTCCGTACCGGTTCGATGGAACCTGTGTATCCCGTTGGTGCGATGGCAGCGGTGCAGGAGGTCCCGGCGTCGTCCTTAAAGCCTGGGGACGTCGCAACCGTGCAGCGGACGGCGGGCTCCATGCCGGTCACGCACCGCGTCGTGTCGGTGACGCCTGACCCGGCGTCGAAAGACGGCGCAGTCCTGATCCTGAAGGGCGACGCCAACAGCTCCGAGGACCCGGTGGAATACCGGGTCCAGTCAGCACGGAGGGTGCTCTTTTCCCTTCCGTCGGTCGGTTCCTGGGTCATGGGACTGCGCTCACCCTGGGCCATCGGGGCCAGCACAGTGCTGCTGGCCGCGCTGGTGGGCTGGGTTTTTTGGCCGCGGCAGGAGGCCGCGGACTACGACGTCGATCCGCCCCTTGAGAGTCAAGCGGCACCACGGGAAGGGTGAAGGTGATGGGACGGGCACCCTGTCGCAGTGCGGTGCTGGCCGCCGCGGTCCTGCTCCTGCTCCAAGTCCTGCTTCAGGCAGGGGCGGGCACGGCCACCGCCGACTCCGTGGTGCCCGTGCCCGAGACGGGCGGGGAGGGCATGCTGCGGCTCACGTCGTCGGTCTACCCGCTGGACATTCCGCCCCTTTCGGCCGGCGAATCATTCAGCTGGCAGGTGGGCGTGATGCTGGACGGTCCAACGAGCGCCTCCGCCACCATCCAGGTGCAGGCTGCCGGCTCCCTGGCGGACGGGCCCGGCGCCTACCGGATCACGGCCCGCTCCTGCCCCCTACAATGGCTGGGAACCAGCGGCAGGAACGCCGCCATGAGCTGTCCCGCTGCCGAACGCCGGATCCTGGCGGCCGAGAACTTTTCGGCGGCCGGCACGTTGAGCTATCCCCTCGGCAACTTCACCGCCCGCGACGCGCCCTGGGTGCTGTTCAGCCTGGAACGCCCGCCTACCGCCGCCCCGGAGACCGGCACACTGAGCTTCGGCATCGGGGTGGTGGCCGGCGGCGGGGACGAGCCTGCGGGTAAGCCACTCGCCTACACAGGCGCCGATCTCCTCGGTTACGTCGCGGGCGGCCTCGCGCTGGTTGCCGCCGGCGCAGGCACACTCTTGGTCCGCCGTCGGAGGCCGACGTGAAACGCTTCGGGCCGCGGCTCCGGATACTGGCACCGGTGGCTGCGCTCACCGCCGCATCAATAGCCTTGCTCACCTCAACCGCAGGCACGCTCGCCGCATGGACCGACGATGAATACGTCAGCGCGTCCGCCGGGGTGATGGTGGCCGGCGACTGCAGCACCTCCACCCTGTTCCAGACAGAGTCTGCTGCGCGGCAGGTGTCCGGCTCCGTGAGCGGGCAGGACCTGGACACCCTGGCGGCCGTTCAGGGCCTGACTGTCCGCAATACCGGCGGCACCGTGGCGGTGGAACCGGCAACCGCCACGCAGGTGGACCCGGTAACCTACACGGCGGCTGTGGAGGCAGGAGCCCTCGGCAGCCCGCTGCTCTCGGCGGCGTTGGGCCTGAACCAACCGGCCGGAACCGCCGGTGCCTACACCCAGTGGGCGCGGGCAACGGCCAGCGGCCAGGCCAAAGGGGCGGCCGGCCTGGTCAGTGACCAGTCCGGCGCCATCGACGGCACGGGGACGGCCAATGGGTCCACTACCTCGCCGACTGCAGCCAGCATCAACCTGGCCTCTGTTGTGCCTTCCTCGAATGCTGCGATGACCCTGGACGTCGGAGCTGTGGCCAGCTCCTCCGCGGTGGACGCCTGCACGCTCCGCAACGGCTGGCCGACGCTGAGCGCAAGCCCTGTTGTGGCCCGAAGCTACGGGATTGCCGGGCTGCGGCTGAACATGTCCGCGGACTCGGTGCGGACCATGACATCCGGTGTGGGTGCCACAGTGGACGGCATCACTGGGGACCTGGCCGCGATCGTCACGCCGGCAGGTTCACTCACCACAGCGGTCACCGGCGGGGTCACCGATCTGGTCTCGAAAGCGACTACCGGCCTGCTCGTCGGTCCGGTCACCACCACAATCACCCTCGGCACGCCCGACCTTTCCGCAGTGAAGCCGCTGCTCACCGCACCCCTGACGGACGGCGTGGTCACGGTTGACCTTGCCAACGCACGGATCCTGTTCGACCTGGCCAAGCTCACCTCCGGACCTGCGGGCCTTAACAACCTGCCCCCGAACACCCCCGTTATCCTCGACGCCGGAACGGTTCAAAGTCTCACGCAACGGACGGCGGCCCTGCTGGATACCTGGCGCAACGCCGTCATCGCCGAGGTCGACAAGGCGCTCGCCGCCACGTCCTTCACCATGGAGACGAAGGTGACGCTGCAGGCTGTTGTCCCTCTCCTCGGAAAAATCGATGTGGCTGAAGTAGCCGTCAGCTACGACACCACCGTCGGAGCCTTCCGGTCGACGACGCCGCCGTCGCCGTCGGTCTCCCCCTCGGTGCTGGGCAACGGGCTTCCCGGCCTGCAGGCACTGCTCAGTCCCATCACCGGAGCCCTGCTCTCTGGAACAGGAAAGATTGTGGCTGGTGCGCTCGATGGCGCACTCTTTGGCCCCGGGGCGTTGTTGCCCACAGCGTCCACCTCCATCCAGTCCGCTGTCCTTCCGGTGGTGGGCGCCGCGACGGCGTCGCTGACTCCTTTGGCGGACACCTTATCGCTGACCGTCAACGTTCAACCCGATCAGCCCGGCGCGCCCGTCAGTGCTGCAGTTGCGGGGAGCTCGGCTGCCGGGCAATTCAAGGTATCAGCCCTGCGGGTGGCCGCAGTCGGCAGCACAGCGGAAATCTACCTCGCGACATCGTCGGCCGGTCCGGTCGTGTTCCGGCCCCGTACAGGGTAAGGACAGATCCACCGAGCCGAAATGGCGGTCTTCCCGTGAAGGACTCGGACAGCGCAGCCTGCAGTCACGGCTGCTTGCTCTTGGAGTCCTCCAGGTCCTGCCAGCCCTGCAGGAATTGCTCCAGGGCCCGGGTCAGCGGCAGGCAGTCCTTGGCCACCTCGCCGGCGGACCGGGCGGCGGCCTCGAAATCTCCGCTGCGCAAATTCCCTTCCAGGGTGCGGCAATCCCGTTCCATCGCCATCCCGCCTACCATGTGGGCTCTGACTTTGAGGCTGAGCGCTGCGTCAAGGGCCGCGGGGATGTCCTCCTCGCGGACTGTGGAAAGGATGCTCCCGACCCGTCCCGGCAGCATGCGCAGGAACATGGCGGCGTAGCTGATGGCGACGGCATCGCTCTCGACGTCCTCGGCGAGCCGGAGCAGCCGGGCGGCGGAGAACACGGCTTCATTGCCTTGGAGTGCCATTGTCTTTCCGTTCGATGAGAATGGTGCGTCCGGTTCCTTGGAGTGTGCGAAGTCCGGCAGGCATGGGATCAGCTTCCAGTGACGGTGGCCGCGCGGACCTGGGTCCGGGGAACGTACACGTCCACGGTCAGTGTCGGGTCGGGCTGGTGTTTCGTAATGGCTATAGCGCCGGCCCGTAGCCGGATGCTGGAGTCGGCGGCCGCGGGGACCGTGGAGGAAAGAAGAAGATTTGCCGGAGTGTCCAGGACGGTGGTGCGGCCCGCCGCGCAGGTGTCGGCTGCCTCGTTCCATCCGCCGGCGCAGGCCTCAATCCTGAACGTGAAACCGGTTGGCGCCGTTGCCGAGTAGCTCGCACCCGTGATGCCCAGGGTGCCCGTGTTCGCGACCGTGAAGTACTTGGCCGGGTAAACCGGGTTTCCGTTGTTGCCGGTGTTAGAGAATGTCAGCACCAGCTGGCCGGTGCCGAAGGGAGCCGCCACACTGCTTGTAGCCACCGCTCCCCAGTGGGCGCTGCTGACGGTCCTGGCGGGCGACGCCGCGTGTGCGGCGCCCGCCGCCTCTGCCGGTGCAAGTGAGGTGCACAGCAGCAGGGCGGTGGCCGCCGCAGCGGCCCCCGCTCTGCCGCCTGGAGCGTGCACGCTCACTGCACTCAGCTTCCGGTGGTGGTGGCGGTGCGCTGGGTTTCGCCGAAGGTCCAGGTCAGGGACGAAGACAGGCCCTGGACAGTACCGACTGGCGCTGCCCCGTTGACCGTGGTCTCAGCTTGGTCCGGCAGGCTCAGGGAAATCTGCAGGTTCACGGTGCTGTTCACCGCGTTGGCGCCTGCCTTGACCGATACCGGCGCCGTGCTGAGTGCGCTCAGTGTCGTGTTGGTGAGCAGCGGGGTGGCGGTGCCGCTGCAGGAGCCGGCTCCGGTTCCGGGCGTCCAGGCGCCAGAGCACTGGGTGACCGTAACGCGCAGTCCCTTGGTGGCGCTGGTGGTGAGGAGCGTCGGCGTCGCGTCGGCGACGGCGAGGGTCAGGTCCTTGCCGTCCAGGTCCGCTCCCTGGGTCAGGTTGACGTACCGGTTCACCACGTCGCCGGGGGCGAGGTTGGAAACCGCCTGGCTGAAGCCGGTTCCGTTGTTGGCCATGGTCAGACTGAGGATGCCGCTGGTGGCGTTCTGGGCAGTGGTGTTGGAAGCCGTCGCGTTCAGTGCGGCGAACACGCCGCCGCCGGTGATGGCCAGGCCCGCGGCGCCCACTGCGAAGGCAGCGAGCAGGCGCGGGTTGGGGCGGCGGACGGAGCGGGCTGGGGTTTCAGACATGACAGATCCTTACTTGGAGGGGTGGGGAAAAGGTTTAAGCAGTGGGGGACGGGCTGGTCATTGCTGGTGGTGCCGCTGGTGGTGCCCGGAGGATCCAGCGGACGCTGGCCCCGGTGACGGCCAGCCCGAACAGGGCGGTGAAGATGGCCCGCTGGGCCGGATTCTGCGTCCAGAGAAGTAAGTTGCCGGCATAAGGGACTGTGGTGACCACCACCGGCACCTGGTCTTGGTGCAGCGTGGCCCGCCAGTGGTCGGGAGCAGGGTTCGCGTCACCCTTGGTGGTGATCACCGGATGGTCAGGATTTCCGACGACGGCGGTGATGCGGTGTGCGAAGGGAGTGCTTTCACCAGGCGGCGTGAAGACCGCGATCTGTCCCGGCCGCAGGCTGCTCACGGCCGCCGGGGCGGTGATGAGCAGGTCACCCGGGGCGAAGGCGGGCCGCATGCTCCCGGTCAGCACGGGGGAAAACCCGAGATGAAGCAGCGGGGCCGCGGTGCACGCGCCCACGAACAGCAGCGTGGCTGCCGTGCCGAGGACGATGTTTGCCGCTCGGCGCACCGCAGCAAACCGGCCCGTGACCGGCTTGGTGGTGCCGGTGGCGGTGGCTGAGCTGGATGCATTGCCCATGGGGACGTTTTCCGTTTCCTTCGAGACCGTTGGGTGGAACAGGACCAACGATGCCCGGGGCTGCTCAGGAAAAGGGCTGCTTCGGGTCAAAAACGGATCAGCACTTGATCAAGATCTGATCAAGACGAGGCGCCCACGCAGACGTTCATCAAGAAGGTGCCCGCGACAGCCCGCCGTGCGGAAAACGGTGAGAGGCGGCTGGGAGTAGTGGCCGCCGTCGTGCCTCCCGGGAGAATCACGGGAGTTGCCGGACGGCCCGGCCTCATTGGTGCGCCGGGTCCGGCAGTTCTGGGGGGAATGCGGCCGGACCCGACAGTCCTGCAGCGAAAATGTGTGAGGATTTTCTGGCTGCCGGACACTCAACTTTTACATTCCATGCTTGGAAAAAGCTGGGGTCCAACCCCCAGAATGTCGGCACTGCGGGGGCGCTCGCAACACAGGTCGACGAAGTGCGCGCACATGTTCGCCAATGCGATGGATCTGTCGCTGCGTCCGCCCGCTGCGCGGGCTGGTTACACCCAAGGCAGAGCCCTTGCCGGGCAGCTCACTGAATTCTGGCGCTGACGGCCACGAAACCAGTCGACTCGACCTGACGAACTGCCCTCTTAGATAAAACTGCTCCCCGAAAGTCAGAACTAAATTCTTAGTCCAACTTTCGGGGAGCAGTTGATCTCGGCGGCGCCCGCTTCTCTTTATTTGATTCGGCGGGAACGGTGGTGCGAACAGGCCTGCCGGTCTAAAACCTGCCGTGCCATGCCCAATTCGCTACGAGGGACTAGGGACGGCGGGGATGGACCGGCTTGCTGTGATCGTGGCCCTTGCCCTTGTTGTGGTCGTCGCCCCAGCCATGGCCGTGACCGTGCCGGTCCTTGCCGTGGCAGTCGTAGCCCCGGTGGTCGTAGCCGTGGCGGTCATAGCCATGCCGGTCGTAGCCGTGGCGGTCATAGCCATGCCGGTCGTAGCCGTGGCGGTCATAGCCATGACGGTCGTAACCCCGGCGGTCGCAGCCGTGGCGGTCGTAACCGTGGCGGTCGTAACCGTGGCGGTCGTAACCCTGGCGGTCGTAGCCGTCCCTGTCGTACCCGCTGTGTTGCGTGGACGAATAGCTCTGGGTCGTCTTCGACCCTGTGTCCGCAGAAGCGGCTCCGGCAGTGAGTGCCGCGCCGCCGAAGGTCAAGCCTGCGGCGAGAACAGTGGTGCTGATAACGCGAGATGCTGTATTCATGGGAATTTTTCCTAGGGAGTGGTTATACAAAAGGAGGCGCAGAGCAGAAGGGTGCATCATTGCGGCGTGCGTCATCTGGGCGCACTTCACCCTGTAGGTGCTGTCTGCCTTTGTTAATCCAAGCCTGATCACGGCGCTCAATTTATCGCGCTCTATTACGGTGCACTTCAACACCGCACTTGGATAGTTTTCCCATGCCCCCATCAAACGTCGGGCAACAACTTGATGCCTGTTGTTTTGAAGAGCAATGGTTTCGAGTGAGCACAATCGCGTGCCCGACGGGATATCTGATCAAGAGCAGTGGAGTGGTCAATGCTGACCTAAGCCAATGGGTTGAACAGCACCCCCGCCACCTTCGGTTTTTTTCGGTGAAAGCGGCGTAGTAAAGGAGGCAAGTATCCGAACGTCGTAGGTTCGGAACGTTCATGCTTTTGCTTTTATTGTGACTGCACCTGAGCGTGCAGATGTACGTCTAAGAGGGAGAAGGCGCGGAATCGGCACTCGATCCACGCAAAGGCTCCAGCCAGCCTTGCCGCGATTTTGCCCCCGTAACTAGAGGACTTGAGATCTACCTACCATATGGGACATACAACATGAGCGCACCCTCAATGAATACTCGAATTTCGGCCTCGCCCACTACTTGGTTACGCGGACACCCCAGCCACCAGCTTGTTTGCCGCCGGCGGTGCACCTAAAACCCCGATTTTTCATGGGCGGTCTGTTCCCGGCGTTAAGGCAGGAGGCGCTTGTTGGGCGGGTGATGGGTGATTGAGCGTTGGGTGCTCCATGAAATCTCCGGGTCAGCGCCTCGTAGGGACGGTCAGCCGGTGCTCCAGAGGTCCGAGAGCCGTCAGTTTCCGGATCAGGGCGTTGCCGCGGAGCTGGGGTTCGATGACGTTGTTCCAGAGCGGCAGCCAGAGCAGAACGCCCGCGGTGCTGATCAGCACGGAGCCGATGACGTCGCTGGGGTAGTGCACGCCCAGGTAAAGGCGGGAGAGCCCGACGATCGCGGTCAGGACTATCCCGCCGATGGCGGCGAAGATGCGCCGCGTCCGGGTCCGCGCGAGCACGAGGAGTACGGCCCAGGCCAGGGACGCGGCAAACGCGGTATGCCCGCTGGGAAAGCTGGTGTGGCCGGACTCGAGGAGCAGCGCATGAGTAGCTCCGGAGGGAGGCCTGAGCCGCGAAACGGTGAGCTTCCCGATTTCCGAGGACAGCCAGCCGACGCTGGTGAGGTACCCGAAGGCCAACGCGGCCAGGGGCCGGCGGAAGACAAACGCCAAAATGGCGCAGCCGAGTAACAGGATGGTGATGTTGCCCGCCGGTGAGAACAGGGTATTCAGGGCCAGCGACAGGCCGGTCCGTGCGGTGGTCCGCTCCCTCGCCATGCCTTCGTCCCAGAGGAGGTCCGGGCCGGGCGAGCCGTACAGTTTCGCCACGATCCCGAGAGCGATCGCTGCGGCGAACAGGAACGCAGATCCGGCGAGGAGCCACCAGGAGCGTCCGGGCAGGTGCAGGTGCAGGGGTGTCACGGCGGCTGGGGGCTGCTTCATGTCATTCCTTACTGGGCGGTGCGCCAGGCACAGGCTAGGCGGGCGCGGGCACGGCAGCTTCACGGAGGTGGCGCCGGCCAGCAGTCTCTCACCGGATATTGAAAGGACGCTGGGAACAAGGCTCAGGGAGGCCTATGCTGGTGCCAGCCGTCGGGGCCTCTGAACTCCGAAGATTCCCGATGCGTTGTTTGCCGACGGCTGCCGGGCAGGTCCATGAGAGAAGGACACGATGGGCTGGAAGGTCAGGCGGAGGCCGGGCAGAGGTCCCCAGCGGGGTGCACAGTGGCTGGCCCTTGCCGTTGCCATCATCATGTCGGGGGCGGCCAGCAAGCCGGCGCCGTCCCCGCGAAATGTGCCACTTCCCGTCAGCGCCGCTGCAACGACGGTCCCAACCTCGACGGCGGTCCCAGCCCCGACGGTGGTGCGCGTCCCAGCTGCAGTGTCGATGCCGGCGCCGACTGCGGCGCCCGTCCCGGTACCGGCCGCCGCGGCGGCGCCGGATGCATCTGCGGTGCTCCGGGCCGCGAGGCCCGGCCACGTCTTTGTGATCAACCTTGAGAACAGGGGCTATGGCACGGTCTGGGGTCCGGCGTCGAAAGCCCCTTATCTGTCCAAATTTCTGCGCGCCCGCGGTGTCCTGCTGTCGCAGTACTACGCGATTGCGCACAATTCCCAACCTAACTATCTGGCGCAGATTTCCGGGCAGCCACCGAACGCCATGACCCGTTCCGACTGCGGGACCTATTCGCGGTTCAGGCCGTCCGGTCCTCCGTACCGCGGCGTCTTCAGTGGCAACGGCTGCCTCTACCCGAGGTCCGTTCCCACAGTTGCCGGGCAGCTGACCGCGGCCAGGAAGAGCTGGAAGGGATACATGGAGGACATGCGCATTCCGTGCCGGCATCCGCAGCCCGGCGCCAGCGACGGGAGCCGGAGTGCCAGGCGCGGTGACCAGTACGCGACGCGGCACAACCCCTTCGTGTACTTCGAGGCGATCACGTCCTCACCGGACTGCAGGCGGCGGGTAGTTGATTTCAGGGCGCTCGCCGGCGATCTGAGGTCGGCCGCGACGACGCCCAACCTTTCCTACATCACCCCCAACCTGTGCCACGACGGCCACGACAGCCCGTGCGTGGACGGGCGACCCGGCGGTCTGGTGACCGCAAACGCCTGGCTCCTGCGGCAGGTGCCGCCCATCCTGCGTTCCCCGGCGTTCCAGCGCGACGGGGTCCTGATCATCACCTTCGACGAAGCCGAAGGGCGATCCGTGGGCCCTCCGGGGAGACCAGGCGGGACGGCCGGCGGGCGCGTGGGTGCCCTGGTGCTCTCACCCTTCGTCCGGGGCGGCACCACCTCTAACCGCTTCTACAACCACTACAGCCTGCTGGCCACCATCGAGGACATCTTCTCGCTGCCCCGTCTTGGTATTGCCCGCGGCGTAGGGGTCAACAGCTTCGGGCCCGACGTCTTCAATGCCCGGCGCTGACGTGGTTGGTTGAGCCGATGGGAAGAATTCTCGGATGGATGGCGGCGGCCGTGGTGGTCACGCTGATCTTCGGCAGCGTCTACGGCGCGTTTCAGCAGGTAGGCCGCCGGTCGGCTAATGATGCTCCCGCGGCTGCCGCCGCGGCCTTGGTGCAGCTTCCTGCCGGAACTGAACCAGGGCCGAGGGTGGAGCTGACCCCCGAAAGCGGACTGTTCGTCGTCGTGTACGGGTCCGACGACAAACCCGAGTCGGGGACTGCGACCCTTCACGGATCCCTCCCGGTGGTGCCGTCCGGCGTGCTCCAGACGGCACGCGATTCCGGCGTTGACACCGTGACGTGGCAGCCGGAGCCAGGCCTTCGGATGGCCATTGTGGCCCGGTCATCGGCAGGAAGGGTGGTGGTGGCAGGGCAGTCGCTGGCTCCGTACGAGGACAGGGACCGGACCACGATGATCTTCCTGGCGCTCGGATGGCTGGGCAGCATGGTTGTCCTCGGTGCGGGGTATACCGGGTCCGCTTTTCTGGGCCGGCGCGGCCGGGGCGGGGGTATTTAGAAATTCTTGAGGCAACCTTGACGGATTCCAGCATGCAGTCCTGAGGGCGCCCCGGCATTGTTCTGTGCAGCAGGTAAACAGCCAGAACAGAACGTGAGGCGCCGTCATGAAGAGCAGCCCATTGCCAGAGGGACGGCCAGGGATGCGGGCGCAGTTTGGCATGGACGCCGGCGGTAGACGCGGCGGAGGACGGTCCGCCTGGGCCTCCGAAACTCGTCGCGACCCGTCCACCGGGCCCGGAAGCTTCGCCAGCATTCTGCTGATGGTCCTAGGCTTCGCCGTGCTTGCCCTGTTCTTCGTGCCATGGGCTACCGGCTCCCAGACCTACACTGTGACCAGCAACTCCATGGCGCCGAAGTACTCCCCGGGAACGTTCCTGGTGGTGAAACCGGCGGCGTTCAGCGAGCTGAAATACGGCGACATCGTCACCTTTCAGCTCAGTCCGGGACGGCCTGAAGTCGAGACACAGCGGATTGTCGGATTCGGCGCCACCCAGGACGGCCAACGAACCCTGATCACCAAAGGCGACAACAACAGCGCCAGCAGCCCAACGCCCGTCCGGGCCCGCCAGGTCAAGGGGAAGCTCTACTACGCGGTGCCTTTTGTCGGCTACGCCGCCGACGCCCTGGGCAACGCCGACCGCCAGCTCTGGATGACCGTGGCCGCCGTCGGACTTATCGGCGTCGGTGAGCTGCTGATCTTCCGGACCGTCCGCCGTCGACGGGCCGCAGGCCACAGCGGGGCTAGGCGGCGCGCCGGGCGAACGTACGGCTGAAGTCCGCGGGCCACTGCATTTTAATCCGACCAGCGTTCCCAGTAGTCGTCGGCGGCCTGGAGGACCGGCCGCCGGTGGGTTCGTTCTCCGACGAGGGGATAGCCAACCGGCCGACCCAAGGGACCGGAAGCGCTGTTAACCGGAGTCAAGCTGACGGCGATCAAAAGCGCAACCGCAGGCACGGACGCGAAGGTAAGCAGTGCGAGGATCAGTCCATAGCTCAGCCCTGGCTGCTGCTGGTGCCGCGTCCTCAGCCGGAAGCCGCAAAGGTATGTGCCGATCGTTGTGCCACCGGCATAGAGCGCACAGTTGGCTGCCAAGGCTGTCAGCACCAGGCCCAGGGCTAGAGGGACCTGATGCCCGGGCGCAAGAAAGAACAACGAAGCCGCTGGTGCCCAGACGAGCAGCGAATCGATAAGAAGCGCCAAGAGAAGTGAAGGCCAGTCAACGGTCACGGGTTCGGCGGTATCCACGCAGTGATTCTCCCATGCGACAACCGGCAGCACTGCCTGGCAGGCTACCACCCAACGAGCGTGCGAACGACATGGGCAGCCTCTTGGGGGCTCTGGCTGCCGATTGCCACCACATGGGCGTCCAGGCGGGCTTCATTCAGGATCCGATGCAGCTCCACACTGCGTTCCAGGTGCCAGGCCAGCTCCACACTGCGTTCCAGGTGCCAGGCCAGCTCCGGGCTGTTGGGCTCGTGCCGATTCCTGAGCCTGTCCTGAATAGTTTCGAGAGACGGATCTAACCGGACCACTGTCAGGTCTCCTCCGCCCAGGGCAGTACGGTAGCGATCCACCTCGGCAGAATGCTCAACGACCCCTGCAAGGATGAACCGCCGAACTCCAACCTCGCGATAGTTCAATGCCAGGGACTGGAGGTTCCGGAGCTCGAGTTCATGGTTAAACCGATCCGTTGCGGGCACGGGCCAGCTCCGCCGCAGCCCATCCAGATCGATGACGGCGTTGCTGATTCCGTCGTCGGCGAGCAGCCGGTGCAGGGCCTCGCCCGTGGTGGTCTTTCCGGAACCAACTGTCCCGTTGAGGAAAACGCTCTCAATAAGAGTGGCCATCACAGGAGTCTAGGCGTGCCTCCCAAATAGGTTGACCGTCTTCCGGGAAATGCTCACAGCTTCGTCACAGGAGCCGGACAGACGGTCGATAGGACCGGCGTCGAGTATGAGGTCATAGCCTTCGAGAAGTCAGGATGACCGATGAACGAGTATGAACGTCCCACGCAGGATGACGACACACAGGTTGAGTTCACGCAGGGTGACTACATGGAACGCGGTGCCGGCGATGGCGCCGGGGCGACCACAGCGGCTCCCGGCCCGGCGGCTGCCAGCACAGTGACTGCCAGCGCAATCCCCGTCTGGGCGGCAGGGCCCACGGCGGCCGGGACCACCACGGCAGACATGACGGCAACCCGCCGGAAGGACCGGAAAAGGGTGGGTCCTGCGGTCTTTGTCACCTGTCTGGTGGCCGCGGGTCTGCTGGGCGGAGGTACCGCCGTTGGAACTACCGCTCTGTTGAACCCGCCAACCGAGGCGTCAGCCACGGCGCAGGCCCAGTACACGCCGGTGATCGTCAACAATACTTCCAGCGTCAACGCGGTGACTGCCGCCGCCCAGAAGGCCTCGCCCAGTGTGGTGACCATCAGCGCGAGCTCCGGCAGCTCCGGCGGCACCGGCTCGGGCATCATTCTGGATACGGACGGCCACATCCTGACCAACACGCACGTGGTCACCCTGGACGGGCAGGCCGCGAACGCAGCCATCGAGGTCCGCACCAGCGACGGGAAGGTCTACACGGCGAAAATCGTGGGCACCGACCCGCTCTCGGATCTGGCCGTCATCCAAATCACCGCCCAGGGCCTGGTCCCGGCGACGCTGGGGGACTCCGGCGCGGTCAAGGTCGGTGACGCCGCCATCGCCATCGGAGCGCCCCTCGGACTCAGCGGCACCGTGACGGACGGCATTGTCTCGGCGGTGAACCGCACCATCGAAACGGACTCCTCCGCCACTTCGCAGACCGACTCCTCCACGTCGGCGCAGGGCTCCATCAGCATCAACGTCATCCAAACTGACGCGGCCATCAACCCCGGAAATTCCGGCGGCGCCCTGACCAACACGCAGGGTGAGATCATCGGCGTCAACGTGGCCATCGCCTCGGCCGGATCGTCCTCCTCATCCTCCCAGTCCGGCAACATCGGCGTCGGTTTCTCGATCCCGATCAATGTGGCCAAGCGTGTGGCCCAGGAAATCATCGCCACGGGCGCCGCGACGCACGGCCAGCTGGGCCTTTCGGTCCAGGACAAGGCCTCCGGAGCCTCGTCTGACTTTACGACCGGGGCCGAAGTGGCCGCCGTAACCGCAGGGTCCGCGGCGGACAAAGCCGGGCTGAAGGCCGGCGACGTGATCACAGGACTGGCCGGACGGACCGTGACTGATGCTTCCGAGCTGACGGCGGCCGCACGGGAACAGGCAGCCGGAGCCACCGTTAAGGTCACGTTCCTGCGCGGAGGCCAGGCCCAGGCCGCAGACGTCACCCTCGGAGCGGCCACCGCAGGGTGACGCCGCAAAGTCGGGTGACGCCGCAGAGTCGGCTCAGTCGCTCGCGGCCCGCTGGCTCAGGCGGCGGAAGTCCCGGGAGAGATACAGGGCCATGGCAGCGGCGTTGCCGCTGTGGACGCTGACTGCGAGGATGTTGTGTCCCAGGGTGTGCAGCACGTGCATGGCATGGCGCAGGAGATCTTCGGCGAGGCCTTGCCTGCGGTGGTCCGGGTGGGTGAAGAGTTCGGCGATGAAAGCGGTCCCCGGGCCGGGGCTTCCGACGTGCCGGTCGGTGATGATGATGGCCCCCGTGATTCGGCCGTCCTGGTCAACCGTCAGGAGTGAGGCCTCAGGAATCGGGGTTCCGTGCGCGCCGTCGAAGATTGTGCCGATCCTGTCGACGGAGTGAAAGCCATCGGAATGCTCCTTCTCCGGGTCGTAGGCGCGCAGATAAAGGTCTTTCAGCTCCGGCAGGTCGCTCGCGTCAAGTGGCCGGGGAATGCGGGCGTCGGGCTTGTGTTCCTGCGGCCCGACGAGAGCCGCGAGGGAGATAAGAGGGACCATGGGTGACCTGCCTTTGGCCAGTGCGGAAAAGACTCTTGCACACAGTGTGGGGCATTCGGGGCTCCGGGGGAAGACGCGGGGTTGGCCCCCCGGTAACCGCAGGCTTAACAACGAGGTTCAGGGAAGCTGCTCCCTTCATACAGCCAGGTACCGGCCGGGCCAACAAAAAGTCCGACCCAACAGCTACACTCATTTTGGGTGCGGCAGGGGGTCGCACCCTAACTTCCGCGCCCGGACCAGTTGTGGTTGACGCGCCGAACAGGAATGGTCTCGATGTCTCACGCGCGCCGGTCGTATTTCTCCTCCCTCTTGGCCTCGGCCGGCGTTGCGGCGCTGGCCGCGGGTGCGCTGATCGGCCCGCCGGCATCGGCTGACGATGCGCCGGCCCCGCTGCCGGCAGTGCCGCCCGCAGCGTCGATTGCGCGGCCCTCCTCCGGTGCAGCAGCGGCGACCAACCAGTTCATTGTGAAGTTCACGGACGGGGCGGATGCCGTCCCCGCGGTGCGGGCAAAGACTTACGGGCGGGCCGCCGTCAAACTCGGCTCCGCCGTCAAGGACCTCCGCGCCACGTCCGGCGGCGCCCGCGTGCTGCGAACCGCCAAGAAACTCGGCGCCGGCGATTCGGCAAAACTCCTCGCCTCACTGCGCGCTGATCCCGCCGTGGCCTATGCAGAGCCCGACGCCCTGATGCACCCCAAGGTCGCCGATCCGAACGACCCCTACTTCCCGTTCCAATGGAACCTGTCCCAGCAAACCGGCGGTATCAAGGTGACCCGGGCCTGGGACGTCACCCAGGGCACGGGCCAGGTGGTGGCCGTGGTGGACACTGGCATCACCCGCCACGACGACGTCAACGCCAATGTGCTGCAGGGCTACGACATGATCACCGACCCGACCGAAGCCCGCGACGGCAACGGCCGTGACTCCGACCCCACGGACGAGGGGGACTGGACCGACCCCGGATTCTGCGCAGCCGATGCGGCGGCCACCGAGTCGTCCTGGCACGGCACCTTCGTGGCCGGCATCATCGGTGCCGTCACCGAAAACGCCAACGGCATCGCCGGAGTGGCCCCCAAAGCCAAAATCCTGCCGGTCAGGGCCATGGGACCCTGCGGCGGCTTTACCTCGGACATCACGGACGCCGTGATCTGGGCTTCGGGAGCTCCCGTTGCCGATGCGCCCCTGAACCCCACCCCGGCACGCGTCATCAACCTCAGCCTTGGCGGCACAGAAGCATGTTCACAGACCTGGCAGGATGCCATTGACATCGCCACCGGCCGGGGTGCCGCCGTGGTGGTCGCTGCCGGCAACGAGAGCCTGTCCGCCGCGACCTCCGAGCCCGCGAACTGTCAGAACGTCATCACTGTTGCCGCCAGCGGACCCAGCGGTTCGTTTGCCCCGTACTCAAACTTCGGCCCCAACGTGGACGTCACCGCCCCCGGCGGCGACATGACACCGCCTCCCGGCGGGAACCCGGACGACAGTGTTTCGGGCGGCATCCTGTCCATCCGCAACGACGGCGCGACCACCGCCCAGACGGACTCGTCCTACTACTTCGCCGAGGGCACGTCCGCGGCCGCTCCGCACGTTGCCGGCGTGGCCGCGCTGCTGATGGCGCAGATGGGGCCGGCCGCGACGCCCGCCGCGGTCGAGGCCCGACTAAAGCGGACAGCACGTCCCGTTGCCGGCGGCTGCCCGTCAGGCTGCGGGGCCGGCCTGGTGGACGCCGCCGCCGCGGTTCTGCACATCACCACCGTGGTGGCCGCCGGTGATCTGAACGGCGACCGGAAGTCCGACGTGCTGGCCCGGGACAACTCCGGCGCGCTGTGGCTCTACCCCGGCAACGGCAGCGGCAGCTGGCTGGCACGGGTGAAGTCCGGCACGGGCTGGAACGGCATGACAGCCATTGTCGCTCCCGGCGATTTCAACGGCGACGGCAGGGCCGATGTCCTGGCCCGCGACAGTTCCGGTGCTCTGTGGCTATTCCCGGGCAACGGGCGTAGCGGCTTCCTCGCACGGGTGAAGGTGGGCTCCGGCTGGAACGCCTTCACGAGCATCGTCGGTCCGGGTGACATTAATGGTGATGCTAAACCGGACGTCCTGGCCCGCGACGCCGCCGGTGTGCTCTGGCTGTACCCGGGCAACGGGCGGGGCGGCTGGCTGGCACGCGTCAAGGTGGGCTCCGGCTGGAACTCGATGACCGCCGTCGTGGGTCCCGGTGACATGAACGGCGACCGGAAGGCCGACGTGCTGGCCCGCGACACCGCCGGTGCGCTCTGGCTGTACACGGGGAACGGCCGCAGCGGCTTCTCCGGAAGGGTGAAGGCCGGCGTCGGCTGGAACGCCATGACGGCCATCACCGCCCGCGGCGACTTCAACGGCGACGCCAGGAACGACGTCCTCGCCGTGGATACGGCCGGCGCACTCTGGCTGTACAAGGGCAACGGCACGGGCGGCTTCCTGGGGCGGTCTGCTGCCGGCTCGGGCTGGAACTGACGCCCCTGCTCAGGAGCGTCTCGGAACTTTGGGACGGCCGCTGCGTCTGCTGACGCGGCGGCCGTCTCCCGTTTTACGCCGGTATCTCGACGCCGGCGCCGACTCGTGCTTTGCTGTTCCTTGGGCGCACCGCCTGCCCGGCACGCGTCCGGGCTTCACTTGAGCAAAGGAGCTTCACAGTGGCTGGCCTCAGCAATAAGTTCGATTCCGAATACGAAAGCAAGAGCATCGAGGAACTGGCCAAGGCACCCGTGGGTGCACTCCAGGGCCTGTCCGAGTCCGACGCCCAGAAGCTCCAGGAGGCCCTCGGGATTAAGACGATCAAGGACCTGGGTACCAACAAGTTCTTCCTGTGGGCCCAGGCTGTGGCAAAACTGGCCGAATAGTCCACACAGCACCGGGAACGCCGGCCCGCCGTCCACGACGGCGGGCCGGCGTCCGTATTTCTTAGGGTTTTCTTTGAGACCGCGGGCGAGAGTGGTTTCATGCATACTCTTCATGCCCTTGCGCTGGCCCCGGCCGTGGCGTCGTCCGCCGGGATCCCCTCCCTGCTGGACCCGGCGGCCCTGCTTTCGGGTCTGGGGCCGGCCACCTTCTCGGTCATCGCACTCATGGTGTTCATCGAATCCGGTGTCCTTTTCCCGTTCCTGCCCGGCGACTCCCTGCTCTTCACCGCGGGTCTCCTTCACCAGCAGCTGAACCTGGCGCTGCCGGTGCTGATCGGCGTCATCACGGCGGCGGCGGTGGCCGGGGACCAGGTGGGGTACATGCTCGGACGGAAATTTGGCCGCCGGTGGTTCAAGGACGATGCGAAAATCCTGAAGACCTCCCACCTGGACAAGACCGAGGACTTCTTCCGCCGCCACGGCGGACCCGCCATTGTGCTGGCGCGCTTCGTTCCGATCGTGCGGACCTATGCGCCGCTGAGCGCGGGGATCGCCCGGTACGGCTACAGGTCCTTCTCGCTGTGGAACATCGTGGGCGCCCTCGCGTGGGCCACGTCCGTGACGCTGCTGGGGACCTGGCTGGGACACTTCGAGATCGTTGCCAAGAACATCGACGTCATCGCCGTGGTCATGGTCCTGGTCTCCGTGGTGCCGTGGGGCATCGAATACCTCAAGCACCGCCGGAGCAGGAAGGCCGACGGCGGCGCTGACGCCGACGTGGCCGCGGAGGAACGACGCGCATGACGCAGCACGAATCCCGCTCATCAGCGGACGGCGCCGCAGCCGGAGTTCTGGACGTTCAGGCTCCGGTCGGTGCCGCGGGGTCCGCCCGCGGAATCGCGTCCAAAGTCCCGGAAATCACGGGCTGGTTCTGGGCAGCAAAAGTGCTCACCACCGGGATGGGCGAGACCACCTCGGACTTCATGCTCCATTCCCTTGCCCCGGAAGTGGCGCTTGCCCTCGGCGGTACTGGCCTGGCCGCGTCACTGATCCTCCAGTTCAGGGTCCGCCGCTACATTCCCTGGGTCTACTGGCTGGCCGTGGTGATGGTCAGCGTCTTCGGAACCATGGCCGCCGACGCGGTGCACGTGGTGCTCGGCATCCCCTATCTGGCGTCTACGGCGTTCTTCCTCGCCGCCCTGGCAGCCTGCTTCTTCCTCTGGCACCGCAGCGAGGGGACCCTGTCGATCCACAGCATCCTCACGCGGCGCCGCGAAACCTACTATTGGACGGCGGTTCTGACGACGTTCGCCCTCGGCACGGCCGCCGGCGACATGACCGCCTACAGCCTCAATCTGGGCTACCTGGCATCCGGTGCCGTGTTTGCCCTGGCCATCGCAGCGCCGGCCATTGCATATTGGCGGACGCTGCTCCCCGCCATCCCGGCGTTTTGGTCCGCTTACATCCTCACCCGGCCGCTCGGGGCATCCTTCGCCGACTGGTCCGCCGCGTCCCCGGCCCGTGGCGGGCTCGGCTGGGGGACAGGCCCGGTGAGCCTGGGCCTGGCGCTGCTGATCGCCGTCGTGGTCGGCGTCAGCGCCGCCCGACGCCGGCCCGCAAGAATAGCGGCAGGGAAGGCTGCCGCCGGCACCCGTCCGCAGAGCCCCGTAAGAAGGAGCTGACCATGCCACCGTGGGAAGTCGTCTGGACTTCATGGACGCTTAACTGGCCGGCCCTTGTGCTGCTGCTTCTGGCCGCTGCGTTCTACGCTCGCGGCGTCCGGGCCGCCGGGAGCCGCGGCATCACTTGGCCGTGGTGGCGGACGGCGACGTTCTACGTGCTGGGCCTGGGCAGCTTCGCCGTGCTCAGCTTCGGCTTTACCGGCGTCTACAGCGACGATCTCCGCTGGGTCTTCACGCTGAAGGTCACCTCTTACCTCTTCATCGTCCCGTTGCTCGTGGCGGCGGGAAGGCCGCTTACCCTGGCCCGGAACTCCCTGGGCGCTGCCGGCGCTTCGCGGCTGGAGAAGATCCTGAACCACGGCGTGGTGCGCTCCCTGAGCAACACAGTGGTCGCTGCGCTGCTGGGGCTGGGCATGTTCAGCCTGTTCCTCACCCCGCTTTTCTATCCGCTGCGGACCAGCCCGGTGTGGGACGTGGTCCTGACCGTATTCGTGCCGCTGCTCGGGATGCTGATGGCGGTGCCGATCATCGAGGACGGATCAACCAAGGCCGTCAGTTCGCTGATCGTTGTCGAGTTCATCTACGTGTTTATCGAGCTCCTTGCCGATGCCGTGCCCGGAATCCTGATGCGGCTGAGCCCCGGGATCCTGGACGGGGCCGGGCGGATCGCGGCCGGACACCCCAACTGGCAGCCGGGTCCTCTCCGGGACCAGCAGATAGCCGGAGACCTGCTGTGGTTCCTCGCCGAAATTGTCGATCTGCCGCTGATCATCCTGATGTTCGTCCGCTTCGCCCGCAGTGACCGCCACGAAGCCCGGTCCTTCGACGACCTCACGGATGACGAGCTGGACGCCCTCAACCGGCAACATCTAAGCGGCCACGGCCAGCCCGCCGCCGGGCTTCCCGCCGCGGAACTGGAATGATCAGACCATGAGCACAACGGACAGGGCAGGGCACCAGGCCACGCGATACGACAGGCCGGCCCATCACTCCCGGCTTCGCCTTCTGGTGATGGCCGTGGTGGGTATCGGCGCGGCCGTTGCTGTCGGGCTCCTGAAATCGTGGTCGTACGCACCCGCGCTGGGCTGGGCGGCCGCATGTGCCACCTACCTCATCTGGGTCTGGACCATCATCGGGGGACTGGACGCGGGAGCCACGGCGGCGCACGCCCGGCGCGACGATCCCGGCAGGGCCGCTTCGGATGCCCTGGTGCTCGCCGCCACGATAGCCAGCTTCGGCGGGGTGGCCCTCATCCTGCTGGACGCCTCCACCACTGAAGGCGGAGGGAAGGCAGCCATCATTGCCCTGGCGCTGGGAAGCGTGGCGCTGTCCTGGTTCCTGGTGCATACGCTCTTTGCCCTGCGCTACGCCTCGATTTACTACCGGGACAAGGCCGGTGTGGACTTCAACGAGGACAGGCCGCCGCGGTACCTGGACTTCGCCTACCTGTCCTTCACTGTCGGCATGTGTTTCCAGGTCTCCGACACCGACCTGAAAACCGACGCCATCCGCGGCACCGTGCTG
Organism: Arthrobacter sp. 05T444; assembly: GCF_056395905.1. NCBI lineage: Bacteria > Bacillati > Actinomycetota > Actinomycetes > Micrococcales > Micrococcaceae > Arthrobacter > Arthrobacter sp. 05T444. Next base: position 148,800 of record NZ_JBFTKK010000005.1, read on the forward strand.
CGACACGCCCTGCTCTCGTATCTGCTGGGGGCCATCGTGCTGGCCACCACCATCAACCTCGTTTCCGGCCTGGTCCGCTGAGGGGAGAGTCCGCTGAGGCCGCGAACACGCACTCCTAAGGTTGAGGGAGTTGCAGCCCGAGTGCCTCGTCGATTTGGGCTCTCAGTGCACGCGGGCGGAATGGCTTAGTCATGACGGCGTTGGCTCCTGCGGAGATCAGGGCATCCATCATTTCTTCGTGTCCCGTGAGCATGAGGATGTAGACGTGGCTGAAGCTCCTGATTCGGCGGATGACTTCCAGGCCTGTGATGTCCGGTAGCCCGAAGTCCAGGATTACGATGTCGGGGGAGTGCATGCGTACGGCGTCAACACCTGCAGTGCCTGTTTCCGCAAGTCGGGCAGTAACGCCGGCGGCTCCCAGGATTGCATGAATAAGACCGCCGACGTCCGCATCGTCTTCAACCACAACAGCCGTCCGGCTACCCGCCATCAAAATTCTCCTTGGGCCGCCCCAGTATTGCCCTTGACGAAACCCTACCAAGAGGAAGCCCGAAGCGCCCCGGGGGGCAGGCGCCAGTGCGGGTCCGGCCGTAACTTGGGGAAAGCTGAGCCGATCTTGGGGATAGGCTGCATAGACTTTGAGCCTTCTGGAGAACACTTAACAGTGCGCCGTACAGCGGCGTCGTGGTGCCTATGACGGATCGGAATGAGTGTGAACATCTCGCAACAGCGCAGCCGTCCCAAGGCAGTTCTTGGGCAGCGCCTGACCCGTAGTCCCAAATGAGGACAGGTCAGCAGGCGGCGGGGACAAGGGCAGGACAACGGCCGCCCGTCCTCGACACCGTTGCTCTACGCATTCTCGCCGAGCAGGCCGGTCAGTGCGTGGCGGACAGATTCTTTAGCGAGTACTTGGATTTGTTGCCGGCACGCTCGGCCAACATCGTTGCCGGTGTCGCGGCCGAGGACCTGGAAAAAACGTTGGATGCCGTGGTGAGCCTCAAAGTTACGTCCGCAATGGTCGGCGCCCTGCAGATGGAAGACTGCGCCCGTACCCTGGAACGTCGGTTACAGATCGGTCACTGGCCAAGTTCAGAGACTGCCAGTTCCGTTCTTTCCAAGGAGCTGTCCCGCATCGTTTCCGAGGCCCGAAACCAGCAAAGAGTCCGCTGAGGGGCCAGGCCGAGGGTGTCTTGGGCGTCAATTTCGTAAGACGGCGTCCGGGGCCATAGGTGCGTCTAAATATTGCGGATTCTGGCGGCTCGGTGCCCAGCGCGTCACCGGCCTCTTGGGGCCGCCCCTAGTGCCCGGCCTTCACCGTCAACACTTTCAGGGCGGCGGCATTGACCTCGGCCGCGAACGCGGGGTTGTGCTGCGCGAGCTGCAGCACCGCGGAGGTCATGACCGGAATGTCCCGCGGGTTTGCGCACAGCAGCATGGTTCCGCCGGCGTGGATGAAGCCGGTGGCCCGGGCGCCCTTGGCCCACGGAGCCAACTGCGCGGCATTGCACAGGTCATCGGACAGGATGACCCCGGTGAAGTGCAGGTCACCCCGCAGCATGGTGCGCATGATCACCGCCGACAGCGGGGCGATGTGGCCGGCGTCGATGCGGTTGTAATAGGCGCTGGACACCATGACCCAGCGGGCGCCCGCCTGGATGGCCGTCCGGAACGGCAGCAGGTAGGGATCGCTGCGGGTGGTGACGGTGTCGTGGACGTTGCGGCTGGTGTCCGTGTTGAGGGTGACGCGGCCAAGCCCCGGGAAATGCTTGACCACAGGTGCGACGCCGGCCTGGCGCATGCCCGCAGCAAAGGCTCCGCCGCGGCTGGAGACTGTCTGCGGCGTGAACCCGTATTCGCGGCCGAAGAAGCCGATGGGCGCGTTGTGCGGAGCGAACTGCGCACTCGGGACGGTATCCAGTACTGGCGCCAGATTCAGGTTGAGCCCGGCTGCGCGCAGCTGGTTCCCCCAGACGTGGGCATTGGCCTGCAGCACCGCCGGCGCCTGCCTGCCCTGGGCCACCGCCGTCGGAATCACCGAGAAGCCCGGACCGCTGAGGACCTGGACGAAGCCGCCCTCCTGGTCGGTCGCCACAGCGAGCCGGATGCTCCCGGTGGTGGCCGCCGACACGGTTGCGGTCATCCGGCGGACGACGGCGGCCGTGGCTGCGGTTCCCGCGCGGCTGCGCCCCGCCAGGTACACACTGCCCACGTGGTATTTGGTGATATCGGACATGGTGTTGATGTCGGCGCCGGTGGCCGCAGAAGCAATCATGAACAACTGGCCCACACGCTGCGCCATGGTGAGCTTGGCCAGCTGCTGGGCCGGGGTCAGCGGCGCCGGTGCCAGCGCATGGGGTGCCAAGGCCGCCGGTGCAGCGGTGGTGATGTGGGCGGGAGCGGCAATGTGGGTGCCGGCGGCCCGGCTCGCCTGCTTGCCGGGTGCGGGCGACGGCGGCGGGGCGCACGACGCCAAGGCGAGCAGGAGGGAGACTCCCAAGACCGAAATATTACTTAGTTCACGCATGGTCACACGGCTTGGCTGGGGGACTCATATATCCACCAGCGTACGCCGGTTCCGCTCTGTCCGTGGGCCGTTTCCGGGCCGGGTCCGTCCCGCCGTACGAGCAGGGTCTGCCGTGGCCCTCGACGTTGCGGGCAGCGAAATGCGCCAGCACCCGCTTTGTCCGCATGTTGATATGGCTGTCTCGCAGTACGAGACGGAGGATTACGCTGGAGCCATGCCGGAAGTCAGCAATATTCAGCCATTCGTGGACCTCCAATGGTGCGCAGGCCAGCGGCGGCGGGTGGTCGTCGCGGACACGCGCTGGTACCTGGACGGATCGTCCGGGCGGGACGCCTACAGCCGCGGCCACCTCCCCGGCGCCGTGTTCGTCGACCTGAACCGCTGGCTTTCCGCGCCGGCGTCGAAGGAATCCGGGCGCAATCCGCTGCCGGATCCGGAGGTTTTCGCCGAAGGCATGCGGCAGAGCGGTATCAACGGCTCGGATGTGGTGGTGGCTTACGACGATGCCGGCGGTGTCATTGCGGCGCGTCTGGTCTGGATGCTGCGGGTCACCGGACACGATGCCGCTGTACTGGACGGCGGCATGACGTACTATGCCGGCGCGCTGGAGACGGCGGTTCCGGCAGCCGTGCCCGGGGACTTCACCGCCCGTCCCTGGCCGACCGGACTGCTGGCCGACATCGCGGAAGCGTCAGCTGCAGCCACAATCATCGACGCCCGGAACCGTGACCGCTACCTTGGGCTGCAGGACCCTGTCGATCCCCGTCCCGGGCACATTCCCGGTGCGGTGAACGTGCCGTGCAGGGAGAACCTGGGGCCCTCGGGGAAGCTGGTCCCGCGGGCCCAGCTGCTGGAGAATTTCGGCCGGGCCGGGATTGGCTCCGCTCGTGACACGGTCAACTACTGCGGCTCCGGGGTGACAGCCTGCCACAACCTGCTGGTGCTGGAGTACCTCGGCATGGGCCGGGGCAAGCTGTTCGTCGGCGGCTGGTCGCAGTATTCGCGTTCGTCAGAGCTGCCCGTCGGGACCGTCTGAGCGATGGAAAACTGCGCAGTGTGTTCAGCCCGCTTATTTGGCCTTGAGCTTGGCGTACACCACGTAGTTGTCGTTGAACAGGCCGGTCGAGGGGTCGTACCCGTCGCAGGTGATGAGCCGCACCTCGGGGCCCTTGGTGTTGCCGTACACCTGCAGCGTGGGGAAGCTGTTCTTGCTGTAGGCGGCAGCCTTTGCAACCGTGAAGGCCACCGTGCTGTGGTCGGCCCGCTGCACCGCGATCTCGTCGCCGGGCTTCAGGCTGCGGAGGTTCGCGAAGACCCCGGGGCCGCCGCTTGTCGAGTTCACGTGGCCCAGGAACACGGCCGGACCGGTGTCGCCCGGCGCGGGGGAGCCGCTGTACCAGCCAGCGGGTGCACCAGGGCCGTCCGGCGGCACCTCCAGCGACTTGTTGGGCCGGAGCGCCAGCTTCACGAGCGGTGACTGCACGCCGATGGCTGGAACACTCAGCGCCACGGGCGCCGGAGCCGGCCGGGCAAGGGAGGGGACCTTGGCCGCCTTGGCGGCTGCCGCCGTCGGGCTTTTAATCTGCGGTGCCTCATTGGACGGAACGGCCGACGGCGATGCGGCACCCGACGCTGCGGCTCCGGTCTGCGGTCCGCCGGTTGCCGATGGGGCGGCCGTTTGACCGGCTGCCCCGCAGCCGCCAAGGGCCAGCCCGCAAAGGACCAGGAGGGAGACCGCGGCGGACGGGAGGGTGCCTCTGCGCGGGATGCCTCTGTGTGGCCGCATCGATGGGGGTGCCATGGCTTAGTGGTGTTCCTTCCAGCACGCCAGGATGGTGGTGGACACCTGGTAGGCGAACGCGGTGGGGGTTGCGCCGTGGGGGCCGACGGCGGCCGGCAGCTTTGTGGCGTTGACGTACAGGGTGTTGTTGTCCTTGAGGAAGACGACCGATCCGTCGTCCGTCTGGTAGGCGGGGAAACCCAGGTTTGCCAGACCCTTGATCGGCTCTGTTCCGCCGATCTTGCCTGCCTGGGCGTCGAAGTACTTACGCGCCGAGGCCGGGTCTGCTGATTCCTTTACGGAGATCACCAGGGGCCCTTCGGCGAGGTGGTAGGTGCAGGTAAAGGTCTTGTCGGCCCAAGTGGAGACGCTGTGCGGTGCGGACTTCAGCTGCAATATCTCGGAGACGTTGTCCTGGGTCTCGGGCCCGCAGACCATTTTGGCGGCCTCGGACGGACCGTCCTGGGACTCGGTAGCGGGGGTGGCGGAGGACGCCGCTGCTGCGGAGTGGTCGACGGAGTGCTGCGTTGCCGGGGACTCCGAGGCCGGTGCAGTGGATGCTGATCCGGGCGCTCCGGCCGCTGCCGCGCATCCGGACAGCAGCAGGGACGCCACCGCCAGGGATCCCAGCAGGTGGTTACGTTTTCTGTTTGCCTTGCTCATGGTGGCGTGTTGTCCTTCACAATGTGTCCTGCACGGGAACCTGCAGGAGCCGGTGGCACGGGCAGAGTGTCGGCTGCTGCGGAAGCGTCGGGCCCGCAGCAGCCGGCACTCACGCCCGTGTTGATGCCGGCGTGGCCAGTCCTGGCTTAGGCTGCCTGTGCGGCCTTGCGGCGACGGATCACGTAGGTGCCGCCGGCCGCGGCGGCGAGAACGAGGCCGCCGCCCAGGGCGAGGGTCCCGGCGTCGGTACCGGCTGCGGTACCGGCGGTCTGCTGGGCGACGCCGGTGTCAGCGCCGCCGACCGGCATGTTCATCTGGCCCATGGCCAGCGTGCCGCACAGTGCCGGCGACGTCGCGGCGAGCGGCAGGGACGGGACGAGGTCGCTCTTGGCTGCCTGGCCGGCCGCGCTCAGCGTGGCGGGGTCCAGGCCGTGGACTACCACCACGGCGGTGCCGGAATCGAGCGCAGCCTTGGTTTCGGCGTTGAGGTCGAAGGTGCGGTCAATGGTGTAGCTGCCGCCCTGGCCGGCGACCTTGAGGTCCAGGCCTGCGGCCGGGCTGGTGTCGCCCTTGGTGGAGAGCGTGGTGCCGATCTTGCCGTAGGACGGTGCGCCTTCGGTGGTGGAGATGACGCCGTCGCCATTGGCATCCGCGGCCGGGCCGGGGCACTGGCCCGCGGCGCCGACGTGGATGTGCTGGACGTGCGGGTATGGCGCGTCCATGAAGGTAGGGGCGAGGCCGGAGACGTTGAGCACGGCGTGGGCCTGGTTGCCGGTGACGTCGACGGTGACGGTGCCAGACGCGGAGCTGCCGTTGAGCTGGCCGAGCGTGGCCTGGTAGGAGTGCGTGGTGCCGGTTTGAGCCGGGGCTTCATGGGCCATGGCTGGAGCGCCGGAGAGGGCGAGTGCACCCAGGGCAAGCGTGGGAACTGCCATGAAGCGAAGTGTCTTGTTCATCGGAAAGCATTCTCCTCGTGCAAGTGGTGGTGGTTCTCCCCTGACAGGGACACATGCAGTTCGGAGCGATGGTGGAGCCGGATGGGTGGAAAGGTGATCCGGTGCACTTATGTGGTGGGGAACGCCGTCGCGAGGCGCGCCTGTGGCGAGGTTCGCCGTCCCGGCACACAATGAGACCCCGTCCAGGATCGGCTGAATGGGGCCTCACGTCTCAAGCTGGGACCTAGTGCCGCCTGAAGGCGTCCTTGATCTTTTCGCCCGCCTGCTTGAGGTCGGCGCGGAGATGGTGCCCTCGGCCTTCAGCCCTAAGCCGTTCGTTACCGGTGGTGCGTCCGGCTGCTTCCTTGCTTCTGCCGTGGAGTTTCTCGGCGGCATTGTGGATCTTGTCTCCCAAACCCATCGTGACCTCCTTCTCGAGTGGCCAGTGCGACCCTACTGGCGCGTAGGCCACGTCTATATTTTACGGGCGGACTACCCAGAAAGATCCTGCGCGGGGCGCCAGCTTTCCTGGGGAAGGCGGTTCCACGCCACGGCCGGATTCCCTGTTTAAGCGGCCACGGCCGCCGCAACGCCTGGTGTGTTCAGGTGCTGCGACGGCCGTGGCCTTTATCTGTGCCCGGGTGTGCGGTTTGCCTAGCTCACCGCGGCCGTGGCCGCGGAGGTTTTGGCCGCCGTCGTGTAGCCGGTCTTGGCACCGGTGACCGTGACGGTCAGGGTCTTGCCGCTGACGGCCAATACCGGTTTGTAGGTGCTGCCGGTGGCGCCAGTGATCGCGACCCCGTTCGCATTCCACTGGTATTTCAACGTGACCGGCGCGGGACCCCATACGCCGGGCGTTGCCGTCAGGATGGACCCGACCTTGGCCGTGCCTGTGATCGTGGGCACCGGTGCGGTCAGGGTTCCCGGTGCCACCTTTGCCGTGATCGCGGAGGTCTTGGCCGCCGCGGTGTAGCCGGCCTTGGAGCCGGTGACGGTGACGGTCAGGGTCTTGCCCAGCACGGTGGTTGCCGGTTTGTAGGTGCCGGCGGTGGCGCCGGTGATGGCGATGCCGTTGGCCTTCCACTGGTACTTCAAGGTGACCGGTGCCGGTCCCCAGGTGCCTGTTGCGGTGAGGGTGGAGCCGACCTTGGCCGCGCCGGTGATGACCGGTAGGGGCGCGGTCAGCGTTCCGGCGGCGACCTTTGCTGTGATCGCCGAGGTCTTGGCCAGGGAGGTGTAGCCGGCCTTGCTCCCGGTGACCGTGACGGTCAGCGCCTTGCCTATCACTGCAGCGGCCGGCTTGTAGGTGCTTGCGGTGGCGCCGGTGATGGCGATGCCGTTGGCCTTCCACTGGTACTTCAGCGTGACCGGTGCCGGACCCCACACGCCCGTTGCGGTCAGGGTGGACCCGACCTTGGCGGTGCCCGTGATCTTCGGTGCGGGCACGGTCAGCGTCCCGGCCGCGACCTTGGCCGTTGCCGTGCTCGCTTTGGCCGCGGTGGTGTAGCCGGCCTTGGACCCGGTGACGGTAACGGTGACGGTCTTGCCCAGGTCCGTTGCCGTGGGCTTGTAGGTGCCTGCGGTGGCGCCGGTGATGGCGACGCCGTTTGCCTTCCACTGGTACTTCAGCGTGACCGGTGCGGGACCCCAGGTGCCCGGGGTTGCGGTCAGGGTGGAGCCCACCTTGGCCGTGCCGGTGACCTTCGGGACCGGTGCGGTCAGGACCGGGTTGAGGGCCATGACAGTACCTGTTGCCACTGAGGTCTTGGCCGCGGTGGTGTACCCGGTCTTGGTCCCCGTGACGGTGACAGTGATGGTCTTGCCAACATCCGCCGTCGTGAGTTTGTAGGTGCTGGCGGTGGCGCCGGCGATGGCGAGCCCGCTGGCAGTCCCGTTGGCTTTCCACTGGTAGGTCAGCGCGACCGGTGACGGTCCCCACGAGCCGGGGGCCGCGGTCAGGGTGGACCCGGCCTTTGCTGTGCCCGTGACGGTGGGCACCGGTGCGGTCAGCGGCTGGTTCGCGGCCGCGTACGACAGGTCGTGCGTGGTGGCGCTGCCACCGACAACGGCTACGGGAGTGGCCGTTGCTTCGGTGGTCGCGTTGCCCGAGTAGAGGTCACCGGCAGCCAGGCCGCCATGCACGCGGATAACGTACTTGCCCGTCGTGAGACCGCTGATGCTGTACTTTCCCGCTGCTGTGGTGCTGCCGTCCCGGGTCACCAGCGAGCCGTCCGGTGTGTAGGCCTGGACGAACGCGTTGACCACTGGCTGCCCGGCCTTGTCCAGGACGGTTCCGGTGACGGACCCGCCTGCTGTCAGGGCGGCATCGATGTTCTGCACGGCCTGGCCCGTGGTCACCGGGATGGCTTGGGCCTGAGAAGCGCCGGCCGACTCGGGCTTGTTCTGGTAGAACTGCGCTTCTTCCTGTGAATAGCCGCTGGAGCGGTTAAAGGCCACCTTGTAGGAACCGGCCGCGAGGCCGACCACGCTGTAGTTGCCCGTGGCGTCCGTGTAGCCGTTCTTGACGGTCTTGCCGGCAGGGTCGAGCACGGAGAGCGGGTAGCCATTCGTGCCGGTGCCGGTGATCTTGCCCTTGATGGACGCGCCGGTTGTCACCGTCATATCGACGCCCGGCATGGTCTGCTCGACGGCGATAGTCAGCGCCTTCGCGGTGGCGGCGCTGGTGCCGCCGTACCAAAGGTCTTCAGCCCCGCTTTGGCCGCCGGAAAAATGCAGCTTGTAGGTGCCGGCATCCAGTCCGATAACGGAGTATGTGCCGTCCGGACTCACGTAGCCGGGGCTGGAGGATCCGTCGATGACGCCGGTCTTGGTGGCGTATACCTGCGCCGCGTTGAGGTTCGTTCCCGCCGGAGCGGTGATCTTGCCGCTGATCACGCCGCCCTTGACCAAAGTGGTGTCGGCCACCGCCAGGGTCTGGCCCTCGGTCACTGTTACGGGCGTTGCCGCGGCCATGCTGGACGCCTTGTTGTACCACTGCGGCAGCGTTCCGGAGCCGTAGGAGCTGAACTGGATTTTGTAGCTGCCCGGCCTCAGCCCGCGGATGGAGTACGTGCCGTCGAAATTCGAGTAGGTGGAGCCGGCCATGGCGTTGTCGCTGGTGTTGAAGGCAGTGACGGAGACGTTCGAGGAGTAGTCGGCTGCCGGCAGCGTGACTTTGCCGCTGATGGTGGCACCCTTGGCAAGGGTGGCGTCAATTGCCGCGCGGTCCTGGCCCGCGGTGAGCGTGATCGGCGTGGCCTCCGCCTGGGTCTGGACGTTGTTGTACCACTCGTCCAGGGCCCCGGAGTTGTAGTTTGAGAAGTTGACTTTGTAGGTTCCCGCGAGAAGTCCCTTGACGGCGAAAGTACCGTCTGCGTTTACGCGCCCGTAGCTGCCGTAGGCGCTTCCCTCAGCGGTGGCCGACACGTTGACCATCGACAGGTCGACGCCGGCAGGAGACGTGAGCTTGCCGCTGATGGACGCGCCCTTGATCAGGGTGGCGTTGATGCCCGTGAGATCCTGGCCGGCCGTGACGGGCAGTGCCGTGGCCGTATCAATGGTGGTGCCGTTCGCGTACCACTGGTTCAGGGCCCCAGAGTCATACCCCGAAAACTGGACCTTGTAGTTTCCGGCGCGGAGGCCGGTGACCTTGAATCCGCCGTCGGCCTGCACCTGGACACTGATCGGATACGCCCTGAAGTTGTCAGCGTTGTAGACGGAGGCTTCTACCCGGGCCAGATCGACTCCGGCAGGAGCTGTGACCTTGCCGCTGATTGATGCGCCCTTGATAAGGACCGTGTCATCGAGAGCCAGTTGCTGGCTGGCCGTGACGGGGACGGGCGTCGACTCGGTGAACGTCAATGCGCCGCCGTACCACTGCTCGAGTGCCCCCGAGGTTCCTGCGCTGAACTGGACCCTGTAGGACCCGGCTGCAAGGCCGGCGAAGTTGTAGGAGCCGTCGGCCGTGACCTGCACGGATCCCGCGTAGGAGTAGCTGTCCGACGTGAAGAGATAGGCCTGCACTGCGGACAGGTTGACGCCGGCAGGGGCCGTGACCTTGCCGGAAATTGACGCGCCCTTGACCAGAGTGGCATTGATGCCGCCATGGTCCTGGCCCTCTGTGAGAGTGAGGGGGGTTGCGGTTTCGAAGGTTGACGCTCCCGCATACCACTGCTGCAGCGTGGCGGTGTTGTAGCCGGCGAACTGCACTTTATAGCTGCCTGACGGGAGACCGGCCACCTTGTACGTGCCGTCGTCGTTGACCGAGGAGGAAGCCACGTAGTTGGGGTTCGTTCCGCCGGCCTGGTAGACCGTGGCCTGAATTGAGCTGACGTCGACGCCGGCAGGGGCGGTGACTGTTCCGCTGACGGACGCGCCCATGACCAGGGCCGCGTCGATCCCGGTACGGTCCTGGCCCGCGGCGAGTGTCACGGGCGTGGCCGTCGCTTCGGAGGAGGCGCCGGCGTACCACTGCTGCAGAAGGCTGCTGTTGTACCCCGAGAACCGGACCTTGTAGCTGCCTGCCGGCAGGCCGTTGACCTTGTACGTGCCGTCGTCGTTGATCTGGGAGGATCCCGCGTAGCCTCCGCTTGCCGAGGTGACGTCGGCCTGCAAGGAGCCAGCCTCCGCACCGGCAGGAACCGTAACTTTGCCGCTGATGGAGGCGCCCATGACGAGCGTCGCGTTGATTCCGCTAAGATCCTGACCTGCGGTGAGCGCCACCGGCGTGGCGGTCTCGGAGGACGACGCTCCCGAATGCCACTGGGTAATGACGCCCGAGTTGTTTCCGGAGAACTGGATTTTGTAGCTGCCTGCCGGTATGCCGCGGACCGTGTAGCTGCCGTCCTGGCCAACCTGTCCGTAACCGGAATACCAGTCGGCGCCAGTGCTGCTGACTGAAACGCCGACAGAGCTGGGGTCGATGCCAGCGGGGACGGTGACGCGGCCGCTGATGGAGGCGCCCTTGACGAGGGTTGCGTTGATGCCGGGCAGGCTTTGGCCGGCCGTGAGGGTGACGGGTGTGGCTGACTGGAAGGACGTTGCGCCTGAGTACCATTGGCCCATTGCTCCGGAGTCACCACCGAATTGGACCTTGTAGGACCCTGCCGGAAGGCCGCTGACCGTATAGCTGCCGTCCGCGGCGACCTGTCCGTAACCGGAATACCAGTCCATGCCGGTGCTGCTGACCGAAACGCCGACGGAGGTGAGCACCACTCCTGCAGGTGCCGTCACTTTTCCGCTGATGGATGCATCTGACAGGTCGGCTGCGTTGGCAGGCGTTATGCCGAGCAGCACCAGCGCTGACAGAACCGATAATAAAACGGCGATCCGAAAACGGAATCGCCTGCTCAAAGCGAGCATTTTTACCCCCCATGGGTCATGCAGCGGCTGGGCCGCATCATTTAATTGTCAAAGAACGCTTCAGTGTAACCGCCAAAAAGGAATTCAAAGCAGTGTTTCCCAAAACCAGCTCTGTATGTCCAAATGAGTTAGTAACCATGTCTTCCTGCCCGGTTTAAATGGACCTGGGTCAGGAGACGACCGTTATATTGGAGTCCTCTCCCTGAAAGGTCGCCACCCGAGCATGAAGCAAGCGATGACCCGGCTGCCCGGCCTCTGCATCATCCTGATGGCAGGATCAATCCTGGTGTTCCAGCCCGGAGGGCTCTTCAGGTTCGTCTGGATCAAGCTGCTCTTGGTGATCATCGCTGTCCTCGCAGGCCTGCTGTCTCCGCTGCGGGCCCGGATTCCCCTGGCAGTGCAGGCGGCGACGGCCGCGTGCGTGGTATGGATCGGCGTCGCTATTCTCTTGTCTGATACGCCGCTGGCCAGCATGGCCGGACGCTGGCCGCGTTATGAGGGATTGCTGACGCTTGGCGTCTATGTGGCAGTCTTCGCGGTGGGCGCGAAAGTCCTTGGCGGTGAGTCGGCCGTCCGGAGACGCAGGCTCCTCAGTCTCTCCCTAGCCGCCGTCTCCTTGATTCTGTTCGTCATCGCTGTGCTGGAAAGCGCTGGGCTGCGGCCGCTGGGCGGGGCCTCCGACGTGCGGCCGGGCGCAACCTTGGGGAACGCCACTGACCAGGGCCTGGTCGGCTTCGTCATCGCCGGAGTGCTGTCCGCCGGTGCTGGCTCTGAGCGGGGCTGGCAGCTTTGGCTGCGGCGGGCAGGTCTGTTTGCCGCTGCCGGGGTGGCGGTCCTTTCTGGCTCCCGGGCCGCCCTCGCGGGGCTCCTGATCGCGGCGTTGTTTGGCAGCTATATGTGGATGCGGAGCCGGTCCTGGTCGCGGCCAAGTATCGCGGCCGGTGCCGTGCTGGCTGCCGCGGGAGTGGTCATCGGAGTCCTGCTGGTCCCCGCTGCGCGTGACCGCCTGCTGTCGGCAGGAACCGTGGACGGGCGCTGGCTGCTGTGGGACCGGACCTTGGGCCTGATCGGCGCCGATCCGGTCTTTGGTGTTGGGCCCAGCGGCTTTGTCGACGCGCTGCCGGCGTATCTGAACGAGGAGTGGGCGCGATCAGTGGGCGACAGTTTCCCTGCTGATTCGCCCCACAGTTGGCCGCTGCAGGCATTGGCCGCCGGCGGCGTTCCGTTGCTGTTGTTGGTCCTCGTTCTCGGGGCGGTTGCCGTGCTGGCCGTGGCCAGGCGCATGAAGGAAGCCCCGTGCGGTACAGACCGCCGCTACCTTGCTGTGGTGGTGGTGACCGTGGCCGCATACGGTCTGGCGCTGCTGACGCACTTTACGTCGATCGGCACTACGGCTCTGGTGGCCTTCCTGTGCGGCGGGCTGGTGGGGCGCGATGGACCAGGCTTCTCTGTCTTCGGTGCGCGGGCGATGGCCGGCGAGATTCCGGCCAAGCTGACGGCAATGGCAGCGGGCATGTTCCGGCCCGCGGTATTGACGGCGGCCGGCTTGGTTCTCGCCGCGGCGGCCCTGGCCATTGCCGTCCCCGCTACTCTTGCAGAATGGCCGATGGGCGCTGGCGCCAAGGCTGCCGCGGCAGGCGACGTTGCCCTCGCCGAGCAGGAGTTCCAGCAGGCGCATCAACTCAGGCCGTGGGACAGCGACACCGCGCTGCTGGCCGCCCAGGCGTTTGCCGGTCCGGCGACGGCGGGGGACCAGCAGTCGGCCCGGTACGCAGTCGAATGGGGGAGCCTCGCGCGGGAACGTACGCCGCGCTCGCAGGAGGCAGGAACGGCCCTGGCAATCGGATACCTCTACAGCGGGGATCTTGGCGCGGCCAAGAATCTGTTGGACGACCTGGTCCGGGAGGCGCCCTATTCCACAGGGCTCTACGTTCACCGCGGCGTGGCCCGGTTCGGCCTGGGGCAGGCTGCCGGGGGGATAGCGGACCTGGAGCACGCGGCAGCCCTCGATCCTGGGCTGGACACGCCCTGGCGCATCCTCGCCAACATCTATGTGCGGATGGGCAACGCCGAAGCCGCGCAGGCCGCCAGTCAGCATGCAGATACGTTGTCCGGCCGCTAGGCATAATTACCAGCCGTCGATCTCCGGTACATATTGCTCTGTCCAGGGGGAAATTAGTGGTCCGTAAATTGAACTCGCTATAAACATTTCGAAGCGAGTAGTTCTTAAGCTAAGAACTACGCAGGATTGGATCAAGAAAAGCGCAGTTTTTGGAAAATGATCCTTAATTTGATCTTCCGGTGCTATTGTCCGGCCCGCGAAACCTGCGTCGGGTTTGCAAAAGAGTGGTGCGGTTTGATGCCCCACCAGGAAACAGCGCCGACACAGAAGGAGCACCATTTCGAAACCCTGCAGAAAACTTCGTGGTGCAGGCTGGGCATGCAGAACCGGATCGGTGAAAGGAGCCCAGTGATGATGACGGATGAGGACCTTGAGGTGCGTTCGTGCGCGGAGCTTTCGGCGGGGGAGGAGATCGAGGCCTGGCATCGCGGACGACTGGCACACCGGGGGACAGTGGCCAGCACGCTCGAAGAGATCGACCTGATCTGGATCATCGATGCCCGGACCGGTGCGCGCCGGCTGCTGGATCTCGAGCAGCTCAGCGTCAGGCGGATTCCGATGGGAAAGCCAGCCGCCGCCGTCGGGAGTCTCAAGCCGGCCGCCGCCGCAAAACGGAAGCCGTCAGCCGCCCCGAAACCGAAGCCTGCCGCCAGCCTGAGGCAGATCGCCTTCATCGAGGCGGGGTGACGTCCGTCAGGTGAGGTTGCTGAAGCGCTCGGCCTGGGTCTTGCTGCCCTGGACAATGACCTGGTCCTCCTCGTAGAGGACGGTCTGCGCGGTGGTGTGGCCCCAGATGCCGCCTGGGCGCTTGACCGCCACGATGGTGATTCCGTACTTGTCTCGCAGGCCCAGCACGCCAAGCGGGCGGTCGCGTGCCTCGGTCGGCGGGCTGGTGCGGATCATCACGAAGTCGTCCTCGAACTCGACGTAGTCCAGCAGGGAGCCGCGGACCAGGTGGGCCACGCGCTTGCCCATGTCGTGCTCCGGCCGGATCACGTGGTCAACGCCGAGCTGATTCAGGATCTCGGCATGGGGCTCGCTGATGGCCTTGGCCCAGATCTGTGGCTTCTTGAAGGTGAGCAGGCGCGACGTGGTGAGGATGCTGGCCTCGATGTCGCTGCCGATGCCCACCACGGCGCGGTCGAACTCGTGGACGGAGAGTTGGCGCAGCACTTCTTCCCTGGTGGAGTCTGCTCGGACCACGTGCGTCAGCCGCCCGTTGTAGGACTGGACGGTCTCCTCGTTGGAGTCGATGCCGAGCACCTCGGTGCCCTGTGCCTCCAGTTCCAGGGCCAGTGAACCGCCGAAGCGGCCCAGGCCGATCACCACCACGGAGTCTGCCTGGGCAACACTGTTGGCGGAGCGGGAGAAGATGTTCTTAGCCAATGAGGGGCCTTTCCTTGGGGTACTCGTAGAGCGGTTGGCGTTCGCGCAGCGCCAGCGCGGCGCCGAGGGTGACCGGGCCGAGGCGTCCGACGAACATCAGCAGGATCAGGACGAGCTGGCCGGCGGGCGGCATGGCCGCCGTGATCCCGGTGGTGAGCCCCACGGTGGCGAACGCCGAGATGACCTCGAACAGGATCCGTTCCTGCCCGAAGTCCGTGATGAGCATGAGGAACACGGTGGAGCCCACCACCAGTGCCATGGCCAGCAGCACCAGCGTGATGGCCTGGCGGTGAACGGCGCGGGAAAGGCGCTTGCCGAAGATGTTGACGGTGGTTCCGCCCCGCAGTTCGGTGGAGAGGATGAAGAACAGCACGCCGAACGTGGTGATTTTCAGGCCGCCGGCGGTTCCGGCCGGGCCGCCGCCGATGAGCATCAGGATGTCCATCCCTAGCCAGGACACCGGCTGCATCTGGCCGATGTCGATGCTGTTGAACCCCGCCGTGCGTGTCATGACCGACTGGAAGAACCCGGCCAGGACGCGCTCGCCGGGCCGGAGTCCGCCCAGCGTTGCCGGGTTGGACCATTCGACGGCGGTGACGAAGACGGTGCCGGCGACCAGAAGGACGGCCGTGCCCACCAGGACCAGCTTGGTGTTCATGCTCCAGTGGATGGGCCGGCGGTACTGCCGGCGGAGTTCGAACAGCACCGGGAAGCCGAGGCCGCCGATGATCACCGCCGCGGCGATGGGCAGGCAGATCCAAGGGTCACCGGCAAACCCGATGAGCTTATCCGTGTATAGGGCGAATCCGGCGTTGTTGAACGCGGACACGGAGTGGAAGACGCCGTGCCAGAGCGCGCGGGCGGGGGCGTAGCCGTAGCCGGTCACGAACCGGGCCGCCAGGATCCCGGCGAGCAGGACCTCCACTGTCAGGCTGATCGCCAGGACGCCGAGCAGCACCCGGCGGACATCGCCGAAGCCGGTGGTTTTCGTTTCGGCGGCCGCTGAGAGGCGCGAACGAAAGCCCAGCCTGCGGGCCATGAGCACGCCCAGGAGGGTGCCGAAGGACATCACGCTGAACCCGCCCGCCTGGATCAGGGCCAGGATGACTACCTTGCCGAATCCGGTCCAGTACACCGGGGTGTCAACGGTGATGAGCCCGGTCAGACAGACCGACGACGTGGACGTGAACAGGGCATCCAGGAAGGGCGCAGGCTCGGTGCCGTTCCTGGACATGGGGAGCATCAGCAGGAGAGTCCCCACCGCCACCGCCGCCGCGAATCCGAGGACGATCACCTGCGCCTGATGCTGGGGTGCGAAAACGTCCAGAATGCGGGGGAAAACCTTCGATCCCCCGTACCGGCGGCCACGCTTGGCCCCGCCGGAAGCGGCAGGCCGGGCCTTGGAACCGCGAACGTCGTGCATACGCGTCACGCTACCACCGGAGAATCCGCTGGGGGCCGCTGGGGGACGCCCTGAAGCAGGCGTTAAGAAAGCGTTAAGATCCCGGGTTCAGGCCTGCGCCGGGAAGGTGCCGGTGCTACGCTCCCAAGGTTCATCAGCAAACTTTCTAATTGAATCGAAGGAACCCGTGGCCACCCGAAGCGCGCAAAGCTGTGTCCGGCCATGCTGACAGAGAGCTTCCCCCTGCTCCTGCTGATCCTCGGCTGTGGTGTCACCGGCTACATGATCTACCGGCTTATCAAGGCAACCAAGTAGCCCCCGCCGTCGGCCGTAACGCCGGAACTGAACCGCAGCCCCGAACTCCAGAAAGACATCATGACCGCAGCCGACCAGTATTCGATTCCCGCGAGCGTGCCGAACCCGGAGCCGGCATCCAAGCCTGGCAGCCCGCTGGTCAGGTGGCTGCTGGAGCACAAGGTGCACCAGCCGGTGGGACCCGAATCAGCCGAGGCCGGGGCGCACCAGCAGCCCTGGTGGAAGGTCATGTGCCTGACGGGTGTGGACTACTTCTCCACGCTGTCCTACCTTCCCGGCATCGCGGCCCTCGCCGCCGGTGCGCTGTCTCCCTTGGCGACACTGCTGATTGTGGCCCTGACCCTGCTGGGCATGCTGCCGATGTACCGGCGGGTGGCGCACGAAAGCCCGCACGGCCAGGGTTCGGTGGCCATGCTGGAGAACCTGCTGCCGTTCTGGCGGGGCAAGATCTTCGTGCTGGTCCTGCTCGGGTTCGTGGCGACGTCCTGGATCATCACCATCACCCTGTCCGCCGCCGACGCCACGGTGCACATGCTGGAGAACCCCTACCTTCCGCCGTTCCTGCACGGCCAGGCCGTGTCCATCACGGTGGTGATGCTGCTGATCCTCGGCGGGGTGTTCCTGCTGGGCTTCTCCGAGGCGGTGGCGGTGGCGATTCCGCTGGTGGGGGTCTTCCTGCTGCTGAACGCCGTGATCATCGGGGTGGGACTGTTCGACGCCGTGACACGGCCGGGTGCCCTGTCCGACTGGACCGCTGCAATCACGTCGGCCGGCACTGGCCTGGGCAACATCGCCGGGCCCGCCATTCTGGCGTTCCCGCTACTGGTCCTGGGGCTCTCCGGTTTCGAGACCGGCGTCAGCATGATGCCCCTGGTTGCGGCCTCGGGGGCCACGCCTGAGGACATGCTGCAGGACCGGATCCGGAACACCCGCAAGCTGCTGACCATGGCGGCGCTGATCATGAGCGTGTACCTGATCGGCAGCAGCTTCGTCACCACCGTGCTGATCCCTGCCGACGCGTTCCAGGAGGGCGGCGAAGCCAACGGCCGCGCCCTGGCATATCTGGCGCACGAACTGCTCGGCAACGGCTTCGGCTCCGTCTACGACATCAGCAGCGTCCTCATCCTGTGGTTCGCCGGCGCCTCCGCCATGGCCGGACTGATCAACATCGTTCCGCGGTACCTGCCCTCCTACGGCATGGCCCCGGACTGGACCCGGGCGGTGCGGCCTGTGGTCCTGGTCTACACGGTCATCAGCGTCCTGATCACCATCGCCTTCCGGGCCGACGTCAACGCCCAGGCCGGAGCCTACGCCACCGGGATCCTGGCCATGATGGTCTCCGGGGCCGTGGCGGTCAGCATCTCGGCCTTGCGCCGCAAACGCCGTCTGGCCGCCGTCGGCTTTTCGATTCTGACCCTGGTCCTGCTCTACGCGCTTGTGGAGAACGTGATCAAAAAACCGGACGGCATCGCCATCTCCGGCTTATTCATCCTGGGAATCGTCGTGGTGTCGCTGGTTTCGCGGGTCACCCGGACCACCGAGCTGCGCGTGGACCGGATCGAGTTCGACGACGCTGCGCGCCGGTTCATCAAGGACTCCCTGGACTACGACGGGCAGCTGGACCTCGTTGCCAACAGGCCCGAGGCCCGGGACGCGGCAGAATACTCCGACAAGGAAGCCGCCCAGCGGAAAACCAACCCCGTGCCCGGCTCCAACGATGTGATCTTCCTGGAAATCGAAGTGACCGACCCCTCCGGATTCAGCGAGGTCCTCGAGGTGCGCGGCGTCGAAGTGGGCGGGCACCGTGTTCTCCGCGCGGAAAGCCCGGCCGCGCCCAACGCCATTGCCGCCATCCTCCTCGCCCTGCGGGATGCCACGGGAGTCCGGCCGCACGCGTACTTCGAGTGGGCCGAGGGCAATCCGCTGGCGCACCTCATGAGGTACCTGCTGCTGGGCCGGGGCGACACCGCACCCGTGGTCCGCGAGATCATCCGCGAGAACGAGCCCGACCCCGAACGCCGCCCGGGCATCCACGTGGGCTGACGCCTTTTTTTGGGGACGCTCTCGCAGTTCCTGTCGCTTTTTCCGGGACGCTCTCGCAGGTCCTGTCGGGTTTTTGGCGACGCTCTCGCGGGTCCTGTCGGGTTTTTGGCGACGCTCTCGCAGTTCCTGTCGCTTTTTCCGGGACGCTCTCGCAGGTCCTGTCGGGACGGTTGGGGATCGGCCCGGCACCAACGTGGGCCGACGACATGTCCTGTTCACCGCGGCGACAACATCAGGTGGCCGGACGTTACCTGACGGGCGGCAGGGTGGTGGGGCACGCCGTCGGACCTTCCCTATCCGGAAGGCGGCCGGCGGACCCATCCCGCACTGAAGGAGAACCCTGTGCTGCTCAAAAGCACCCTCGCCGCTCTTGTTGCCCTTACGGCCGTGGCAGGCATCGCCGCCCCATCGTCGGCTGCGCCGCCGCCCGGCGTCGTTTTAGGGCAGCCGCACGCCGCAGCCCACGCGCACAACGACTACGAGCACAGCCGCCCGCTGTTCGACGCGCTCGAACACGGCTTCACCAGCGTGGAAGCCGACGTCTGGCTTGTGGACGGCGAACTGCGGGTTGCCCACGACC
The DNA here is from genome assembly GCF_056395905.1 of Arthrobacter sp. 05T444. Taxonomy (NCBI): domain Bacteria; kingdom Bacillati; phylum Actinomycetota; class Actinomycetes; order Micrococcales; family Micrococcaceae; genus Arthrobacter; species Arthrobacter sp. 05T444. Next base: position 167,911 of record NZ_JBFTKK010000005.1, read on the forward strand.
TTGCGGACGCCCGCGCCGGCGTGACGCTCGAGAGCCTGTACCTGGATCCGCTGGACGAAGTTGTTCGGCAGGAAGGCCACAGCGTCTACCCCGGCTGGGATGGCAGCCTGCAGTTGCTGATCGACATCAAGAGTGAGGGCGAAGCCACCTACGCGGCGGTGGAGAAGGAACTTTCTCAACATCCTGGGCTCATGACCCGTTATGCCAAGGGCAAGGTCATGACAGGTCCGGTCACCGCCGTCATCAGCGGGAACCGTCCCTTGGCCACTATGACGGCGGCGGACAAGCGCGTCGGATTCTACGACGGCCGCTCCACCGACCTCGCCTCTTGCATGCCGGCCGAGCTGATGCCGCTGGTCAGCGACAACTGGACCAAGCTGTTCAGCTGGCAGGGCGTAGGTCCGATGCCGGAGATCGAGCGGGCCAAGCTGCGTGCCTACGTGAACACCGCCCACTCCAAGGGCTACAAGGTGCGCTTTTGGGCCACACCGGACCAGCCGGGACAGGCCCGCGACGCCGTATGGACTGAGCTGCACAACGCCGGGGTGGACAACATCAACACTGACGACCTCGCCGCGTTGGACATATTCCTCGGGGCGCAGGGGCAGTAGGCACGCTCTCGGACGCCTCGCTCACTTCGCACGGGACGGCTCAACCCTCCGGAACATTTTTCTATGGCGCTGGCCGAGGGGTCCTGCACTTTTCCCGACTAACTGATCGAACCCTCCCGCGTTATATCTGCGGGAGGGTTCGCCGTTTGGTTGCAGGATGTGAGAGAGCGTTGGGGGATTGGCGGTAGGAAGTGAGAGAGGGTTGGGGGTTTGGCGACGGGAAGTGAGAGAGCGTCGGTGGGTCAGCGTGCGGCGGGGGAGGCCGTGACCACCACGTTTTTGCCCCAAGGATCCTCGGTGTAGCAGCTGATCAGGACGATCCTGTTGGGCACGATGTTCCAGATGTCGCTGTCCTTGAGGGTGTCCTTGCGATGTGTGGTGACGGAATCCACCACGTACTTCAGCGTTCCCTTTACGGTGGTCACCGTGATGTTCTTGCCCACCAGGGACTTGTCGCTGAGCCTGTTGAACGGCGCATCCCTGCCGTCCCAGCTGTGCCCGGCGATGTAGGTCGTATTTTTGGAGCCTGCGCCGGGCACGCCGTAGGAGGTCAGCCAGTAGGCGTCCAGCGTGAGGGGCGGGACCAGGGACTGCGAGGACAGCTCGTCCGCGCTCGGCGTCAGCGGCAGGATGCGCACGTCGATGTTCGCTGCCGCGATGGACAGCCGGGTAGGCGCCGCGGCCGCCGGTCCGGCAGTCTTGGCCGCGGGACGGGCAGCAACAGCGGGCCCGCTTGGGGTGGCCGCTGCGCTCGCCGATGAGGGAGCAACGGAAGGAACGACGGCGGAGCTGCCGCCGGCATTTGGCGGGAACAGGAACAGCGCAGCCGCCAGCCCGGCCGCGGCCACGGCGGGCACGGCAAGCCAGCGCCTGCCGACGCGCGGCCGGACGCTGGAGGCGTTCTGTGGCTCCAAGCCTTGCGGGTCCATACTCTGTGACTCCATGCCCGACTAGCTGCGGCCGCGCTCCAGCCGGCGCATCCTCAACGCCACGGCCACGGGAACCGCAGTGCCGGCCGCGAGCAGCCCGGCCAGCAGTGCCAGGTCCGGGTGGGCTCCGGGTTCAGCCTTGGCGGCGGTCTGCACGTTCAGGCCCTTGTTCGTGGCCACCACGGCCGTATTGGCCGTGAGGGCCCCGGCGGGAGCTGCGATGACCGGATTGGTGACTACCGGCGTCGTGCTTCCCGGTGTGGTGACCGGCGGGGCGACCACCGGGTCCACGCCGATGCCATCCGGACCGCAGGCAGCCAGGAAGGCCTCGAAGAGTCCCGTGAGGCCGGCGGCGGAGCCCTCGTCGAGCGAGACCGCGGCCAGCGCCGTTTCGAAGTCTCGCACTGCGGCCTCCAACGCACCCTGCGCTTCACGGATCTCCTGGGTGTCAATCGCGGCGTTGTACGCGTCCTGAAGATCCTGCAGGTCCTGCTCCGCAGCGTCCACCGCGGCTTCTGCTTCGTCGGCGGCGGCTGTTGTCGCTGCGATGGCGGCCGGGTCGCCGGAATCCTCGGCGTTTTCCGCAGCTTCCTCGGCGGCGTCTGCGGCTGCGTGGGCAGCTTCGAGGCGGTCGATGGCGGCACCGACGGCGGCGCTCTCGTCAGCACCGGCGGCTTCCACGAGTGCAGCGTAGGCTGCCTGCGCGGTTGCCGCGGCCTGTGAGGTGGCGTCGATCCGCGCCACAGATGCTTCGGTGATCCCCGCGGCACCGAGCGCGGCCTCGAACTGGGTTGATGCCTGCAGGCATGCGGCGTCCCCTGGCGCGGCGGCGGCCATCGGTGCACCGAGAAGGAGCCCCCCGGCAAGAACTACTGCTGACGAACCAGCGGCGACCCATTTCGATACAGCGGTCATAGGTTGTGCGTCTCCTGAAACACGAAGCGGCCGCCAGGACGGCCCCAGCGGTGTTCAGCGCGCGGTAGAACGGCCCTTGTGGTTTCCTCCGAAGGCACCGGACTATCCAAGCAGGTGAGACGCTCGTACTGCTGATCATCCGGTGTAAGACGGCGAGACCTCAGAGTTACCTGAAAGCCGTCCGAAAGATCGCTGTGAAAGCTAAAAATACAGAGCAAACGGGGATGTGGCAATCATGATGGCGGTCCTTTCTTCGCGCGCCGTCATCGGGCTGCCCTAGGCCCCGGGATCCGCGGACGCCGCCGGCAACCTGATCACCTCGAATGCCAGCGGATCCAGCAGCTTTCGGGTCCCGGTGCGAGACTCGAGGATCCAGAACATGCCCAGGACGGGCACCGTTTCGGTCACCTTGCCGTGGTAATACATGTGGCCGTTGTAGCGGGCCTCAATGAGGTCGCCGGGGGACAGTTCACGGCAGCTGATGACCCTGGGCATTGTTGATTCGTTCATGGCGGGCTCCATCCCCTTGGCGACGCTGGCGCCTCGACCCTTCAGCCCGGGGGTCTACGCCGAACCGGCCTACGCCTATCGGCGCACCTTCAGGATGGAGCCGCCACGTTGCGGCGGCGTTTCGGCCAGGTCATTTCTCCGTGACCTACTTTCACGTACGCCACGGGTACGAACAGGAGTGCCGCCTACACCGTCCCAGCAGCCGCCGCCCCGACCCCCGCCTGCAGAGCCGCCGGGGCCGTCACCGCCGCTGCCTCCGGGTTGTGGTTCTGCGACAGCACGGCCAGCGACGGCGCGATGGACAGGTTCGGCTCGGGCTGGCTCAGGGCGCGGGCGCGGAGCACGGTCATGGATTTCGCGCCCACCTTCAGCACCGAGCCGGCGTCAATGGGTCCGCGGTCCACCCCGGTTCCGGCGGTGTTGATCACCATGTCCCAGGATGTGGCGAACTCTCCTGCCGGGAGCGTGAACTTGATGTCGTCGTCGTGCGCGTTGAAGTAGAGCAGGAAGTTCACGTCAGTGATCCGCCGGCCGCGGTCGTCCTGGCCCTGGATTCCATCGCCGTTGAGGAACACGCCGATGGTGCGGCCGAACCCCCTGCCCCAGTCCTCGGGCACCATTTCCGTGCCGTCCTCGTTCAGCCACACGATGTCCGGCAGCTTCTCGTCCTCGCCGCGGAGCGCCGGCCGGCCGTCGAAGAAGGTGCTGCGCCGGAACGTGGGATGCTCGGCTCGCAGCCGGTTCACCGCCGCCGTGAAGTCCATGAGCGGCTGGTCCAGGGCGTCCCAGTCAATCCAGCTGACCTCCGAATCCTGGCAGTACACGTTGTTGTTGCCCTGCTGCGTGCGGCCCAGCTCGTCGCCGTGCAGGATCATCGGCACGCCCTGCGAGAGCAGCATGGTGGCCACGAAGTTCCGCTGCTGGCGGGCGCGCAGCTTCAGGATCTCCGGATCGTTCGTAGGGCCCTCCGCCCCGCAGTTCCAGGAACGGTTGTGCGATTCGCCGTCCCGGTTGCCCTCCCCGTTGGCCTCGTTGTGCTTCCCGTTGTAGGAAACAAGATCCCGCAGTGTGAAGCCGTCGTGCGCGGTGACGAAGTTGATGGACGCCACCGGCCGCCGCCCGGACCGCTCATACAGGTCCGCCGACCCCGTCAGGCGCGACGCGAACTCGCCCAGCGTGGCCGGTTCGCCCCGCCAGAAGTCCCGCACCGTGTCCCGGTACTTGCCGTTCCACTCCGTCCACTGCGGCGGGAAGTTCCCCACCTGGTACCCGCCGGGCCCCACATCCCACGGCTCGGCGATCAGCTTGACCTGCGACACGATGGGATCCTGCTGCACCAGTTCGAAGAACGTGGAGAGCCGGTCGACGTCGTAGAACTCCCGGGCCAGCGCCGAGGCGAGGTCGAAGCGGAACCCGTCCACGTGCATCTCCGTGACCCAGTACCGCAGCGAATCCATGAGCAGCTGCAGCGAATGCGGGTGCCGCACGTTCAGCGTGTTGCCGGTGCCGGTGTAGTCCATGTAGTGCTGCTGGTCGTTGTCCACCAGCCGGTAATACGCCGCGTTGTCGATGCCCTTAAAGCTCAGGGTGGGCCCCAGATGGTTCCCTTCCGCCGTGTGGTTATAGACGACGTCGAGAATCACCTCGATCCCCGCACGGTGCAGTGAGCGGACCATCGCCTTAAAGTCCTGGACCTGCTGGCCCATCTCACCGATTGAGCTGTACGTGTTCTGCGGCGCGAAGAACCCGATGGTGTTGTAGCCCCAGTAATTGCCCAGGCCCTTCTCCTGCAGCGTGCCGTCGTTGACGAACTGGTGGCACGGCATCAGCTCGATCGCCGTCACGCCCAGCCGCTGCAGGTGCGCAATGACGGCGGGATGCGCGACGGCGGCAAAGGTGCCGCGCTGCTCTTTGGGCACCTCCGGGTGGAGCTGCGTGAGCCCCTTGACGTGGGCCTCGTAGATCACCGAGCGGTGGTACGGGATCTTGGGCGCGCGGTCACCTGCCCAGTCGAAGAACGGGTTGATCACCACGCCCAGCATGGTGTGCCCGGCGGAGTCCTCATCGTTACGGGAGGAAGGGTCGCCGAAGTCGTAGGAGAACATCGACTGGTGCCAGTCCACCTGCCCGGCGATGGCCTTGGCGTACGGGTCCAGGAGCAGCTTGTTCGGGTTGCACCGCTTGCCCCTGGCCGGATCGTAGGGACCGTGCACGCGGTAGCCGTACTTCTGACCGGGCTGGATCTGCGGGAGGTAACAGTGCCAGACGAATCCGTCCACTTCGATGAGGTCCACGCGCGTCTCGGTGCCGTCCTTGGCGATGAGGCACAGCTGGACGGCCGTGGCCGCCTCGCTGAACACCGCGAAATTGGTTCCCGCCCCGTCGAAGGTTGCACCCAGCGGATACGCGTTGCCCGGCCAGACTTCCATGATCACTCCTGCGGCTGTTCAGTTGTTCAGGGGCCGCCATTGGCCACCGTCGTAGGCTAATGCTAAGCAGACTTAGTACGCTCGCCAAGGACTGTCCGATTATGACGAATCCGGAAAGGTGATGCCTGATTCGTCACACCGGGGCCCTGCAGCCCCTTCTCCGCCTCCCGGCTTGCCTAGGATGAAGGGGATGACTCCGCCTGACAGCCCGCCGCCCTTCAGCCTCCGCAGCATCGCTGTCCCGGCGTTCGGCCCGGCGCTCCTGTTCAGTGTTGGCCAGGGTGCGATCCTGCCGGTGGTGGCGCTGTCCGCCCGTGAACTGGGTGCCTCCGTGGCCGTGGCCGCGCTGATCGTGACGCTGATGGGGCTGGGCTCCTGGTTCTTCAACCTGCCCGCGTCCGTCATCACCCTGAAGTTCGGCGAACGCTGGTCCATCGTGGCCGCAGCAGCCGCCGGGGCGCTGGCCCTGCTCGCCGCGGGGCTGTCACTGGTGATTGACGACGGACTCTGGCTGCTCGCAGCGGCGATGGCCGTCGTCGGGATGTCCGCGAGCGTCTTCAGCCTGGCCCGGCAGAAGTACCTCACCGAGGCGGTGCCGCTGGAATTCCGGGCCCGGGCGCTGTCCACACTGGGCGGCGTGAGCCGGATCGGCGTTTTCATCGGGCCGTTCGTGGGAGCGGCCGTGATGCAGTTCGCCGGCATCAGCGGGGCGTACTGGGTGGGCGTGGCCGGCATGGCGGCGGCCGCCGTGCTCGCCGTAACCGTCCGCGACCTGGTGGCACACGCAGGGACGTCCGGTCCTGCCGGCCCGGCGCCAACGCTGCGCGGGGTGGCCGTCTCGCACGCCGGCGTTTTCCTGACAGCCGGCGCCGGCATCCTGCTGCTGTCAGCCCTGCGAGCCTCCCGGCAGGTGGTGATCCCGCTGTGGGCAGACCACCTGGGCCTCGACGCGTCGCAGGCTTCCCTCGTGTACGGGCTTTCCGGGGCGATCGACATGCTGGTGTTTTACCCGGCGGGCAAGGTCATGGACCGGCGCGGCCGCCTCTGGGTGGCGGTCCCGTCCACGCTGGTCATGGGCACGGCGCTGATGCTGATTCCGATGACCGCGGGCTTTCTCGGGCTGCTCCTCGTGGCGCTGCTGATCGGCTTCGGCAACGGGATCAGCTCAGGGCTGGTAATGACGCTGGGCGCCGACTTCTCGCCCGACCGTGGCCGCGGGCAGTTCCTGGGCCTGTGGCGGTTCATCGCCGACGCCGGATCCACCGGCGGCCCGGTGCTGCTGTCAGCCGTGACCGCCGTGGCTTCTCTCGGTGCCGGCGTGACGGCCACCGGGGTACTGGGGTTCGCAGCGGCAGGTGTGTTCGCCGTCGTACTCCCCAAGCTGAAGCACCGGCGGAACTACTAGTTAGTTCGTTGGGGGTACCGACGCACGCAGGTCATGTGTTCGGGTCGGCCGTGGACGTTGCGTAATCCGGGCGCCCGGCAGGCCGATAGGTCTGGATGGTGATCCCCCGGGAAGTGGTCCGCGAGGTGACCAGTTCGAGCGCCATGTCCGGACCGGTATCGGGGAACAGCCGTGTGCCCTGGCCGACGACGACGGGATAGGTGAGCAGGTCGAGCTGGTCCACCAGGTGGTTGGCGAGCAGCCACCGGACGAGGGCACCGCTGCCGGGCACCAGCAGTTCGCCGTCTTGCTGCGCCTTCAGATCAATGACGGCCGTGGCGACGTCGCCGGCCAGGACACTCGTGCCCGCCCACTGCGGATCCGTGAGGGTAGTCGATACCACGTACTTGGGCCGGCTGTTCAGCGCGGCGGCAATCGGGTTCGTGCTCGGATCGACCATCGCGCCCCAGTAGCCGGCGAAGATCTCGTAGGTCCGCCGGCCGAAGAGGAACGCGGCCGCGCCGCCGTAGACCTCGTTGAGATAGTTCCCGGCTTCGGGATCGAGAAGCGGAATGGCCCATCCGCCGCGGTCGAAGCCGCCGCTGCGGTCCTCGTCAGGTCCCGCCCAGCCCCTGCATCACGCCGTCCACCGAGACGTTGGTCGTCGTCGTCAACCTCATGTGGGGGTCACACCCCTTCTCGCTCGATGGCGGCCGCGAAGACCGGGAGGCTGTGCTCCACCATGTCCTCGCTGGCGGTGAGGGACACCCGGAAGAACCCGGGCGTCTCGAACAGGACGCCGGGGAGCACGAAGACGTCGTGCCGGCTCAGCGACTCGGTGAAGGCCTCATCATCCGCGATGGGCGAGTGGACGAACAGGTAGAACGTGCCCTCGGCCGGGCGCAGCCGGTAGCCCATGCTGCCGAGCGCCTCAACCAGCCTGTCCCGCTTCCGCTGCAGCTGCCCGACGTCGATGGAGAACTGTTCCAGCCGGGGGAGTGCGTACTGGAGGACGGCGTTGGGGTAGATCCAGCCCATGGCCAGCTGCAGGGCGCTGATCTCTTCCCGGAGCTCCTTGCGCTCGGGCATGGTGGGCGGCAGGGCCAGGTAGCCGATCCGTTCGCCCGGAGCCAGATGCGTCTTGCCGTACGAATAGGCCAGCAGTGTATGCGGATAGAACTCCGTGGGGCTGTGGAACCGCGTGCCGTCGAAGACGATCCGGTTGTACGGCTCGTCCGAGACCAGATAGATCCGCCGGCCGTTGCGGGCCGAGGCGTCCTCGAGCAAGCGGGCCAGGCGCTGCAGTAGCTCCGGCGCGTAGATCCGGCCGGTGGGGTTGTTCGGCGAATTGATGATGACCACCCGGGTGCGGGCCGTGACGGCAGCCGCGATGGCTTCCAGATCAAGGTCGAACGTCTCCAGGTTGATCCGGACCTTCACGGGAACCAGCCCGGCTTCAACCACGAGCGGCTCGTAGAGAAACCACGGCGGCAGGCTGTAGATCACCTCGTCGCCGGGGTCCGCAAAGGCCTTCAGCGCCAGGGCGATAGCGGTGAACCCGCCGGTGGTGAGATACAGGTCCCGCGGATCAAAGGGCACGTCCAGCAAACGGTGAAGCGATTCCGCGGCGGCGGCCCGTGCTTCCTCCCCGTTGGCTTTGTAGGCAAACCACTGGTCGTTGCGCGGCGTCAGTGCATCCCGCAAGGCGTCCACGTAGGCGTCCTGGGGCATCTGGTGCGGGTTGCCCAGCGTGAAGTCGCAGATGCCGGGGACGTGCTGTCGCCGGGAGTAGGTGGAGTTGCCCATGAAGGACTGGATCCGTTGAAGCGACGGGATGGACGCCAAGGCCTTCGCCCGGCGGGAAGCTGGCAGACCGGTCATTGCCCGGCCTCCCTCGCCGTCTTCTTCCTGGCGGTGAACAGCAGGTACTCCCAGTCCATCTGGTAGGCCGCATCGGCGTGGGCGTCGCTGAAGTCCTCGGCGAGCTGCGTGAGTGCCTCGTCCAGGGCCTTCACCTTGCCTTCGTCACCGGCAAGGGATTTGTACACCGAGATGGTGGGGCCGTAGTGGGACTTGAAGTAGTGCAGGAAGTCCTCGGGCTCGTGGAAGCTGGCGATGGTGACGTGCTGCCGACGGGCCTGGACGTCGATGACGCTGTCACCGAGCAGCTCCCGCACATGCTCCTCGCTGCCCCACAGCGGGGGCGGCTGGGCGCCGCGCGGAGGCGGCGGAGCGAACGGCTTCATGGCGGCAATCATCTGCCCGATGAACCCCTCGGGCGTCCAGCTCAGCAGCCCAATCGTGCCGCCCGGCCGGCACACCCGCACCAGCTCGTCGGCGCCCGCCTGGTGGTGCGGGGCGAACATGACGCCTAGGCAGGACATCACGACGTCGAACCCGCCGTCCGGAAACGGGAGGGACTCGGCGTCCCCTTCCACCCAGTCCAGCTCCACGCCGCGATCGGCAGCCTGGCGCCGGCCGGCGTCGAGCATCTCCGGCGTGAGGTCGATGGCCACCACCACGGCACCCATCACGGCAGCGGGAATGGCCGCATTGCCGGCGCCGGCCCCGACGTCCAGGACCCGCTGGCGGGGCTTGACCCCGCACGCCTCCACCAGGATGGCGCCGAGGTCCGGGATGAGCTCGGTGGCAAGGGCGGGATAGTCGCCCTGCGCCCACATGGCCCGGCGCTTCTCCTTCAGGGCGCGGTCAGCCCCGGCCGAAACGTGGTGCTTCTTCATGTCGGCGCCCCTCTGCTGGTGCAGGATCGGTGGCAGCGCGCTGGAGAGCCAGTGGAGGCTGTGGTGGGCTATATTGTGGGCTTCGACCAAGGGGTTGTAAAGGAGAATTCGCAACCGGGCTGCCAAGTTGGGTGGGGCGGGCCGCCCAGCCGAGGCCGCTTAACCCGCGTAGTCCGCTTTCAGCAGGGCTGACTGGTTCGCAAAGATGGGGTCGCCGGTCTGGCGGCCAAGGATGGCCAGCTGGCTGATCACACCCTTGTGATAGGACGCCGGGGTCCGCCACACGTACTGGCCGAAGGCACTGGCCGCGTACCACGAGATGCTGCCGGGGCGCCGGTAGACATTGAAGTGGTCCCGGATGGCTGTTGCTGCGGTGTTGAACATGAACTGGGCGGTGGGATTCTTCGTGAGGCGGTAATAGTCGTAGGCTCCCCAGGCCGCGTAAATGTGCCCATTGACCACGTGTGCGGAGGGAATGTCCTTGCCTACATATTCCTCGAACCACATGTATATTTTGCTGCCCTCAAGGACCTGGTCCTGGAACCACGGCTGGCCGTTCCGTTTCGGCACCTGATAGGACTTGAAAACGCGGTCGGCATTGGTTTTCCAATAGGTGTTTCCGGTGGTCTCATAAAGATTTACGAGCGTTGAGAGCATCATTCCCTGGGCCATTCCCGAGTACCACGGACGGCCCATGTCGATCTTGTTTCCCGGGGTGTGCCGGAAGTTGTAGGGAAACCACGTGGCCCCGCTTGCATCCGAGAACGAACCCGACAGGATGTACCGGGTGGTGGCCTCGGCACGCCGCAGATACTCCCGGTTCTTGGTCACGCGGTACGAAGAGAGCATCTGGTTGATGAACCAGGCGCTGTTGACCGGGTGATACACCACCACGTTGTTGATCTTGACCTGCACCACGCCCTGGCTATTCACCGTGCCCCACGTTGTGGCGGTTAAAGGGACCACGGAGCTGCCGATGTACGGCGATCCGAGTGCCGTGTTTATGGTGTAGCCGGCATTTGCATGAGTGAGCTTGACCGGCGCGGCCTGGGATGACACCCCGGCTGCCAAGAGAATTGCTGCCACCGCAATAAGAGCCGTTAAGGAACGTGAAACACCACGGAAGCGCAATGAATTTCCCCCATTATTCAAGTCAAGATGCGCCAATGCTACAAGGTTAATTCCGCAATTCGGAAACGGCTTCCCGGGACGCGTACGGGGTTCCCTTCCGACGGCGGTGCGTCCCGCCGTCGGGCTTTCCCGGAAGCCTCCGGTTCCCCGTTGCCCGCACGGCGGGGGGCCTCACATGCCGGCTGACCGCCCAAGTTTTCCCCAAGCGGGCGCCCGCACACTTCAAACACACTTCGCTGGGGACTGCCGGGCACCGCGTCCGGCTGAGTGAGGAAGGAGCTCCGATGTTTTATGAAAGCAGCACCAGACGCCGCTCGGCAATGCAGCCCGGCGGCATGGCGGCACCACGCGGCCCGGGACTCGCGGCCAAGGCACAAAAGTGGGAGACGGCGGCTTGCCAGGCACTCAGACCGGTGGCGCTGCGCCTCCTGCGGGTAGTGCTCGGCGTGGTCTTCATTTGGTTCGGCGCACTAAAGATCACCGGCAACTCACCGGTGGCCGGACTGGTCGCCAAAACTTTGCCGTTCGGCAACGACCAGTTGGTTGTGACCGTGCTGGGAACAGGGGAGGCGCTGCTCGGAGCCATGCTCATGGCCGGGGTCTTTGTTCGCCTGACACTGCTGGTCATGGCCCTGCACCTGGCCGGAACGTTCGCGACATTTGTCATGGTCCCCGACGCCATGTTCAGCCAGGGCGACCCCCTGATGCTGACCGCCAGCGGCGAGTTTGTGATGAAGAATGCCGTTCTCATCTCGGCGGCCCTGGTTCTTCTCGCCCATACCGGCCGGGCTGGCTCTTCCCCTGAGACCGTCCCCGCGCCTAACTGACAGTGGCAGCACGCGCCGTTTTCAGCGGCGAGAACGGCGCGAGCTGCCACTTACGCGGGACTGCCCCTTAACCGGACTGCCACTTACCGGGCACGGCGGGACGTGCGGCTACCGCCCTGCCGGTTCCCGCCGTCGTGCCGCATAGGCGAACAGCGACGTCGTAGCCACGGTGGCCAGGTACCCGGCGATCACGATCAGTGAAATCCCGGCCCAGAAGTAGTTGGTGGTGCTGCCCTCCTGGCCCGGCAGCGGCGCGATCTTGACCAGCGAATACATAGCCACCGCGGCCGACACCAGCCCCAGCACCACGGGAAGCCCGATCCACAACCGCGCGGACGCCCAGTGCCCGTTGAAGCCGTCCCAGACATTCCATTCGTGGCTGCCCGTGCGGATGATCAGCCAGCCCGCCGGAATCATGAAACAGCCCACCAGCAGGAACGCGGCCACCACATCGGCGGGCCGGTGCCATTGGTTCACCAGCGTGGACATCCCCGACGCAATCGCGAAACTGCCGCCCACGAACCCCGCCAGCGGCCGCCAGCGCGGTGACGCCATCAGGAACACTGCCGCCGCCGCCGACGCCGCCAGTGTGGTGTGTCCGGAAGGCAGCGAGTTCAGCTCGAGCGTCTCCACGCCCCGATACGGCCGCGCCGGCAGCAAGTCCTTGAGCACCTGCGTGGCGATGTTCGCGCCAACGCACGCCACCACCGCAATGCTCGCGGCCCGCCAGCGTCGGTGTATCACCGTGACCAGAAGAACGACGACGGCGGCCATCACCAGAGAGATGGTGGGCAGCCAGTCCAGGAACTGGGTGGTGACCTTGCCCGCGGGCCCGTGGATGGCCACCGCCTCCACCAGGGCGGACTCGTCGATGAACTGCCCGGTGGTGGTGCGGACAAAGTAGTAATACGTGGCCGCGAGCCCGGTCATGCAGGCCAGGGTGGCCACTGCAAAGAGGAAGCCGGTGCCCCTGGCAAGGCGCATCCGGCCCGCGGGCTGCTGGCGTCTGGGGTTCCTGAGCTGGAAAGTCATCGTAACAAGGGTGTCACAGTTTGCTGGGAGTCGCCTGTCTGCCGCCGCCGCAAAAGTACGACTTGCAGCGCTGGGGAGCCCGGCCGACGGATAGAGTTTGGGCATGGCCGGATTCGTGGATGCACTGGGCCCCATCCTGGAAATGATGACGTGGGTGGGGTTCGTTCCTGGGGTGCCGCTGCTCGTGTGGGGCCTGGTCATCAGCAGGCGGCGATGTGTCTGGACCAGCACGACGGCGGAGGTATACACGGCCGGAGGATTCACCGGATTCCGCTGGACCGACCATGACAACGTTTCACGGCAGACGCTCGTGGATGCCGACGTGGCGGAAGGAAGGGTGGCAGGAAACGCAGTGAAACTCCACTACGACGTCTGCCACCCATCCCGCTGGGGCCTCGGACCGCCCAAGCACGACAACACCGTCCTGATCCTGGGCTGGATCCTCACCGGCGTCGGCATCCTGAGCACAGTCGGAGGATTCCTGCTGCTGCTCTTCTAGAATCTGGTGTTGTCCAGTTCCTGCCGGGCCGGCCGAATGGCGGTGCAGCCCGGCGGAGGTCGCGTAACTCCCGGGCCGCGCCGAGGGCCTGCCAGTGGACGGCGCCGGCCTGCAGGGGCCGCGCCGTGCGGCCGGGCCGCACCGGCCGCACGTCGTTATTAAGTGTGCGAATCGAGCCGCGCGCCGTGCCCGGCCGGGCCCGGCGAGTTCCCACCACGCCGGTTCCTGTCCCGGAGATGGTCCAGCAGCGCCTGCTCGGGATGCCCCGGATTCTCTGCCAGATGCCGCAGCAGACGGCGCCGGACTTCGGAACGGGGATCGGCGGTTGCCAGCACGCCTTGAATAATGTCCAGGACCTGCTGGTGGAGTTCCGAATCGTCGATCGTGATGGTGGAAGGCTGACTGTTCGGAACTCCCACGGTGTATCCCCAACGCTCCTGCGGGATTGGCTCGTGCAGATCCCGAACTTCCCTGTGTATCCCGGGCTCCTTCAGCTGAGGGGAAGCTGATCCGGGGTGCCGCCGCTGGCTAGTAGTCATGGCCTGTCCCGCTGTCGTCGAAGGGGACATGGGAAGTGGGGTCGTCGGTAGGGGCCACGGCTGGGGACGTGATCTGGGTCGGGTCAACGCGCTGAACCATGCCGGAATCCGGATCGGTGGCAGGGCTGCTTTCCTGCGGCTGCGCCGGCTCGGCCAGCCTGGTCGCCGTGGGGATCGGCGTCGAGGATGCGGGATTGAGCGGCGCGGACTTGAGGTTCGGCGAATTGGGCCGGGCGGACGCGGACGGTTTGCCGAGCGGAGCCACGCCGGGATGCCTGGTGAGGCCGTCACCATGGACAGCAGAGCGCGGATCGGGTTCGCGCACCACAACTCCGGAATACTTTTCGTCAGGTGCCCCGACGACTGCCTGACTCCACACCGAAATGCCGGCAAGCGCAACCAGCGGAATGCTCAGCAACGACCATTTCTTCATCGCTCCGCCTTCCCTCACCGGTCCGCCTTCCTTGCTGTTGATTCCACTCTGCGGTGCGAAGGTGAAGCGCGGATGAGACCTGCATGAGAGTCCTCTCATGCAATGGCTAGACCGGCGCAGGCTCCTGTCCATTTGGCTCACCGTTGCGCCGCGTTCCCGAGGTGCCGCCATCGGCGTTTTCCCCGCCGTGACCCTCCTGGGCGCTCCCGTCGACCTCGGCCTCCGTGGGGCTGGAGCCGTCGGCCGGGAGGGACTCCTGCTCGCCGGGCAGACGCATGAGCCGGTAGCCCACACCCCTGACCGTCTGGATGCGCTCCTGACCGAGCTTGTGCCGCAGATACCGCACGTAGACGTCAACCACGTTGGACGACCCCTCGAAGTGATAGCCCCACACACGGCTCAGGAGCTGTTCGCGGCTCAGCACGCGGCCGGCGTTCTCCATGAAGGTCCGCGCCATGACGAACTCCCGGGCGGACAGGTCGATCACGCGTCCGCCAATTCCCGCCGTGCGGAGGTTGATATCCAGCGTCAGATCCCCGTAAACAAGCGCCGGAGTGGGGGCAGCGGTCGCCGTGCCCCGGAGCCGCAGCTTCACGCGGGACAGCAGCTCCTCGAACCGGAAGGGCTTGGTCATGTAGTCGTCCGCCCCGCCCTCAAGCGCGGCAACGGTGTATTCCAGGCTGTCTGCAGCCGTCAGCACGATCACCGGAACCGTGGAGTGCATGGCGCGGAGATTCCTTAGAACGGCGAGGCCGTCCATCCTTGGCATACCGATGTCCAGGATCAGGAGGTCGAACTCGCCGGACGTGGCATAGTCCAGGGCCTTCACGCCGTCAGCTACCTGGGTGGTGGTGTAACCCGCCGCGGTGAGCCCCTTTGCGAGGAACGCGGCGATGCGGGGCTCGTCATCGGCGATCAGAATCCGGGTCACGGAGTGCCTACCGTGCTGGCCACCACCGCAGGGCCCGACGCCGGTCCAGCCAGCCGCGGTTTGGCGGCGGGGGCCGCTGTGATTGTCTCAGCATCGCTGATTTTTTCTTCGGTGCCGTCGCCGCCCCCGGACGGAATACTCAGCACGAAGCGGCTTCCCTCGCCCACGGCCGATTCCAGCCGAACCGTTCCGCCGTGCGCCTCAACAATGGCTTTGACGATCGAGAGGCCCAGCCCCGAGCCCTCGGTGCCGGCAGAATTGTGGCCCTTCCCGAAGCGTTCAAAGATGTGCTCGTGCTCGTCCGCCGGAATGCCGGTGCCGGTGTCCGCCACCCAGATTTCGAAGTCCTTAGCCGCGCCGGCCCGCGCGCCGTAAGCCATGCCGCCGCCGTTCTCTTCCCAGGCCGCCCCTACCGAAATCCGGTCCGCCTCCGATGTGTGTTTCACTGCGTTCGCCGCGAGCTGTTCCAGCGCCTGGGTGAGCCGGCGGCGGTCCGCATGGATGAGGCCGCCGGGCTTGGCGTCCAGCTGCCAGTGCCGCGGGCCCAGAACCTTGATCCGGTTCAGGATGTCATCCAAGAAATCGTCGGCTTCGATCCAGTCCGGGGAGACAAAATCCGGACGGCCGCTGCGGGCGAGGATCAGCAGCTCGTCCACGAGCGACTGCATCCGGTCCAGCTCATCCAGGAGCAGGTCGCGGGTCTGGCCGACGTCCTCGGGATCGCCGGCGTTGAGGAGTTCCAGGTAGCCGCGGATGATCGTCATGGGCGTCCGGAGCTCGTGGCTGGCATCGTGCACGAAGCGGCTCTGGTTCTCGAAGCCGGACTCCAGCCGCTCCAGCATATGGTTGAAGTTCTTGGCCAGCTGGGCGACGTCATCCGTGCTGGCGGGGACCTCGACCCGTTTGGTCAGGTCTTCGAACGTTGTGGCCTGCGTGGCCTCCCGCAGGCGCCGGACGGGACTGAGCAGGCGCCCGATGACCATCCACCCGACAACTCCGGCAAACAACAGCGTCGCAGCCGAGGCCAGCGCATAATTCCACATCGACACGAACACCAGGTGGCGCTGCTTGCCGATCTCGTTGGCTGCAACCAGCAGCCCTTCGTCCTGTGTGCCTTCCAAAGACACCGACGTGATTGCCAGCCGGACCGTCCTGCCGTCGATGGTCGTGTCCCGAAGAACGGTCCGGCCGGGAGCGCGCATGTTCCAGATCCTTTGGATCAGGGGCCCGGAGCTCAGGTTGGTACCCTGCGGCACGGACGGAAGGATGGTGTTCCCGCCCCGGATCGTGGTCATGACCGATTCGTACCCGCCCGGTGTGCCGCTCCGCAGGAACGTGGTGAAAAGGTCATCCAGGCTGCCATAGGAAGCACCCCCGGAACCCGGCACGCCTTTCTTTGCCAGGTCCTCAAGTTGTGCGGCCGGCAGGCGCAGCTCCGCGTTGACCCTGTTGTTGAGGGCACTGAGCTGGGCGGCGTGCGTGAAAGCCCCCGAGCCGAAAAGTCCCACTCCCATGAAGACCAGAAGCGTGGCCAGCACCCGGAAGCGGACGGAATGGAATTCGGCGTGCAGCTCGGCCCGGACGTCTGACCGCCTTTCCGGTCGCTTTTCTAGTCGCTTTTCCGGCCGCGGGCCGTGGCGCTGAGCCGGCCGCAGGCCTGGCCGCCGGGCAAACCGCAGCCTTGACCGATGCTCGCCGTCGGCCTTCACCGTTGTGCCTCTTCTATCTGCGGATGCGGCGACGGCCGGTGGAAGCGCGGCCCGTACAGCTCTTTACGCGCGTGCCTACAGACTTGACCGCGTAACGGTGCACGCAATTTCCCTCGGGCCGAAGATTTTTTTTGAGTCCAGGGGCCACCGAAAACACCACGCATTGCCGGGTACTCGGAGTACTTGCTTGTACTGGGTACGGCCACGGTCAGCGTCATGAGGTCACCCATTTCATGCATATCTGGCGGTCCTCCGGGGTGAGGATCGCATGAACGCCGCTGGGAACTGCGGTAATACCAAACTACGCCTGAGTTCTTGGGAAAAACTTGCACTTTTGTAGCCCCAGACGCCCCATCCCCAAGGTTTAAGGGGGATGCCTGAAGGGGCCAAGCCAAGTGGTCACCCCTTGGCTGGGGAAGCAACCAAGTAGTCCTTTCCCGAAAATTCGAGTACCCGCTACTCGTGCCCGTGCTTGCCTGATTGACAAGTATGAGTCCAAGCCATTCATGGGGAATGCAGTCATGGGGATAGTAGGTGCAAGATGGTTCAGACAGTTGCAGAGGACACTCGCTGGTCAAGGAGAGTCCACGAAGACGAACACTTTCCGACAGCCTCAGAGGGTGAGGGTGGAGCGCCGGCGCGGCTCTCGATCAGCATCCTGGGTCCGCTCAAGGTCCGCCGCGGAAACGTGGTCATCGGATCCCACGAGCTGGGCGGCCCGAAACCGCGGCAGGTCCTTGAGATCTTGTTGCTCAAGCTCGGAACACCGGTTTCCAAGAACCACCTGATCGACGTCCTGTGGAACGGCCAGCCTCCCGCCGAGGCCCTGTCCACCCTCGAAAGCTATGTCAGCGTCCTGCGGCGCCACCTGCAGCCGGGCTCAGGCAAGGGCGGAGCGCTTCGGACCGTCACCGGCGGATACTTGATTGACCGCGCCGCGGTGGACCTGGACCTTGACCGGTTCGACGATCTCCTGAAGCAGGCCGGACACGCCGCCCCCGCGGAGTCCTACAAGATGCTTGAGAAGGCACTGGAGATCGCCTCGGTGCCGCTGCTCGGCGATGAGCTCCTAGCCGGCTGGGCCGAAGAGGAACGGGCGCTGCACGCAGCCCGCGTGGCCAGCATCAAGGCCCGGGCCGCCGAAGCCGCCGTCACCGTGGGCCAGCCGGAGCGCGCCGTGGCCCTCGCCAGCGAACTGCTCCTGGATGACCCCATCAACGAAAGGGCCTGGACCGCACTGGTGCTGGGCCTCGAGGAATCCGGACAGTACATGGAGGCGCTTCGGGCGTACGGACGCTGCCGCCGTGTCATGGACCAGGAGATCGGCTGCCTGCCCGGGCGGGCTCTGCGCGATGCGCACGCCCGGCTGCTCCAGGCAACCGCCGTGAGCGATGATGAAGCTGCTGACCTGTCCGACGGGGATTCACCGCTTCCCCCGCTTTCTTCTCAGCGTATGCGGGAGATCAGCATCCTGACCATCGACGACCACAGCACCTTCACTGAGCTGCTCACCGCTGCCCTGGACCGCGAGCCGGACCTGCGCAGCGTGGCCTCGGCCACCACCGCCAAGAGCGGCGTCGAGCAGAGCATGGCGCTCAAGCCCGACGTGGTAATCATGGACTACCACCTGCCCGACGGCGACGGCCTCACCGCCGCTGCCCGCATCCTGGCGGATGCTCCACAGACGCGGATCGTGATGCTGACCGGCGACCCGACTCCGGAGGCGCTGCGCACAGCCGCCTCGATGGGCATCTGCGCCTTCCTTCCCAAGGGCGGCTCGCTGTCCACGCTCCTGGATACGCTCCGGTACGCACGGGCCGGCAACATGGTTGTTCACCCGTCGCTGGTCGCACAGCTGGGCATGAGCACTCCGAAGCCCGCCGCGGCTGTCCGCGAAGTGGAGCCGGGCGGTCCGGTGCTGACGCCGCGCGAGCTGGACGTGCTCAGGCTGATGGCCGGCGGTCACGGTTCAAAGGAAGTGGCAAGCAAGCTGGACATCTCGCTCAACACCTGCCGGGGCTACGTGAAGGCAATCTTCGCCAAGCTGGGAACCCATTCTCAGCTCGAATCGGTTATGGAAGCTTCACGGCGCGGCATGCTCGAGCAGCCGTCCAATGGCTAGGCCATCCCTCCGGAGGCCTGTACTGTTCCGTCCGCTGGAATCGCCGGCATCCGAGCGTTCCGAAGTCTTCAAGGCCGTCCGTCGTTTCCTGCTCATGGGTCTGGTGGCCCTGGTTGTGGTTATCACGCCAGTGGCCTTTTGGATCTGGTCCGAGGCCGAAAGACATGCGCTGCAGAATTCGGAGCACTCCACGGAGCAATTGGCGCAGAACGTGGTGGGGCCGCTCCTGGACAAATCAGTGCTGTCCGGAAACCCGGCCGCGGTGGCGCGCCTCGATGCGCGGCTTCGTCCCTGGATGGATGACCGGTCTGTCTTTGAAATCAGGCTCTGGAACAAGAACGGGCGCATCGTCTACTCGGAGGACCCCAAGCTGATCGGGCAGACGTTCGAGCTGCCCGGGGAGGCCGCCGAGGTGCTGAACGGCCAGGATGTGCCGGCCAACCTGGATATGCAGAAGGACGAGGTCAGTTCGCCGGGAGCCTCCACCGAGGAATTGGTTGAGGTCTACGTTCCCGTCACTGCACCCAACGGTGAGCTGCTCGTGTTCGAGGCCTACTACGACGTCGGTGCTGTCCGCCTGGAGCAGACTGCGGTGCTGTTCGGCATGGCGCCGCCCTTCCTCCTTGCATTGGGCGTGCTGCAATTGGCACAACTTTTCCCGGCCGTTAGGCTCGCAAAGCGTATCCAGGCCTATGAGGCCGCCCGCAGCCGCCTCCTGCACCGAGCCATTGAAGCCTCGGAACTGGAACGCCAGCGGATTGCGCGTGACCTGCACGATGAAGTGATCCAGGACCTCTCGGGTTTGTCCTACGTGCTGGAATCCGAGGAGCTGCACGGTCCGGTAGGCCAGCGCCAGCTTTTCGCTGATGCCCGGCGGATCCTGCAGGATAACGTCCGGAGCCTGCGCGCGATGACCAGCGAGCTCTACCCGCCGGACCTCAACCGGCTGGGCCTGTCAGGCGCCCTTGCCAGACTGGGTGATCCACTTGAGGAACGCGGAATCAGCCTCGCGCTCGAGCTTCCGGCCAAGTGCGAGCTGGACCGGGACCGTGCCGCCCTGTTCTACCGAGTGGCGCGGGAGGCCCTGGCCAACACGGCCAAGCATTCCAAAGCGGCCAACGCCGAGCTCCAGCTCAGGCAGGACGGGAAACGCTCCGAAATCCGGATCCACGACGACGGCTGCGGTTTTGACCAGAGCTTGGGATCACCCGAGGGCCACTTCGGCCTGCGGATCATGCGGGACACCATCTGCGAGGCCGGCGGGACCCTGCAGGTGATGTCGGCTCCCGGACGGGGGACCACAGTGATTGCCCGGTTCGGCGTCGGCGTCGAGGCGGATCTGGCCGCCGACGTCTACGATGACATCGACGACGACGTCCCGGGGGACGTCCCTGGGGTGCCGCAGCCGGTTCCCTAGGAACCTTCGGCGCTTGGGGTTCCTAGGAGCCTTGGGATCCTTGGATCTCTGTGGGTCCTTTGGGTCTTGGGTGCAGCGGCGGTGCCGCCGTTTTTGAAGGTTTAGGCTTGCTGCATTGGGGTGCAGCGGCTCGTCCTGCTGTCGTGGCACTTGCCCGTCGGCTGGATTGCGGTCTTGGGGGTCGCGATCTGGCCCGGACTTCCCAGGCCATAACGGCAACGCGCCCAATTGCAGGCCCAAAAGGCCGTTTCTCGGTTTCCCTCCTAATTTCTGCACAACATTTCTGCACAACATTCCTGCACAACATTCCTGCACCACACAATTTGCTAGGTCTCAATCGCGGCTCCCTCGTCAACAGGGCGCCGCCCCAAAAGCCGCCGGTCCCCCCACGACGTTGGGGGGCCGGCGTCGTTCAAAGAAAGCTCAGTCAAATGACATCGCAGAGCCCGGAAGGTCCCGCTGGACTGCAGCACCCCCGCTTTGCCCGCGCATACGCACGGGCCGTCGTCGGGATGAACCGCCGAGGAGGCGCCGACCACCGCCGGCGCCTGTTGTCCGGTTTGCAAGGAAGCGTAATCGAAATCGGGGCCGGCGAGGGGTCATCGTTTGCGCTGTACCCGGAGACCGTGACGGACGTCCTGGCCATTGAACCGGACGACTATCTGCGCGGACTGGCCGACCGGCGGGCGGCTTCGGCCCCGGTACCCGTTGTCCTGGTTGCGGGATCGGCCGAACACATCCCGGCGCCGGATGCCGGCGCGAATGCGGTGGTCTGCAGCCTGGTTCTGTGCAGCGTTGCGGACCAAGCAGGCGTCCTGGCGGAAGTCTTTCGCGTGCTGCGCCCGGGTGGAACGCTGGCCTTTTACGAGCATGTCCGCTCCAGCCGCCGGATCATTGCCGCGGCGGAGGACGTGCTGGCGCCCGGCTGGCAGCGGGTGGCGGGCGGCTGCCACCCCAACAGGGACACGCTGGAGGCCATCAGTGCTGCAGGATTTCAGGTGAAGGACAACGAGCGTTTCGGTTTCTCCGGTCATCCGCTCGCCCCGCCGGTGGCTCACATTCTGGGGCATGCCACCCGACCGGAGTGAGGGACGCGGCTCGTTCGGGAGGCTTGTCCACATAGCGTGATTCCTGCTGAGGCGGCGGCTTGGGGCACCGGTACAGTGAAGCCATGCCTGCCGAACGGCCTCCCGGGCCTTCCCATTTTCCGTCGCTTTCCGCGCCGGCGTTGCGTTCTCCGGGCGACATGCCCCCTGTTGAGGAGCTGATCGGCGCCGCCCACGTGGTGGTGCTGCCCATGCGGGTGAAGTTCCGCGGCATCCTCGAACGCGAAACGCTCCTGTTAAAGGGACCCGTAGGCTGGGGCGAGTTCGGCGCCTTCCCGGAATACGGCGACGCCGAAGCCTCCCGGTGGCTCGCCGCCGCCATTGAGGCCGGCTGGCGTGGTTTCCCGGAGCCACTCCGGACCAGCATCCCCGTCAATGCCACGGTGCCGGCGGTCCCCGCCGCGCAGGTGCCGGAAATCCTGGCCCGGTTCGGCCGCGTGGACGCCGTCAAGATCAAGGTCGCCGAGCGCGGGCAGACCCTCGACGACGACGCCGCCCGGGTGGACGCGGTCCGCGCCGCACTGCCGGACGCCGCCATCCGTGTGGATGCCAACGGAGGCTGGGACGTTCCGGAGGCCGTGGAAGCACTCACCAGGCTGGCCGGCGTCGGGCTGGAATACGCGGAGCAGCCGGCGCCGGACATCGAGGGCCTTGCCGAGGTCCGCCGCAGTCTGCGCTCGGCGGGTATTCCGGTGCTGATCGCGGCCGACGAAAGCGTGCGCAAGGAAGACGATCCGCTCAAAGTGGCCCGCGCCGGCGCCGCCGATCTGATCGTGGTCAAGGTGGCGCCACTGGGGGGAGTGCGGCGTGCGCTCAGCATCGTCGCGCAGGCCGGGATGCCCGCCGTGGTGAGTTCCGCGCTGGACACGTCCGTGGGAATCCGTGCGGGCCTTGCGCTTGCTGCCGCCCTGCCGGAGCTGCCCTACGCGTGCGGCCTGGGGACGGTGTCACTCCTGGCCGGGGACGTCACCGTTGATCCGCTGGTGGCCGACGACGGCGCCATCCGGCTCCGTGAGGCCTTCGCCGACCAGGGGCTGCTGGAGCAGTACGCCGCCTCTTCGGAGAGGAGGGAATGGTGGCTAGCCCGGCTGCGCCGCGCCTACGCGGAGATCGAGTGACCGGCGGTCCTTGACGAACATACCCCCCGGGGGTATGTTAATCGTGTTGTCAGTGAAGTGGTTTGTCCAGGCCTCCCGTCCCGGGCCGTTACAGCCGTTCAACCCCAGCATCCTCATCACCTCTTTCCGTGAAGGAACGAACTGAAATGCCTGGATCAGACGCAACAACTCACGCGCATTTAGGGCGCGGAACCAACGGCCTCACCGAAAGCCACTCGGACCACGCGATGAATGCCACGCGGCCGGACGGCGATCATGAGGTGCACACGCACGGCCAGCATGCCGGGCACAGCACTGCCATGTTCAAGAACAGGTTCTGGCTCAGCCTTGCCCTGTCCTTTCCCGTCGTCTACTTCAGCCCCATGTTTGGGGACTTGCTCGGCTACATGCCGACCGAGTTCCCCGGATCCACATGGATTCCGCCAGTGCTGGGTACAGTGATCTTCTTCTACGGTGGCCAGCCCTTCCTCAACGGTGGCCTGTCCGAACTCAAGGCCCGGCGCCCCGGCATGATGCTGCTGATCGGCATGGCCATCAGCGTCGCCTTCGCTGCCTCCTGGGCCACGAGCCTGGGCATCGGCGGATTTGACCTCGATTTCTGGTGGGAGCTGGCACTGCTCGTGGCCATCATGCTGCTGGGCCACTGGATCGAAATGCGCGCCCTCGGTTCCGCCCAGGGGGCGCTCGACGCGCTAGCGGCACTGCTGCCGGACGAGGCCGAGCGAATCACCGGCCACGGCACCGAAACCGTCAGCGTCCTGGAGCTCCGGAGCGGCGACACCGTGCTGGTCCGTTCCGGAGCCAGGATGCCCGCGGACGGCACGATTATCGGTGGCCAGGCTGAATTCGACGAATCCATGATCACCGGCGAGTCCAGGACTGTTCCCCGTGGCGTGGGCGACCCCGTGGTCGCCGGGACTGTAGCTACGGACAGTTCCGTCCGCGTCCGCATCACTGCCGTCGGCGACGACACGGCGCTGGCCGGCATCCAGCGGCTGGTCGCGGAAGCGCAGGCGTCGTCGTCGAAAGCGCAGGCCCTGGCCGACAGGGCTGCGGCCTTCCTCTTCTACTTCGCAGCAGGCGCAGGCGTCATCACGTTCATTGTCTGGACCCTGCTCGGCAGCGTTCCGGACGCCGTTACCCGCACGGTCACCGTGCTGGTCATCGCCTGCCCGCATGCCCTGGGCCTGGCCATCCCGTTGGTCATCGCCATCTCCACCGAGCAGGCCGCCCGCGTCGGCGTGCTGATCAAGGACCGGATGGCCCTGGAAAGCATGCGGACCATCGACGTCGTGCTGTTCGACAAAACCGGGACGCTGACCAGGGGCGAACCGGAACTCAAGGATGCGGCCGGCGCGGACGGCGTGGGCAGGGAAGAGCTGCTGGGTCTCGCCGCCGCGGTTGAGGCGGACAGCGAGCACCCCGTGGCCCGGGCGATTGTGCGGGCAGCACGGGAGCAGGGACTGCGTATTCCCCTGGCCACTGACTTCACGTCGCTGACGGGCAGGGGCGTGCGGGCCGCCGTGGACGGCCGCCTCGTTCAGGTGGGCGGCCCTGCGCTGCTCCGGGAGCTAGGCATTGCGGAAACCGGAGAATTGGCTGAAGCCACCAGCCGCTGGAAGGGCCGCGGGGCGGCGGTGTTGCACGTGGTGGAGGGCGACAGGATTCTCGGAGCGGTGAGCCTTGAGGACGCCGTCCGCGACGAATCGAGGCGGGCTGTCTCCGCACTTCAGCACCGGGGTATCCGGGTGGCCATGATCACCGGCGACGCCCGGCAGGTGGCACAGGCCGTGGCCGCCGAGCTGGACATCGACGAGGTATTCGCCGAGGTGCTCCCTGCGGACAAGGACAAGAAGGTGGCCGAGCTGCAGGGCCGCGGCCTGAAGGTGGCCATGGTGGGCGACGGCGTCAACGATTCGCCGGCGCTGGCCAGGGCGGAAGTGGGCATCGCGATCGGCGCCGGCACGGACGTGGCCGTGGAATCAGCAGGCGTCATCCTGGCCGGCAACGATCCCAGGTCTGTGCTGTCCATGGTGGATCTGTCCACGGCGAGCTACCGAAAGATGTGGCAGAACCTGGTGTGGGCCACCGGCTACAACATCATTTCCGTACCGCTGGCCGGCGGTGTGCTGGCCTTCGCGGGAGTGGTGCTCTCACCGGCCGCCGGCGCGGTGCTGATGTCCCTGTCCACGATCGTCGTTGCCCTCAACGCCCAGCTGCTGCGCCGGCTGAAGCTCAACCCTGCCCGGATCAGCTGACCCGCCGGCGCCCGGTAGTTGCTTCTTCTTGCGCCGCGAACATGAACTTACAGGTCTGTAAGTTCACCGGATCTTAACCAGAGCGTCCTCTCACATTTAGTTCTCGCTGGAAGGGTGGCCGGGACCGCATCTCATACCTTGGAAGGTCTCTCCATGTCTGAAATCCCCGGGCGCAAGTTTGCCCTGCTGCCTATGCTCGGCCACACCAAAGGCAAGCGCAGCCCCGTCACCTGTGCGCTGAAGTGCGACAACGCCTGCGCTGGCGACGTCTGCAACACCAGCTCCAACAGCTACTTCCGTGACATCGCGTCCACCACCCTGTCCCGCCGCGCCGCCCTGGGCTTCGGCGCCGCCGGTGCTCTCGCCGTCGTACTCGGCGGCTCCCTGACTTCTTCCGAAACTGCCGTTGCCGACGGCGGGACCGGCCTGTCGGCCGCCGCGACGAACGGTTACGGCCGCGCGGGCACGTCCAAGCTTCAGTTCACCGCCATTCCCTCCATCGGCACCGACGTCGACGCCGTGACGGTTCCGGCAGGCTTCACCTGGCAGCCAGTCATCCGCTGGGGTGACCCGATCTTCAACGACGCCCCCGCGTTCGATCTCACGAACCAGACCGCCGCTGCACAGTCGCGGCAGTTCGGCTACAACAACGACTACTCGGACATCCTGGAGATCCCGGGCAGCAAGGGCCGCCGCGCCCTGCTCTTCGCCAACCATGAGTACACCAACGAGAACATCATGTTCCCGGCCACGATGCCGGCCGCCGAGATGCGGGCCGTCGGTGCCGCCGCCCACGGGCTGACCGTGGTGGAGCTGGAGCGTAAGAACAAGAACCAGCCGTGGAGCTACGTGAAGGGCGCCGGCCTGAACCGGCGGTACCTTAACAGCACCCGCTACGAGCTGACGGGGCCCGTCGCCGGCTCCCTCCTCGTCAAAACGACTGCCGATCCGGCCGGACGCTGGATCAACGGCACGCTGGGCAACTGCTCCGGCGGCACCACGCCGTGGGGCACCGTCCTGTCCGGCGAGGAGAACTTCAACGGCTACTTCGTCGCCCCGGGCACGTCCGCCGCCGATAAGCGCTACGGCCTCACCAACAAGCCCACGGCCCGCCAGTGGGAACTTGATGACCCGCGCTTCGACGCCAACAACTCCGGCTACGAGAACGAAACCAACCGCTTCGGCTGGATCGTGGAAGTCGACCCGTTCGACCCCACCTCCACCCCGAAGAAGCACTCTTCCCTGGGCCGCTTCAAGCACGAAGGCGCCAACGTGATCGTGGCCAGGTCCGGGCACGTTGTGGCCTACATGGGCGACGACGAGCGCTTCGACTACCTGTACAAGTTCGTCTCAAAGAACAAGTTCATCGACGGGAACCGCCGTCACAACATGACGCTGCTCTCCGAGGGCGACCTGTACGTGGCCAAGTTCACCGGCGACGCACCGGCGTCCCAGATCGACGGCTCCGGTTCGGTTCCGGCCGACGGTTCCTTCGACGGCACCGGCGAATGGCTGCCCCTCGTGGTGAGCGGGAAGTCCAAGGTCGCCGGGATGTCCGTGGAGGAAGTGCTCGTCTACACGCGACTGGCCGCGGACAAGGTGGGCCCCACCAAGATGGACCGCTGCGAGGACGTCCAGCCGAGTCTGCACACCGGCAAGGTCTACGTGGCCTGCACCAACAACTCCGACCGCGGCAAGGTGGGCAAGGAAGGCGCCACGGAGGTCAACCCGCGCAACGAAAACCGGGACGGCCACATCGTCGAGATCACCGAGAACGGCGACCAGACCTCGACGAAGTTCACGTGGAACCTGCTGATGGTCTGCGGTGATCCCGCTACCGGCGACGTCACCTACTTCTCCGGTTTCCCGGCAGACCAGGTCTCGGCGATCTCCTGCCCGGACAACCTGGCCTTCGACTCCGTGGGCAACCTCTGGATCTCCACCGACGGCGCCCCCTCCGGGATCGGCAAGGCGGACGGGCTTTTCAAAGTCACCCTGGAAGGCACCGAGCGCGGCCGCGTGGAGCAGTTCCTCGCCGTCCCGCGCGACGCCGAAACGTGCGGCCCCATCGTCCACGACGACGAACGCACTGTTTTCGTTTCCGTGCAGCACCCGGGCGAGGAAGGCACCTTCGAGGCGCCGCACTCGTACTTCCCGGACTACGTGCCTGCCGGTGCCACACCGAAGCGCGGCCAGGTCCGGGCACCGCGGCCGTCCGTGATCCAGGTCTTCCGCAAGAGCGCGTAGGGGCTCCGCTCCCGACCCTCTCGCAGGTCCTGTGGCTTTCTGGTCGACCCTCTCGCAGGTCCTGTGGGTTTCTGGTCGACCCTCTCGCAGGTCCTGTGGCTTTCTGGCCGACCCTCTCGCAGGTTCTGTGGGTTTCTGGCCGACCCTCTCGCAGGTCCTGTGGCGGGGGAGGGCGGGATCTGCGGGAGGGTTGGGATGGTGGCAGACTGGTTCGGTGACTTCCGAGGACCAAACCGAGCCTTCCGCGCCCGCTATCTCCAGGCCCACAGGGCCCGTCGCCGGCAGCGCGGCACCTACGAGGCAGGCCCGTGCGGGCAGCGTCAGCATTCCAGCGCACTCCACCCCGCCCGCCGGCCAGGGCAGCGAGACGCACTCCACCCCGCTGGCCGGCCCCCAAAGCCGTCTGACATCGATGGCCGCGGCCAGAATCACGGTCGCCGCGCTGCTCGACGGCGGTGTCAGGTACGTGGTGGTCGCACCGGGTTCGCGGTCGGCCCCCATGGCGTACGCGCTGGCGGAAGCGTCGGCGGCGGGCAGGGTGGACCTGCTGGTCCGGATCGATGAGCGTTCCGCCGGCTTCACCGCCCTGGGCCTTGCCCTGGCCACCGGCGCTCCGGTGGCTGTCCTGACCACTTCAGGGACCGCCGTCGGGAATCTCCTGCCTGCGGTCATGGAAGCCAACCACGCCGCTGTGCCGCTCGTCGTGCTCTCGGCCGACAGGCCGGAGGAGCTGCGCGGCACCGGCGCAAACCAGACCACCGTCCAACTGGACCTTTTCGGCGAGCACGTGCGCTTCGCCGTCGACGTCCCAGCCGGCGACAGCCCCCAGCGCGCCGTGGACACAGCCCTCGCCGCCGCCACGGGGGCCTTCGAGGACTCGCCGCCCGGGCCCGTGCAGCTCAACCTTGCGTTCCGCGATCCGCTGGTCCCGGAGGCGGGGGAGCGGCTGCCCGAACAGCGCGGACACGGCACGTTCCGGATCGGCACCGAGCCGCTCACCATGACCCTGACGCACACAACGTCAGATCTGCCCGAGTGCCGCACAGTAGTGCTCGCAGGGCACGACGCCGGGCCGGTCGCCGAGGCGTTCGCCCGCGCGCACGGCCTTCCCCTGCTGGCCGAGCCGTCGTCCAACTCGCGGTTCGGACCGAACGCTGTGGGCCCGTACCGGCTGCTGCTGGAGCACTTCGGCCCCGAGGCAGCGCAGCCGATCGAACGCGCGGTGGTGTTCGGACGTCCCACACTTTCCAGGCCCGTCTCGGCACTGCTGGCCCGGGCAGACATCCCCGCCGCCCTGTACGAGCCCGTCCCGGTGGCCTGGCACGAGCCGGGCCGCCGCCGCGAAACCCCGATCACAAGCCTGACCGAACTGGCGGAGTTCGCGGGCCGCGGTTCCTCGGCGTGGCTCGACGCCTGGCTGCTTGCGGGGGCCGCCGCCCAGCATGCCATAGACGGCATACTCGCCGACGCCGAAGCGGCGACCGGCCCGGCCGTCGGCGCCCTCGTCTGGCAGCACTCGCGCGGCCAACTGGTCCTCGGCTCGTCCAACGGCATCCGCGACGCCGACCTCGCCGGCCAGCCCGCCCCCGGACCGTCGGCCACAGTCTTCGCCAACCGCGGCCTCGCCGGAATCGACGGCACCATCTCCGCCGCCACCGGCATCGCGCTCGGCGGCCACCAGGAAACCACCCTGCTGCTGGGCGACGTCACCTTCCTGCACGACGCCGGCAGCCTCCTCCTCGGCGCCGACGAAGCTCAGCCCGACCTGCGCATCGTGGTGCTCAACGACTCCGGCGGCGCCATCTTCAGCCTCCTGGAGCACGGCGCGGTGGCGGAGGCAGGCGGCTACGGAGACGCCGTCGAACGCCTCTTCGGCACCCCGCACTCAGTGGACATTGCGGCACTCGCCGCAGCGTACGGCGTCGGGCACTGCGCGGTGAGTACGACGGCGGGACTCGCCGAAGCGCTTGCCGCACCCTTCGCCGGGCGCACCATCATCGAGGTGCGCACCGACCGGCACGACCTCCGTGCCCTGCACGCACGGATCAAGGCGGCAGTGAGCGCGGCCGTGGCGGGCGTGCTTGCGGACTAGCTTTCCGCCCTTCGACGCGGAAAATACCTGACGCTACGGGAATTCCATGGGCGCGGGGCAATGTGCGCGTCGCGGAGCAAGGTGCGCGTCGTCAAAGGGCGTCGGCCGGATTTTCCACATAGCCCCGATCGCCGCTGTTCGGCGCTGCCCAAAGCTGCGATTGTTCCATCCATGACCGAACTGCCGCGACTGATTCTCGCCCGCGATCACATACAGCAGGGGCTGACACCCAAGGACCTCGCGCGGCGCTCCAATGCCGGTGCGCTGGTCAGGATCCGGCACGGCGTGTACGTGGATGGGGTCGCCTGGCATGCCCTCAAACCCTGGGAGCAATAGCGGCTACGGGTGAGTGCCGCAGCGGAAACCTGCGGTTCACCCACGGTGTTTGCCCGCCATTCCGCAGCCAGCGTCTGGGGCATCCCCACGGTTGGCCGCCAGGAAGTGGTGCATGCCCTGACTCTCCAGAACGACGGCGGCCGGTCCCGTGCCGGTGTCCGCCGGCACTACGCGGATCCGGCTGGCCTGACGGCGGTCCGGCGCGAGGGACTGTTGGTCACCGGACGGGTACGCACCGTGCTGGATCTCGCGGCGTTCACGTCCTTTGCCGAGGCCATCGTTCCGCCGGACCACGTGCTCAGGCCGGACAAGGGGAAGGGGTTACCGGCTCTGTCCAAGGAAGCGCTTTTGGCTGGTGTCGAGGGAAACTACACGTCCGCGGCCGCCCGCAGGATCGCGGCGGCCGTTGATTTTGCGGATCCGCTTTCTGGTTCAGCGGGAGAGTCGTACGGCCGTGCCCTCATGAGCATTAAGGGCTTTGAGCCGCCGGTCCTGCAGTACGAGGTCCGTGATGCGGATGGGCTCGTTAGTTACGCAGATTACTACTGGCGCGGCGTCCGGGTTGCCGGCGAGTTCGACGGCGTCGACAAGTACCTGAAGCCGGAGTACCTCCAAGGCCGGAGCCCGTCCCAAGCCGTGGTCAATGAAAAGTACAGGGAGGACCGGATCCGGGCGACCGGTCGTGCCGTTGTCCGGTGGATCTGGTCGGACCTAATGACCCCCGGGCGACTGGAACGGAAGCTGGCGACGGCCGGCGTGCCCCGCCGTCGTGCCCGTTCAGCGGATGCGCAAATTCCCCCGTGACACGCAAATGCCCCGGCGCTACCGGAATTCCAGTAGCGTCAGGGCATTTGCGCAGCGTCAAGCGAGAAGCGCAGCGAAGAAGCCTACTCTGCGATCTCGATGTGCGTCGGGTCCAGCACGCGCTTGAGGAATTCCTTGGTGCGGCCCTGCGTGGGCGAGCTGATGACGTGCTCGGCCACGCCTTCCTCCACCACCACGCCGCCGTCCATGAAGACCACGCGGTCGGCGACTTCCCGGGCGAATCCCATCTCATGCGTGACCACGAGCATGGTCATGCCTTCCTTGGCCAGGTTCCGCATGACAGAGAGGACATCGCCCACGGTCTCGGGGTCCAGAGCGGACGTGGGCTCATCGAAAAGCATCAGCTCGGGGTCCATGCTCAGCGCCCGGGCGATGGCCACGCGCTGCTGCTGGCCGCCGGACAGCTGGTCCGGGAAGCGGTCGGCGAGGTGCCCCAACCCCACGCGGTCAAGGTTGGCCTGGGCCACGTTGTCAGCCTCGGCCTGGGAGCGCTTGAGCACCTTGGTCTGCGCCACGGTGCAGTTGCGCAGCGCATTCAGGTGCGGGAACAGGTTGAACTGCTGGAACACCATGCCCACTTTGCGGCGCATCTTGTCGATGTCCACGTCCAGGTCGGTGGCCTCGAAGCCGCCCACGTGGATGGTGCCCTCGTTGGGCTGCTCCAGAAGGTTGACACAGCGCAGCAGCGTGGACTTGCCCGAGCCGGACGGGCCGATCAGGCAGACAACCTCGCCCGGGGCAACGTCCAGGCTGATGCCCTTGAGGACCTCGTTGGAGCCGTAGGACTTGCGCAGGTCCTTGATGGAGACCCCGGCGGCATGGACAGACCCGGTGTGGTTGCGGGAGGGAATTACGACGTCGTTCATGACTTCTCTGCCTATCGCTTGGTCCGCGCGGAGCGGCTTTCGAACTTCCGGGCCAGGAGGCTCAGCGGGATGGTGATCACCAGGTAGAACGCACCGGCCACCAGTAGCGGCGTGAGGCCCGCGCCGAGGCTGGAGATGCCGTCACGGCCGAACTTGGTGAGCTCGTACTGCGAGGCGGTCAGGCCCAGCACGTAGATCAGCGAGGAGTCCTTGGTCAGCAGGATGACCTCGTTGGTCAGCGGCGGCAGCACAATCCGGAAGGCCTGCGGGATCACGATGGTGACCATGGCCCGCCACATCGGCATGCCGAGCGACCGCGCGGCTTCCATCTGTCCCTTCGGAACGGCCTGCAGGCCGGCGCGCAGGGTCTCGGCGATGTAGGCGGAGGCCACCATGCCGAGGGAAACCATCACCACGATGTTGACGTCCCATGAAACGCCGAAGGCCAGTGGCACGCCGTAGCCGAACGCAATGAACACCAGCAGCGCCGGCACGCCGCGGAAGAATTCGATGTAGCCGGTGGCAATCCAGCGGTACAGGGGGAAGGTGGACAGCTTCATGAGTGCCAGCAGGAGGCCGCCGGACAGGCCGACGACAAACGCCAGCGCGGTGTAGATCAGGGTGTTCTTCAGGCCGACGAGGATGATTCCGGGGAACATCGGGCCGATCTTGCCGAAGTTGAAGACGCTGTTGCCGACGGTCTTCCAGTCCGTTGCCAGAATCAGTGCGGACACGGCCACGACGAAGATTCCGGCTTGGATGTACAGACTGACTTTGGCTCGTTGACGTGCGGTCATTGCCATGGTGTGCTCACATTCGTTTTGCGCAGTTGAGGCCCCGCACGGACTGCTGAGCAGATCCTGAACGGGGCCCCGGCTGCGTAGGTCTCAGGCCGAAGCGCTGGCTTACTTGGCTGCTTCGCCGAACCAGGTGGTCTCGTACTTCTTCAAGGAGCCGCCGTCGGCCAGGCGCTTGAGGGTCGAGTTGACCTGATCAGCCATGGCGGTGTTGCCCTTCTTGATGGCGATGCCGAGCTTCTCACCGGTGGCGTAGTTTTCGACGCGCTTGATCTTGGCATCGTCCTTGATGGCATAGCCGAGAACCGACTGGTTGCCGAGCGCGGCGTCGATGGTGCCTGCCTTGAGGGCCTGGACCAGGAGTCCGGTGTCCTCGAACTGCTGCGCGTCGAGGCCCTTGTCCTTGGCGTACTGCGCACCGGTGGTGGCCTGCTGGACGCCCACCTTCTTGCCCTTGGCGCTGTCGATGTTGGTGATGCCGGACGCCTCGGTGGCAACCAGGGTCAGGTCATCGTTCAGGTACGGGTTGGAGAAGTCCATGACGGACTTGCGGGTGTCCGTGATGGAGATGGAGGAGATCGAGACGTCGCACTGGGTCAGGGCCGTCCCGGTTTCGATAGCCTCGAAGGAGCTGTCCACCACGTTGAGCTCGGCCTTCATATCCGTGGCGAGCTCGGCCGCGATGTCCATGTCGAAGCCGACGTTTTTGCCGTCCTTCTGGAATTCGAACGGCTCGTAGGGAATGTCCGAGCAGACAGTGAGCTTGCCGGCGTTGATGAGCTGAACGCTGCCAGTGCTGCTGCTTGCCGCGGGAGCCGAGCCGCCCCCGCCGCATGCGGTGAGGCTCAGGGCCCCGACAGCGAGGATTGCGGCGGCCTTGGCGCTGAGCTTGGCCGTGGCAAGGGACTTGAGCTGCATGTTTCTTACCTTTTGTTGCAGGAGTATGCGGGTCTAAAGCGGTTCATAGTGTATCTCTGAATAAGAGATGTGCATCACAGAAAACTTAGTTTCACCATTGGACAACTAAATCACACCGGATTTCAAGACCTTGGCACCGTCACGTGTCTGGAATCCCGGACTCTGCCAATCTACGCCACCCCGCCCGCATAGCCCAGTCCCAACCTGGCGTTGACGGTAGCCCTAGCTGCTGATGCCCAGCGATTCCAGCATCGGACGGAACTTGGCCCACGTCTCCGCCAGCTCGGCCTCGGGATGCGATCCCTCGACTATTCCGCAGCCGGCATATAACCGGACGGTGTTCGGCGATTCGATGACGGCTCCGCGCAGGGCGATGCCCCATTCGCCATTCCCCGCGGCATCGAGCCACCCCACAGGCCCGGCGTACGGCCCGCGGTCCAGGTGTTCGAGTTTGCGGATAAGGGCACCGGCCACCTGCGTTGGCGTGCCGCACACCGCCGCCGTGGGGTGAAGCGCGTTGATCAGGGCAAGGCACGTGGGGACGTGCCCCTCCACCTCGGTGAGCTCCGCCTTGACGTCCGACGCCAGATGCCACACGTTCGGGAGCTCCAGGATGAACGGTTCGCTGTGCGCGTTCATCGCCTCCGAGAATGGCGCCAGCTGCGTGGTCAGTGACTGGATCGCGATCTCGTGCTCGTGCCGCTGCTTTTCGGAGCCAGCCAGCACGCGCTCGGCATAGTCCAGCGGGAGCCCGGCCTCGCCGACAGCGTCGCGGCGGTCCAGGGTTCCCGCCAGGACGCGGGCCTGCGCTGTGCGGCCTTCCACCTGGATCAGCATTTCGGGCGTGGCACCCACCAGTCCGTCCACTCCGTAGGTCCAGCATTCGCGGTACCGCACGGCGAGCTCGCGGAGCACTTCCGCCGCGTTAACGCCGTCCGGGACTGTGGCGACGACGTCCCGGGCAAGAACCAGCTTCT
This sequence comes from Arthrobacter sp. 05T444, assembly GCF_056395905.1. Classification (NCBI taxonomy): domain Bacteria; kingdom Bacillati; phylum Actinomycetota; class Actinomycetes; order Micrococcales; family Micrococcaceae; genus Arthrobacter; species Arthrobacter sp. 05T444. The sequence goes on from NZ_JBFTKK010000005.1 coordinate 201,610, forward strand.
CCAGCCGGCCGGTGCGGATTTCGGCCACCCCGGCGGCGACCGCGGTCATCCAGTCCTCTTCGCTCAGAGAACCGGTCTGCAGGGTGGCAGTCTCTGAACGCCCGACGGCGGTCCCCGCCTCAGCGGGCACGTCGCCACGGGAGGCAGCGGGGGTACCCCGGGAGGCGGTCGGAGCGGACGAACCAGGAGCGGAGGAACCAGGGGCGGCGGGCTCGGACGCCTCCAGCCACCCGTTCAGTGCGGCGAGGGCGCCCTCTTCGGTGAGTTCGCCGTCGTCGGCCCTTATCTGGGTGAGCCAGGTGCGGCCGTCACGGAGGCCCACCACGATCTCCGGCACGATCAGCCGCGACTCGTGGGCCGAAACCTTGGAGAACGCGAACGAGCCGAAGGCCACCGGGCCGGTGCCCGGGCATTCGACGTGGTCGGTGATGTCCGCCTCGATGACGAGGTGACGCCACCAGATGTCGGCCTCCAGGAAGCGCTCCGGGCCGGTGGCCGTGAACCGTGCCACCTCGCCGAAGCCCACAAGGCCGGCTTCGCGGCGGGTCCAGCAGAGGACATCGTCCCGCACCAGATACGACGGCAGCCCCCCGGGAGTCGATTCTCCATCCAAAGGGACTGTCAAGGTGCGGAGCGTTCTGGTCATGATGGATCAACAGTACTCTCCGGTACTTGAAGCTGCCTGTTCCTACCCGTGGCGGCAAATACAAAACGGTAGATTCAGGTAGATTGTCAGGGTGAACCGAGCATCCTTGGATAAGCGTCCGGACGAAGTAGCCACGATGTTTGACGACGTCGCAGCTAAATACGACGTCGTTAACGATGTCCTCTCTATGGGGCAGACCCGCCGCTGGCGCAAGGTTGTGGTGGAAGCCATGGATGTGAGGGCAGGCCAGCGCGTGCTGGACCTGGCCGCCGGAACAGGCACGTCCAGCGAGCCATATGCCGATGCAGGCATAGATGTGGTGGCCTGCGATTTCTCCCTCGGGATGCTCAAGGTGGGCAAGCGCCGCCGCCCGGACATCGACTTCATCGCCGGTGACGCCACCAACCTGCCGTTCGCGGACAACACCTTCGACGCCAGCACCATCTCCTTCGGCCTGCGCAACGTCAACGAGCCCAAGAAGGCCCTGGCCGAGATGCTCCGGGTGACCAAGCCTGGCGGCAAGGTGGTCATCGCCGAGTTCTCCCAGCCGGTGGTGCCGCTGTGGCGCACGATGTACACCGAATACCTCATGCGTGCGCTGCCTGCCATCGCTGTCAAGGTGTCCTCCAACCCGGACGCCTACGTGTACCTCGCTGAATCCATCCGCGCCTGGCCGGACCAGGACCACCTCGCCGCGTGGCTGCAGGAATCCGGTTGGGAAGACGTGACCTACCGCAACCTCAGCGGCGGAATCGTGGCGGTGCACCGCGCGCACAAGCCGCTGGCCGACGGCGGGGCTGCCGCAATCGCCGCCCACACCGGGCCGGTGGCCAAGCTGCGCCGCAACATCCCGCGCGGCGCCCGTTGACACCGTGAACGTACTGATTGTCGGCGCAGGCCCGGCCGGATCCACCGCTGCGTATTACCTCGCCAAGGCCGGCGTGGATGTCACGGTCCTCGAAAAAACCAGCTTCCCGCGGGAAAAGGTGTGTGGCGATGGCCTCACTCCGCGGGCCGTCCGGGAGATCCAGAAGCTCGGCCTGCCGCACCCTGAAGAGGACGGCTGGCGCCGCAACAAGGGCCTGCGCCTCCTCGCCGGCGGCCGCTCCATCGAACTTCCCTGGCCCGAGGTGTCCGACTTTCCGCAGTATGGCCTGATCCGTACCCGCCTCGGTTTCGACGAGGAGCTGGCCCGGCACGCGCAGGCCGCGGGCGCCGTGGTGCTCGAACGCCACAGCGTCACCGAAGCGCTCCGCAGCGAGGACGGCCGCGTCAGCGGCGTCCGCGCAGCGCTCTTGGACGAGTCCGGGCGCAAGACGGGGGAGACGCGCGACTTTACCGCCGACGTCGTGCTCGCCGCGGACGGCAACTCCACCCGCACCGCCGTGTCGCTCGGCATCCAAAAGCGCGATGACCGCCCGCTCGGAGTCGCGGTGCGCACCTACTTCACGTCGCCGCGCCACGACGACGACTGGATGGAGGGGTGGCTGGAGCTTCCCGGCCGCGACGGCAAGCTCCTGCCCGGCTATGGCTGGGTGTTCGGCGTGGGCGACGGCACCTCCAACGTGGGCCTCGGCATCCTCAACTCGTCCAAGGAATTCGGCAAGCTCGACTATAAGCAGGTGCTCCGTGAGTGGACTGCCGGCATGCCTGCCGAGTGGGGCTTCACGCCCGAAAACCAGGTGGGCGAGATCCGCGGCGCCGCGCTGCCGATGGGCTTTAACCGCACGCCGCACTACTCGCCCGGCCTGCTGCTGCTCGGCGACGCCGGCGGCATGGTGTCCCCGTTCAACGGCGAGGGCATCTCCTACGCCATGGAGTCCGCCCGCTTCGCGGCCGAGTTCATCATCGACGCGTCTCGGTTGGCTTCCAGCCGGCCCGCTTCCGGCGGCTGGAACGCGTCCGACGCCGATGCCCGCCTCGCGGGGTATGCGGACTATGTGCGGGAACAGTGGGGATCGCACTTCACGCTGGGGCGCGCATTTGCCGCGCTGATCGGCAAGCCCGCGGTGATGAAGCTCGCCCTGCGGACCGGGATGCCCTTCCCCGTGCTGATGCGCTTCGTGGTCCGGCTGCTGGCCAACCTGACCGACCCGTCCGCCAAGGGCTTCGAGGACCGGGTGATCCGGGTGCTGGAGCTGCTGGTGCCGGCCACGTCCAATTCGTCTGTCCAGCCGCCGTCCGGCCTCAAATCAGCGGTTTCCGCAACAAAAAGTTAGGGTTAACCCGTGACCAACTCCGCGAACCACAGCTGGACGCACGCCGGGCATGGCCTGCCGACGTCCGAACCCAGCCTCAACACCACCGCCATCGCCACCGGACTGCAGCTGCCGGCAGGCTTCGCGGCCATTGCGGGGGACCCCGAACTCGGGCCTGCGATCACCAACAACCTGGCGCGCGTGGAGAAGAAACTCCGCGAAGCCATCGCCAACTCGGATCCGCTGGCTGACGCAACGTCGCGCCACCTCGTGGAAGCCGGCGGCAAGCGCATCCGCCCCCTGCTGACCCTGCTCTGCGCCCACCTTGGTGACGCCTCGCTGCCCGCCGTGGTGCAGGCCGCGGTGGTGGTGGAACTGACCCACCTGGCCACGCTGTACCACGACGACGTCATGGACTCGGCACCCTTCCGCCGCGGCGCCCCCACGGCACACGAGGTCTGGGGCAACTCGGTGGCCGTCCTGACCGGCGACCTCATCTTCGCCCGTGCGTCGATCCTGGTGTCCGAGTTGGGCTCGCGCGCACTGGGAATCCAGGCCCGCACCTTTGAACGGCTGTGCCTGGGCCAGCTGCACGAAACCGTTGGCCCGCGCCCCGACGAGGACCCGGTGGAGCACTACCTCTCGGTCATCGCGGACAAGACCGGCTCGCTCGTGGCTGCCTCCGGCCAGCTCGGCGCGATCTTCGCAGGTGCCGACGAAGCCTACGAGGAGCTCCTGGTTGAGTATGGCGAAAAGGTGGGCGTGGCCTTCCAGCTGGCCGACGACGTCATCGACGTCACGGGCATCAAGGTGAAGTCCGGCAAGTCCCCGGGAACGGACCTGCGCGAAGGCGTTCCCACCCTCCCGGTGCTGCTGCTGCGCAGCGCTGCGACGAATGGCGACCAGTCCGCCGTCGAACTTCTCAAACTGATCGACGGCGACCTCACCTCGGACGAGGCACTCGCCGAAGCTGTTGCCGGCCTCCGCGAGCACCCCGTGACCGCCGAGTCGTGGGTTGTTGCCCGGGCCTGGGCGGACGAAGCGATTGCTGCCCTGGCCCCTCTGCCGGAGGGCGTGGTGAAGGACTCGCTGACCAGCTTCGCCCGGGCCGTGGTGGACCGCGCGAGCTAGCTCCGTCCCCGGCTACAGGCTTGGCTACAAGGGCTTGGCCACACGGGCTTAAACGGAACGGCCCCGGTTCCCTGCAGCGCCACACTGCCAGGAACCGGGGCCGTTTCTCCGTTCGCATCAGATCCACCGGAGGCGTTTAGTGGATCCGTGAATGAGTCTATGACAGCTTTGTCATAAACATCAAATCCGCTGTTAACCAGCCTGTCACGGTCTTGCTGCTCCCGTCGTGACCCTGTTCGGACGGTGGGGGCCCGGGACACGCCGGCGAGGTGGCGCGCCGCGACCGATCGGGCGTGAAAGCAGGTCGGGAGCGGCAGCCAGGGATTGTCCACATAGTTCCACCGGTCGGTAGCCGGCGCCGCGGACCTTGGCCACGATGGCTCCATGGAGCTTCTCGGATTTGTCCGGCACAGGGGTGGGGCGGTCAAGCGCAGTGATCTCCTGCAGGCCGGCTTCCGGCGTCTCCAGCTCGACAGTGCGGTCCGCGCCGGCCAGCTGTATCGTCCATTTCGCGGCGTCTACGCGACGCGCAACGCGGACGACGGCGTCCTGGCCGCCTTTCGCGCCAACGCCCGGCTGACGTGCATCTCGGCAGCGCGCTTCTACAACCTGTGGACGTTGCGTCCGGAGGCAGCATTCCACCTGAGCTGCGGGAACGGCGTTCCCAAGGCGGGTGTCGTTGACCACGCGCCCTGCACTCATGCCCCGCATCCGGCCTATCCTGTGGCCGGCCTGGCAGACGTGCTTCTCCACGCGCTGAGGTGCCTGCCGGAGCTGGATGCACTGGTGCTGGTGCAGTCCGCCACTGGCAGCGGCCAGATCTCGGCAGCGTTCCTCAGGAAAAAGCTTGCCGGTAACAGGAACGGGAGGGCCCGCGCCGTGTTGGACCTGCTCATTCCGAGGGCAGATTCGGTGCTGGAAATCCTGGCCCACACCCACTTCGTCGGGGCGGGCCTCCGCGTCCGGATGCATGTCATCCTGCCAGGCGTGGGCGAGGTGGACTGCCTGGTGGAGGAATGTGTCGTGGTGGAGCTGGACGGCTCCTCGCATTTTGAGCCGCGGCAGGTCAAGAAGGACCATCGCAGGAACAATGTTGGAATGCTTGGCGGCCACCTCACCCTGCGCTACTACTACGACGATGTGGTGCACCACCCCACGGCCGTGGTGGAGCAGGTCCAGGCGGTGCTCCGGCTCCGAGCCCTGGGCCGGTTCGCGCCTGGCTGGTTCGCCCCCGGCTGGTGACCCGCCCGGCTGGTGACCCGCCCGGCTGGTGACCCGCCGCGCCCGAGGGGGTGCCGCCGTCGTGACCTTCTTTGCCGGTCCGTCCTCGGAGACACGCAGGTGCCACGGCGTGTTGTTGCCACCAGACCGTCATTCGAGGTCAGGAGGGCGGCGGAGTAGGAAGCGCCGGCGGAGGCGGAGCCTCAGTCCTCGTCGTTGAACGCCCAGTCGAACATGTCGAAGACGAACTCCGAGAAGGTGCCTTCCTCGCTCTTCCACTGGCCGCGGGCGTTGTTGCGGCGGTACACGATGGGATCCGGGACGCTGAGGTCGCCGATGCGGAAGCCCCAGGTGAAGTTTTCCTCCTCGTCCTCGAGGAACATGAGGAAGCCTTCGTCGTCAACCTCGAGTTCCTCGGGGTCCCAGAAGTAGTGGTAGGCCTCCATGAGGTCCTCGCACCCGCCGAGGGCCAGGTAAAACTCGCGCAGCACCAGGGGGATGGTGAACTGATGTTCGGCGAGCTCCGCGTCGAGCTCCGCGTCGGGAAGCCCGTCTTCTTCCTGCCATTCGTCTTCGAGATACTTCGGAACAAGCGCGCGGAACTTCTCGAGGAACATGTCAGTCATGGCTCTTATCCTAGCTAATCCCGGCCCCTAGAATTTCCCGAGTCCAGCCCCAGCCGGTGCCACCCCCGGACGGCCAGCGGAGCGTGCCACGAACGGCGCCAGGCAGCCACGCGGAAGGCGAACACCACGGCCGCCACGGCACACGCGGTCACCGCATTGAAGGCCCCCGAAACCCAGAGCACGGTGGTCAGCGCGGCACCGGTGAAGGCCGGGAGAGCATAGATGTCCTTGGGGTCGAACAGCTGGGGCACCTCATTGGCGGTGATGTCGCGCAGCAGGCCCCCGCCCACCGCCGTCGTAACGCCGAGTAGGACGGCCGCAACCGGATTCATCCCGGAGGACAGTGCCTTGAGCGTGCCGGTGATGCAGAACAGGGCCAGGCCGCCGGCGTCGAACAGGATCAGGAGGGAGGTGAAGCGCTGGACGCTGGAGAACAGGAAGTACACCAGCACGGTGGCCAGCACAGGAGGCGCCAGGTAGGCCGGGTTGGTGAAGGCAGCCGGCGGACCGGTGTTGAGGATGATGTCGCGAATCACGCCGCCACCGAGCGAAACAATGGACGCGAGGAGGAGGGAACCGATGATGTCGAACTGTTTCCGCGCCGCAAGCAGCGATCCAGAGACGGCGAAGAAGAAGATACCGGCCAAGTCCAGCCATACCAGGGCGATGTCAAAAGGGAATGTCATGGAGCGTCCCGGCTTATTTCAAGGGGCGGACAGTGCGGCTCCAACGTTACGCTAGCCCCTATGAATAGCCCGATCATGATCGCCTGTGCCCACGGGACGTCCAACGCGCAGGGAGCTGCCGAGGTCAACGCCCTCCGCGGCGGCATCGCGGCGCTCCGCCCGGGACTCGACGTCCGTGAGGCCTATGTGGACGTCCAGCAGCCCGATCTTGTGGACGTGGTGGCCGGACTTCCTGAGGACCCCGACGGCGGATCGGCCGGCCCCTCCGCCGTGGTGGTCCCGCTCCTGCTCAGCGTGGGCTATCACGTGAAGGTGGACATCGCGCGGGCCGTCAAGAGCCGGCCCGGCAGCATCGCGGCAGCGCCCCTGGGCCCGGACCCGCGACTGGCAGCGCTGCTGGACCAGCGCCTCCGCGAGGCCGGCGTCACCGACAACGACGCGATCGTCCTCGCCGCCGCAGGCTCCTCGAACCCCAACGCCGCGCTCAGCGTTGAGGAGCTCGCCGGCCAGCTCCGCGCGCTGCGCTCCAACCGGATCCTGCCCGCTTACGGCGCCTCCGCCAAGCCGTCAGTCCCCGATGCCGTCGCCATGCTCCGCGAGGAGGCCTCGGGCGGTGCCGGGGCGGGGGAGTCCGCCGGGGCAGTGGATCTGGGTGGCCGCGTGGTCATTGCGTCGTACCTCCTGGCGCCGGGCTTCTTCCATGACCAGCTCGCCAAGGCCGGGGCGGACCTGGTGACGGAACCGCTGCTGCCGTCGCCTGTGCTCGCCGAGATCGCGCTGGAGCGTTACGACGCGGCGCTTGCGGCGCAGCACGCTCCGGCCTGACGCCCCGGCACTGACGTTCCGGCCTGACGCCCCGCAGGGCTGGTTTCGCAGGGGTGATTCCGCCGCGAGCCCGAAGCACAGGCGGGACGGCTGTTCAAGGCCCTTCGGCGATTCATGACGAAATGTTTCCCTAGGTGACTTAGCGTTTCCGGGGCCTTTGTGACGGGTTTCCGGGCGGCCCTACAGTCGATGCATGACTGATACAGCTCTAGCCGGAGCGGCCACGGACAAGCCCGCGCGCCCAGCCCGTGCCTCCCGCCCCGCCGCAAAGCCTCACGGCCAGTGGAAGGTGGACGGAACCACGCCGCTGAACGCCAACGAAACCTGGAAGCAGGAAGACGACGGCCTCAACGTCCGCGAGCGTATCGAGTCGATCTATTCCAAGGACGGCTTCGACTCCATCCCGGGCCAGGACCTGCACGGCCGCTTCCGCTGGTGGGGCCTGTACACCCAGCGCAAGCCCGGGATCGACGGCGGCAAGACCGCCACGCTTGAGCCGCACGAGCTCGAAGACAAGTACTTCATGCTCCGCGTGAGGATCGACGGCGGCGCGCTCACCACCGAGCAGCTGCGCGTGATCGGCAACATCTCGGTAGAGTTCGCCCGCGATTCCGCGGACCTCACCGACCGCCAGAACATCCAGCTGCACTGGATCCGGGTCGAGGACATCCCTGAGATCTGGAACCGGCTCGAAGGCGTCGGCCTGTCCACTACGGAAGCCTGCGGCGACGTCCCCCGCGTCATCCTGGGTTCGCCGGTGGCCGGCATCGCCAAGGACGAGATCATCGACCCCACCCCGCTCATCGCCGAGCTGAGCGAGCGGTTCATCGGCAACCCGATCCTGTCCAACCTGCCGCGCAAGTACAAGACCGCCATCACGGGCCACCCCAGCCAGGACGTGGTGCACGAGATCAATGACTTCGCCCTGGTGGGCGTCAAGCACCCCGAACTCGGCATCGGCTACGACCTCTGGGCCGGCGGCGCACTGTCCACCAACCCCATGCTGGGCAAGCGCCTCGGCGCGTTCGTCACGCCCGAGCAGGCTGCCGACGTATGGCTCGGCGTCACCAGCATCTTCCGCGACTACGGCTACCGCCGCATGCGCACCAAGGCCCGCCTGAAGTTCCTCATGGCCGACTGGGGACCCGAGAAGTTCCGCCAGATCCTCGAGGACGAATACCTAGGCTACAAGCTCGCCGACGGCCCCGCCGCACCCAAGCCGGCCACGCCGGGCGACCACGTGGGCGTGCACGAGCAGAAGGACGGCAAGTTCTTCATCGGCGCCACCCCTATTGCAGGCCGCCTCTCCGGCGCGCAGCTGGTGAAGCTCGCGGACACCCTCGAGGCCCGCGGCTCCTACCGCCTGCGCACCACGCCGCACCAGAAGCTCGTTGTGCTGGACGTGCCCAAGGACGAGGTGGAACCGCTGGTCGCCGAGCTCGACACCCTGGGCCTCTCCGCCCGGCCGTCCGTTTTCCGCCGCGGCACCATTGCCTGCACCGGCATCGAGTACTGCAAGCTGGCCATCGTGGAAACGAAGGTCACCGCAGCCACTGCGATCGCCGAGCTGGAACGCCGCCTCGCGGACCTTGCAGACAGCGGACAGCTGCCGAATGCCTTGTCCCTGCACATCAACGGCTGCCCCAACTCCTGCGCCCGCATCCAGACCGCGGACATCGGGCTCAAGGGCATGATGCTTCCCACGCCCGACGGCGACCCCTCCCCGGGTTTCCAGGTCCACCTGGGCGGCGGGCTGGCTTCGTCGGACCGCGAAGAGGCCGGCCTCGGACGTACCGTCCGCGGCCTGAAGGTCTACGTCGCGGACCTGCCGGACTACGTGGAGCGGGTTGTCCGCAAGTTCGTGGCCGAGCGCGCCGAAGGCCAGACGTTCGCCGAATGGGCCCACGCGGCAGACGAAGAGGCACTTCAGTGAATCCCCAGCCACTCCCCAACCTCGCAAGCTCGGCCGGGGACCCCGGCGGCCGTGGCCCCTCTTTTGGGATTGACCCCGTGGTTGAGCCGGTTGAAACCCCGGCCAAGCGCTCCGTCGAGGAGCTCAAGGCACTGGCCGAGGCCGGCGCCGCCGAGCTGGGCTGGGACGCCCCGGCCCGCGACGTGATCGCCTGGGTTGAGCGCAACTTCGACTTGCCCGCCGTGGCCGTGGCCTGCTCGATGGCCGACGCCGTTCTGCCGGCGCTTGTGGCGGACCAGCTTCCCGGCGTCGACGTTCTTTTCCTCGAGACCGGTTACCACTTCCCGGAAACCTATGCCACGCGTGACGAGGTGGCCGCCAACCTCCGCGTCAACGTGGTGGACGTGCTCCCGGAGAACACGGTGGAGCAGCAGGACCGGCTCCTGGGCAAGGACCTCTTTGCCCGCGACGCCGCCCAGTGCTGCGCCCTCCGCAAGGTGGCTCCGCTGCGCCGCACCCTCGCCGGCTACGAGCTCTGGTTCACCGGCGTCCGCCGCGACGAGGCCCCCACGCGCACCAACACCCCCCTGGTGACGTGGGACGAAGCCAACGGCCTGGTCAAGGTCAACCCGGTTGCGGCCTGGACGTTCGACCAGCTGGTCCAGTACTCCGATGACAACCTCCTTCCCGTCAACCCGCTCCTCTCCCAGGGCTACCCGTCGATCGGCTGCCAGCCCTGCACCCGCAAGGTGGCACCCGGCGATGACCCCCGCGCCGGCCGCTGGGCAGGAACCAACAAGACAGAATGCGGACTACACGTATGAGCACTTTCTTAACTGAGGAGCCCACCCAGGTGACTGACGTCGCAGCCTCCACGCGCCTCTCCAGCCTGGACACCCTCGAGTCCGAGGCAATCCATATCATCCGCGAAGTCGTCGCCGAGTTCGAGAAGCCTGCGCTGCTGTTCTCCGGCGGCAAGGACTCCGTGGTGATGCTGCACCTCGCCACCAAGGCCTTCTGGCCTGGCAAGGTTCCCTTCCCGGTCCTGCACGTCGACACAGGCCATAACTTCCCCGAGGTCATCGACTTCCGCGACCGCACCGTTGAGCGCCTCGGCCTGAAGCTGGTTGTCGGCTCTGTCCAGGAGTTCATCGACCGCGGCGAACTGGCCGAGCGTGCCGACGGCACCCGCAACCCGCTGCAGACCGTCCCGCTGCTGGACGCCATCCAGTCCAACAAGTTCGACGCCGTCTTCGGTGGCGGCCGCCGCGACGAGGACAAGGCCCGCGCCAAGGAGCGCATCCTGAGCCTCCGCGACGAATTCGGACAGTGGGATCCGCGCAACCAGCGCCCCGAGCTGTGGAACCTCTACAACGGCCGGCACACCGTTGGCCAGCACGTCCGCGCGTTCCCCATCAGCAACTGGACCGAGCTGGACGTGTGGCGCTACATCGAGCGCGAAAACATCGAGCTGCCCGGCCTGTACTACGCCCACGACCGCGAGGTCTTTGCCCGCGACGGCATGTGGCGCGCAGTGGGCGAAGTGTCCCAGCCCCGCCCCGATGAGGAAGTCATCACCAAGACCGTCCGCTACCGCACTGTGGGCGACATGTCCTGCACCGGCGCTGTTGAGTCAGCTGCCGCCACCGTGCGCGACGTCGTCATCGAAGTTGCCGCCTCCACCATCACCGAACGTGGCGCCACCCGTGCAGATGACCGCATCTCCGAGGCCGCCATGGAAGACCGCAAGAAGGATGGCTATTTCTAATGAGCACCGAAATCGATACAGCCCGCGCGGCGGCCCTTCTTGACGAGGCACCCCTCGCCCACGCCTCGCTGTTCCGCTTCGCCACCGCCGGATCGGTCGACGACGGCAAGTCCACCCTGGTGGGCCGCCTCCTCCACGACTCCAAGGCGATCCTCGCCGACCAGCTCGACGCCGTTGCCCGGACCTCTGCGGACCGTGGCTTTGGCGGCTCGGCCGGCGGCATTGACCTGGCACTCCTGACCGACGGCCTGCGCGCCGAACGCGAGCAGGGCATCACCATCGACGTCGCCTACCGCTACTTCGCCACGGACCGCCGCAGCTTCATCCTCGCGGACTGCCCCGGGCACGTGCAGTACACCAAGAACACGGTGACCGGCGCGTCCACTGCGGATGCCGTCGTCGTACTCATTGACGCCCGCAAGGGTGTCCTGGAGCAGACCCGCCGGCACCTGTCCGTGCTGCAGCTGCTGCGCGTAGCCCACGTGATCGTGGCCGTGAACAAGATCGACCTGGTGGACTTCAGCGAAAGCGTGTTCCGCGAGATCGAAGCCGACGTGCAGAAGGTGGGCCGGGAGCTCGGCCTCGGCGCTGACGGCATCACCGACCTGCTGGTGGTTCCGGTTTCCGCGCTCGACGGCGACAACGTGGTGGAGCGCTCGGAGCGCACCCCCTGGTACACCGGCCCGGCACTGCTCGAGGTGCTTGAGACCCTGCCCGCCGCCGACGAGCTGGAAAGCCACCTGGAAAGTTTCCGCTTCCCGGTGCAGCTGGTGGTCCGGCCGCAGGGTGCGCTGGCACCCGACGCGGTTGCCGGCGGACTCGACGTGGAGATGTACCGCGACTACCGCGCTTACGCCGGGCAGATCACCGAGGGCTCGGTCAAGGTGGGGGACAAGGTCAGCGTGCTGACCCCCGGCCAGGACCCCCGCACCACCACGGTGACGGGCATCGACTTCGCCGGTGCCGAACTGGACGAAGCCGTCGCGCCGCAGTCCGTGGCGATCCGCCTGGCCGACGAGTTCGACGTCGCCCGCGGTGACACGATCGCCGCCGCAGGCACTGTCCGCGAAAGCTCGGCTGACCTGTACGCCGCGCTCTGCTGGCTGTCCCCGAAGCCGCTCCGCGAGGGTGCCAAGGTGCTGGTCAAGCACGGCACGCGCACCGTGCAGGCCCTGGTCCGCAGCGTCAGCGGCAAGCTGGATCTCGCCACCTTCAAGCTTGAGGGCGCGTCCAGCCTGGAGCTCAACGACATCGGCCACGCGCAGCTCCGGCTCGCCGCCCCGCTGCCGCTGGAGAACTACCTGCACCACCGCCGCACGGGTGCGTTCCTGGTGATCGACCCGCTGGACGGCAATACGCTGGCTGCCGGACTGGTCAACGACCACCCGGGAGACCACGAGGACGAGCGCTACAGCATCTGATTCGCATTGACTGAGGCCCCGGCCCGGGAATTATCCGGACCGGGGCCTTCTCTGTGCCCGCCCCCCAGGACCGGCCCCGCCCCGCGTGCCTGCCCGCAGGACCTGCCCCGCAGGACCGGCCCTGCCCGTGGGCCGCGTGCGGGAATCCCTTGACTCAGCCCCGTCCGTGGGCAATAGTTTCTCCGAATCCTGCCGGATCCTGGCCGCAGCCGGCCTGTTTCATCCAGCGGAGGGGAAGCCGTGGAAACCATCAATAGCAGGCTCATCAACTGGGCCTCGATCCTGGATGACAAGACGCGTGAGCAGGCCCTCGCCACGTCCCGGCTGCCGTTCATCTACCCGCACCTGGCTCTGATGCCGGACGCGCACCTCGGCAAGGGCGCCACGGTGGGGTCCGTCATTCCCACACTGGGCGCGATCATGCCGGCTGCCGTGGGAGTGGACATCGGCTGCGGCATGATCGCGGTCAGGACGCAGTACTCGCTGAAGGAACTGCCCCGGGACCGGAGGCGGCTGCGCGAGGACATTGAGCGTGTCATTCCACTGTCCGCAGGCCACAACAACCGGAAAGTCCTGGCCACTGCCGAACCCCGCGTCGCTGAGCTGGGGAGGCTGGCGGCCAAGGCGGGTTTTGATCCCGGCCAGTACGTGGCCAAGTGGGAGTTGCAGCTCGGCTCGCTGGGTTCGGGCAACCACTTCATCGAGGTGTGCGTGGATGAGACAGACGCCGTCTGGCTGTTCCTGCATTCGGGCTCGCGCGGCGTTGGCAACAAGATCGCGCAGCACCATATTGGGGTGGCGCAGCGGTTCAGCAGAGAGAAGCGGATCACGCTGCCGGACCCGGACCTGGCTTCCCTGGAGGAGGGCACCCCCGAGTTCACCCGGTACATCAAGGAACTGCGGTGGGCCCAGCACTTCGCCCTGCTGAACCGTGAGGAAATGATGGACCGGGTGATCACGCAGTTCGGCACCTGGGTGGGCGGCAGGGTGCATGAAAGCGAACGGATCAACTGCCACCACAACTTCACTGCGCAGGAAACCCATTACGGCAAGTCCGTCTGGGTGTCGCGCAAAGGGGCCATCAAGGCCGAGGCGGGGGACCCGGGCCTGATCCCGGGCTCCATGGGCACTGCCTCCTATGTCGTGGAAGGCCTGGGCAACCCCGTGTCGCTGAATTCCTCACCGCACGGCGCCGGCCGCGAATACTCCCGGAACGCGGCCCGCAAGACCTTCACCCTGGCGGAACTGAAGGAGGCCATGCACGGGATTGAATTCCGGGCCACCGAGGCGTTTATCGACGAGATCCCGGCGGCCTACAAGCCGATAGACCAGGTCATGCGCGACTCCGCTGATCTCGTCAAGGTAAGGCACAAGCTGCGGCAACTGGTCAACGTCAAGGGCGACTGAACCTGCACCGTCGGGGTGCTCTGGACGCTGCTGCAAGGCGGTGCCAAGGTGAAGCAGTAGGGGTGAACATTCCGGCACTGAAGCAACGGAGGATGTCATGAATCTCGACGAACTGGTCTTCCACCCCTGGGCGGTGCAGGGGCCGCGCGATGTGCCTACGTTTGTCGGTGGCTCCGGCAGCTATGTCGTCGACGCCAATGGACGGCGCTACCTGGATTTCAGCTCGCAACTGGTGTTCACCAACCTCGGTCACCAACATCCGCGCATCGTCGCTGCGATCAAGGAGCAAGCCGACCGTCTGTGCACGCTTGCGCCCAGCCACGCGTCCGACGTCCGGAGCGAGGCGGCGCGGCTGATTGTGGAGGTCGCGCCGGAGGGCCTCGGGCACGTGCTGTTCACCACCGGCGGAACAGAGGCCATCGAGCATGCGGTTCGAATGGCGCGCCTTTACACGGGACGACCGAAGGTGCTCGCCGCCTACCGCTCCTACCATGGCTCAACGGCGGCATCGATCCACCTCACCGGCGACCCGCGCCGCTGGGCCTCGGACACCGGGGCGGCGGGTGCCGTCCACTTCTTCGGTCCTTTCCTGTACCGGTCGGCGTTCGGGTCGAGGACCCCGGAGGAAGAGTCCGAGCGGGCGCTCGCCCACCTCGAGCAGGTGATCCTCCTGGAGGGCCCCTCGACGATCGCCGGGTTGGTCCTGGAATCTGTGATCGGCAGCTCGGGCGTCATCGTGCCGCCAACCGGTTACCTGCGTGGGGTCCGCAACCTGTGTGACCGCCACGGCATCGTTTACATCGCGGACGAGGTGATGGTCGGCTTCGGCCGCACGGGAGCCTGGTTCGGCGTCGACCACGATGGCGTGGCACCCGACCTGATGGCGTTCGCGAAGGGAGTGAACTCCGGGTACGTGCCGCTGGGCGGCGTGCTGGTCGGCGACGCGATCTACGAGATGTTCACCAAACGCCCCTACCCCGCGGGCATGACGTACAGCGGCCACCCACTCGCCTGCGCAGCAGCCGTCGGCGCCATCAACGCGATGCACGAGGAGGGCACCGTCGCTGCAGCAGCACGCCTCGGCGCGGACGTCCTTGGGCCAGGACTCCGTGAGCTTGCGGCGAAGCATGAGTGTGTCGGGGATGTTCGCGGCATCGGCGGCCTCTGGACCGTCGAACTCGTCCGCGACCGGCTGACCAGAGACCCGCTCGTGCCGACAGGAGCCACTGGCGCGGCGAACGCGCCGATGGTCTCCTTCGTCAAGGCGTGCCTGGATCGGGGTCTGTTGCCGCTGACTATGGGCAACCGCGTCAATGTCGCTCCTCCCCTAAACGTGAACGACGCCGACGCCGCCGCGGGCCTCGCCATCCTGGACGACGCCCTGGCTGCGGCCGACGGCTATCTGTCTTAGGCCTGGGTCCACCGAAAGGACGGGCAGCGGAGGATGGTCAGGTGCGAAGGCTGGCCCCCGTCCGAATGTGACGCTAGATGAACGCGCGTGACCCCCCGTTTCCGGCCCATTGAACCCTGTTTATGACACTCCCTATGGTGAATTCATGACTAGTTCCAGGCCGGGCATGACCCGCATTGAGGCCGGCGAGAGCCAGGGGCCCCAGCGCAGGCGTGCCCTGGAGATCGCCCTGGCCCTTGGTTTGGTCCTGCTGATCAGTGTGGGCGCCATTGTTGCCTCTGCCGTATCGCGGGATTCCAACGCGTCGGCTGCGCCAGCGGCCCCCAGTGGACCCGCCCATGAGCTCAAGCTGGGTTACTTCGGCAACATCACGCACGCCGCTGCCCTGGTGGGCGTCAATCAGGGCTTTATCAAGGACAACCTGGGCAGCACCAAACTCTCCACGCAGGTGTTCAACGCCGGCCCGGCGGCCATCGAGGCGCTCAACGCCGGGGCCATCGACGCGACCTACATCGGCCCGAACCCGGCCATCAACTCGTTCGTCAAGAGCAAGGGCGAATCCATCAGCATCATCGCCGGGGCAGCCTC
>NZ_JBFTKK010000006.1:0-241994 GCF_056395905.1 Arthrobacter sp. 05T444
AGCCGTTCGTTGAGCATCTTCCCTGTCCACTTCGGCCACCAGAAGTAGAAGCCGGCGAACATCGCGAACACCACGGTGCCGAACACCACGTAGTGGAAGTGCGCCACCACAAAGTAGGAGTCCGAGACGTGGAAGTCCAGCGGCGGCGAGGCCAGGATGATGCCGGTGAGGCCGCCGAAGAGGAACGTGATGAGGAAGCCGATGCTCCACAGCATGGGGGTCTCAAAGGTGATCGATCCGCGCCACATGGTGCCGATCCAGTTGAAGAACTTCACGCCGGTGGGTACCGCGATGAGCATGGTCATGAAGGAGAAGAACGGCAGCAGCACGGAGCCGGTGACGTACATGTGGTGCGCCCACACGGTCACGGAGAGAGCAGCGATGGCGATCGTGGCGTAGACCAAGCCTTTGTAGCCGAAGATCGGTTTGCGGCTGAATACCGGGAAGATCTCGGAGACGATGCCAAAGAACGGCAGCGCGATGATGTACACCTCGGGGTGGCCGAAGAACCAGAACAGGTGCTGCCACAGAACGGCCCCGCCGTTGTCCGGATCGAAGATGTGCGCACCGAACCGGCGGTCGGCGCCGAGGGCGAACAGTGCTGCGGCCAGCGGCGGGAACGCCATCAGAACCAGGATCGCTGTGACCAGCGTGTTCCAGGTGAAGATCGGCATGCGCCACATGGTCATGCCCGGGGCGCGCATGCAGATGATGGTGGTGATGAAGTTGACCGCGCCAAGGATGGTGCCGAAACCGGACAGCGCCAGGCCGAACACCCAGAGGTCCCCGCCGATGCCGGGGCTGAACGTGGTGTTGGACAGCGGTGCGTACGCGAACCAGCCGAAGGACGCCGCGCCCTGCGGGGTGATGAAGCCGGAGACGGCGATGGTGGAGCCGAACAGGAAGAACCAGAAGGCCAGCGCGTTCAGTCGCGGGAACGCGACGTCCGGGGCGCCGATCTGCAGCGGCATGATGACGTTCGCGAACCCGGCAAACAGCGGGGTGGCGAACATCAGCAGCATGACGGTGCCGTGCATCGTGAACAGCTGGTTGTACTGCTCCTTTGTCTGCAGGATCTGCATGCCCGGCTCAAACAGCTCGGCACGGATCAGCAGCGCCATCACGCCGCCGAAGCAGAAGAACACGAAGGACGCGATCAGGTACATGTACCCGATGGTCTTGTGGTCAGTGGAGGTGATCCAGTTGACGACGATTCGTCCCTTGGATTTCGGAACTACGGGAGCCTCGAGGGTCCCGACAGGTGCGGATTGGGTATAAGTAGCCACGTCGCTCCCCTTACTTCGATTCGATCAGGCCGGGGTTGCGGTCGTACTCTTCGCCGAGCAGTCCCGTGTTGCCGTCCTGGCGCAGCTGGTTCATGTGCGCCTGGAATTCGGACTCGGAGACCACCTTTACGCGGAACAGCATTTCGGAGTGGTATTCGCCGCAGAGCTCGGCGCACTTGCCGTCATACGTGCCCTCTTTGGTGGGCGTAAAGCGGATGAAGTTGGTCTTGCCCGGGATCATGTCCCGCTTCTGCAGGAAGGCAGGTACCCAGAAGGAGTGGATAACGTCGCGTGAGTTCAGTTCAAGGTCCACCGACTTGCCGACAGGCAGGTAGAGGGTGGGGAGCTTTTCCTTGTCGACGGCCTCGCCGGTCAGGTGTGCCTGGACACCGGCTTCGTGAAGGTCCTCGGTGACGACGTCGCCCTTTTTGTAGTTGAAGTCCCAGGCCCACTGCTTGCCGCGGACGTCCACTACCACGTCGGCCGGTTTGGAGCGGTCGTCGATGGCCTGCTGGTCGCGGTCGGTGAAGTAGAAGAACACCAGGACCATGAACAGCGGGATGGTGAGGTAGAAGACCTCGAGGGGCAGGTTGAAGCTGGTCTGCCGGGGGAATCCGACAGTGCCCTTGCGGCGGCGGTAGGCCACGATGCACCAGACAATCAGGCCCCAGGTGATAATGCCCACCACGAGTGCGGCAATCCATGAGTTGACCCAGAGGTCCATGATGCGGTCAGTGTTACTGGTGGTGCCACGCTCAGTGGGCAGCCACCCCTTCTCTACCTCTGACGAACATCCAGTCAAAACCAACGCGCCGGCAATTGCCAAGCCAGAGATCGAAGTGATCGTTTTGCGTCGGCTGCCGGTTCGGTTCTGCGAACTCACAGACGGCCCTTCCTACTTGTTGCTGTTGCCAGGGCGGCCTATGGCATCCCGGGCACACTAAAGGTTTTACTACTCGGTGTAGAGCTTACCGCTCCCCGCGCGTTTTCGCCCACATGTCCGCGCAGTGTGGCGGCGCCGKTTATCCCSGSCCCCGCCACAGCGTTTTGGACGGGCAAGCGGGCCCGCTAGTGGAATGAATCGCCGCAGGCGCACGATCCGCCTGCGTTGGGGTTATCGATGGTGAAACCCTGCTTGGAGATGGTGTCTTCAAAGTCGATGCTGGCGCCGCTGAGGTACGGCACGCTCATCTTGTCGACAACGACCTCGACGCCGTCGTAGTCGCGCACGGCGTCGCCCTCGAGGAGGCGCTCGTCGAAGTAGAGCTGGTAAATCAGTCCGGAGCAGCCGCCCGGCTGCACGGCAACGCGAAGGCGGAGGTCGGTACGGCCTTCCTGCTCAAGGAGGCTGCGGACCTTGCCTGCGGCAACGTCCGTCAGCTGAACCTCGTGGCTCGCCAGTTCGGCACTGGCCGTGCCGGTGGATTCGGTGCTGTTTTCATTGGTCGTAGTGCTCATTGGCCTACCTTCTAACGACGGTCCTGGCGGCCCCGCATGCACGGTGCCTGCCCCTACGGAAACGGTATGGGCTATAGCTACATGCTACGTCGATCAGACGCGTAGCTCTAACTGCAGGCGTAACCGTGGCCATCCCCGACTTGTTCCCGCAATGGCCGCGCCAGGCAACCGTCAGGACCCGTGAGGTCAGCCGAGACCCTCGCTGTTGAGGCGTGCCAACAGCAGCGCCTCGGCCACGACTGCATTCCGGAAGTCTTCAATATGGAGTGACTCGTTGGCCGAGTGGGCCCGGGAATCTGGGTCTTCCACTCCCGTCACCAGGATCTGGGCCTCCGGGTAGAGGTCCGTCAGGTCAGAAATGAACGGAATGGAACCGCCGATGCCCATTTCCACTGCCGGTACGCCCCACGACTCCCCCAGCGCCCACATGGCGAATGCCGCAGCAGCCGAACTCCGGTCCGTGAGGTAGGCGTTGCCGCTCTCCCCGGGCGTGAAGAGCACCTTGGCACCGAACGGCGCGTGGGTCTCGACGTGGCGGCGGACTGCCTCCATGGCGTCTGCCGGCACTTGGCCGGGGGCCAGCCGGAGGCTGAACTTCGCACGTGCCCTGGGCAGCAGTGTGTTCGAAGCTACGTCAACGGCAGGCGCATCGAAGCCGATGATGGAAAGTGCCGGCTTGGTCCACATCCGCGATGCGATGCTCCCGCTGCCTGCCAGCTTCACGCCGTCGAGCACAGAGGCGTCCGCCCTGAATTCCGCCTCGGTCAGGTCCACGGTGGCTTCGTCGCGGCCCACAAGACCCTCAATGGCCACGCTCCCCTCGGCATCGTGGAGGGTCGCAATGAGGCGGGACAGCAGTGTGGGCGCATCCAGCACGGGTCCGCCGTACATCCCGGAGTGCACTGCATGCTCCAGGACCTGTACGTCGATGGTTCCGTCGATCAGTCCGCGGAGGCTGGTGGTGAGCGCCGGAACCCCCACCCTCCAGTTGCTGGAGTCGGCCACCACTATGACGTCGGCCCGGAGCAGCTCGCGGTGTGTTTCCAGGAACGTCCGGAAGGTCGGTGAGCCCGCTTCTTCCTCGCCTTCGAAGAAAAGCGTCACACCAAGCCCGAATTCTTCGCCGAGCACCTGGGTCACGGCTCCGTAGGCTGCGATGTGGGCCATGATGCCCGCTTTATCGTCAGCGGCCCCGCGACCGTACAGACGGCCGTCGCGTTCGACGGCGGTGAACGGCTCTGACTCCCACAGCGCAGGATCGCCGGGCGGCTGGACGTCGTGGTGGGCATAGAGCAGGATGGTCGGCTTGCCGTCCGCCGCTTCGCGGCGTGCAACCACGGCCGGCCCCCCGGGGGTTCCATCCTCCTTGTCGCAACGAAGTATCCGGACGTCACCCAGGCCGGCGCCCCGCACGAGGGCGGCAACGGCCTCGGCACTGCGGTCAAGGTGCGCGGGATCGAAACTCGGCCAGGCAATACCGGGAATACTGACCAGGTCTTTCAGCTGGGACATGGTGGTCCCAAACGCTGCGCTGACGGCGTTCCGAAGGGCGTCCGTGTCGACGCCGGCCACCGAACCGACAGATTGTTGCGGGGTCGCCGCTGATGGTGAAGTCATGGCCAAAACACTACCTGTGTCACAGACCACAACAAATAACGCCCCGACCCCACGCCGCCCGCGTCACCTGCGGCTCTGCCTGTCCGGCCGCATGACGGGCAGTCCGGCCCTGCAAGGTATTCTGTTTCCGTGTTCGGACGTAAAAAGGAAGCGCCAGCGGCGCAGGATGTAGTAGACCAACAAGCTGCCGAGGCAGCTTCCCGGCAGGCCGAGGCTGCCGGGAAGGGTGTGCCCACGCCCAAGCGCAAGGCCCAGGAGGCAGCCCGCAAGCGGCCGCTGGTGCCCGAGGACCGCAAGGCCTCGAAGGCGGCAGAGCGTGCCGCCATCCAGGACCAGCGTCTGAAGATGCGCCAAGCGCTCGATACCGGCGACGAGAAGTTCCTCCCGATCCGTGACAAAGGGCCGCAGAAACGGTTTGCCCGCGACTACGTGGACGCGCGGTTCAGCCTCGGCGAGTACCTCATGTTCGGCGCACTGGTCTTCGTGATCATCTCCCTGCTGGTGCCGTCCACGAGTGAACAGATGATTTACGTCCTGGGCGGGTTCTGGGTCATGTTCCTGGCCGTCTTCGTGGACGTGTTCATCCTGTCCCGCAAACTGCGTAAGCGGCTCACCGAGAAGTTCGGAGACGTGGAACGCGGCACTGTCTGGTACGGGTCAATGCGCTCCCTGCAGTTCCGGAAGCTGCGCCTCCCCAAGCCCCAGGTCCGGCGCGGCCAGTACCCGTCGTGAACCCCTCCGATTTCTCCGGGCCCTGTTCCCGGCCGTGATTCAGAATGAAGCAGCCCCCGGCGGTATTACCGCCGGGGGCTGCTGCATTCCCGTGACAGCGTTGCTGTTGGTCCCTATCGGACGCCCCGGACGGGGCAGTGTCAGGCCCCGCGCCGGCTTTTTGCCAACTGCCTGTTAATGCGCGCTGCCCAGAAGGGCCCCTCGTAAAGGAAGGCCGTGTACCCCTGGACCAGGGTGGCACCGGCGTCCAGCCTGTCCTGGACATCCCGGGGCGTCTCCACGCCGCCCACGGATACCAGCGTGAGCCGGCCGTCGGTGGCGGCTTTGAGCCGGCGCAATACCTCCAGTGAACGGGCCTTCAGCGGAGCACCCGAGAGGCCGCCCGCGCCGCACGCTTCAATCCTTTCCGGCTCCGCCGTGAGGCCTGTGCGTCCGATGGTCGTATTAGTGGCGATAATGCCGTCCAGGCCCAAATCCAGCGCAAGCCGCGCGACGTCGTCCACATCCTCATCGCTGAGATCCGGGGCGATCTTGACCAGCAGCGGCACGTGGCGTCCGGCCGCCTTGTCGGACTCCTCCCCCACCGCTGCCAGGAGCGGCCGGAGCGTTTCCACGTTCTGCAGGAGCCGCAGGCCCGGCGTATTCGGGGAACTGACGTTCACCACCAGGTAGTCCGCTGCCGGAGCAAGGCTGCGCGCGCTGATCAGGTAGTCCTCCGCGGCGTCCTCAAGTTCCACCACCTTGCTCTTTCCGATGTTCACCCCTATGAGCGGGCGCACCTTGGGATGCCGCCGCTGGAGGGCAGCCCGGGCAGACTTGAGGCGGGGTGCCACCGCCGCGGCGCCGTCGTTGTTGAACCCCATCCGGTTGATGACTGCCCGGTCATCGATAAGCCTAAAAAGCCTCGGCTTTTCGTTGCCAGGCTGGGCGCGGCCGGTGATGGTCCCCACCTCGACGTGGCCGAAACCGAGTTCGGTCAGGGCCTCGATACCGTGGCCCTCCTTGTCAAAGCCGGCGGCCAGCCCGAACGGCGACGGGAACGTCAGCCCAAAAGCGCTCGTCTGCAGGGATGCGGGCGGGGCCGTAAAGCGTGCCAGCAGGCGCCCGGCGCCGGTGGTATGGGCCAGGCGGATGCCCTTGAATCCGATTTTGTGGGCGCGTTCGGCGTCCATCCATGAAAAGGCCAGCCTGAAGAAAGTCGGATATACGCGCATGCCTCTAGTTTTCCGTCTTCGGCGGTGGAGACCAAACCAGCCCCGACACAAGGCTGCGCGCCACGGCGGAGGCGCCTTCTGCCGCCGCGGCTGCGGCCGCGGGGCCTGACCGGAAAGTCTAGGCTGGTGCCATGGAGTGGCAGAGCGATATCCTGGGCAGCGGCTTCGAGTCCTGTGCCTTTGATGCCACCGGCAGTGACGGCGTCACGCGCACCGCAACGCTCGTCCGCTATGCCCCGCAGAAGGACGGCACCGCAGATGTTGGGCCGGCAGCCAAACACCGCGCGGTGCTTTTCCTCCATGGCTGGAGTGATTATTTTTTCAACGCGGAGCTGGCACGTTTCTGGGATGGCCAGGGCTTTGAGTTCTTTGCCTTGGATATGCACAACCACGGCCGCAGCCTGCAGCCCGCTACGCACGGCGGGTACGTTGCCGATCTGGGGAACTATGACGCGGAAATCGACACCGCACTCAGCATGATTTCGGACGTGCGGCCCACGGCGCCCATGTCGCTTGTCCTGATGGGACATTCCACCGGCGGCCTTGTCGCAGCCCTGTGGGTGAGCCGCAACCCGGGCAGGGTTTCGCAGCTTGTCCTGAACAGTCCCTGGCTGGAAATGCACGGCAGCTCGCTGGTCCGCAGGGCCGCCCGGACCATGGTCGAACCCCTCGCCCGGCTGCGGCCGGAAGCTGTGCTCCGGCTGCCCGAGCGTGGCTTCTACTGGCGGAGCATCAGCAGCTCGGCCGAGGGCGAATGGACCCTGGACGACAAGTACCGGCCCCCCATGGCCTTCCCGGTCCGGGCCGGCTGGCTGAGCGCCGTCCTTGCCGGCCACACACAGGTTGCCCGCGGCCTCCGCATCGAGGTTCCCATTCTGGTCGTGATTTCCGGTGCCAGCGCCAACGGTCCGTTCTGGACCGAGGCAATGCGCAGGACCGACGCCGTGCTGGACGTCAACGTCATCGCCGTCCGTGCCCTCTCGCTGGGCCGGAGCGTGACCGTGGAACGCATCGACGGCGCCCTGCACGACGTCTTCCTGTCCCGTACCGAGGTGCGCACGGACGCGTACCGGCGGTTGGCCACGTGGATTCGCGGCTACGCGGCGGAGGACGAAACCTTCGACGGCCGGCTGCCGTGACCGAAGGGGAACGGGTAAACAGGACAGCTCCTCCCCCGTGCCGCTGAAGTCCTACCCCGGCTGGTTGGCGGCGGCCACCGGATTCTTCGCGGCATCCACCGCGCCGCCGTAGCGGCGGTCCCGCTGTGCATAGATTCCCACAGCATCCCAGAGGGTGCGGCGGTCCACGTCCGGCCAGAGCGTGTCCAGGAAAACGAACTCCGCGTACGCAGACTGCCAAAGCATGAAGTTGGACAGCCGCTGCTCGCCGGAACTGCGCAGGAAAAGGTCGACGTCGGGCAGGTCCGGTTCGTCGAGGTACTTCTGGATGGTTTTCTCCGTGATGGCACCCGGCTTAAGCCGGCCGGCGGCGACTTCCTCGGCAATGGCAGAGACTGCGTCCGCTATCTCCGCGCGGCCGCCGTAATTAACACACATGGTTAACGTGCACGTGCTATTTCCGGCGGTGTACGCCTCGGCCTCCTCGAGTTCACGGATGACGGACCCCCACAGCTTGGGCCGCCGGCCGGACCAGCGCACCCGCACGCCCCATTCGTCCAGCTGGTTCCGCTGCCTCCGCAGCACGTCCTTGTTAAATCCCATCAGGAACCGCACTTCCTCCGGGGACCGCCGCCAGTTCTCCGTCGAGAATGCATAGACCGTGACGTACTTGATGCCGAGCTCGATGGCCCCGGCCACGACATCCAGCAGGGCGGGCTCCCCTGCCTTGTGGCCTTCAATGCGGGGCAGCCCCCGCTGGTTGGCCCACCGCCCGTTCCCGTCCATCACGATCGCCACATGCTGCGGCACGAACTCGGCCGGGATCGCCGGAGCAACTGCTCCCGAAAGATGGGGGTAGGGGCGAACCACCGGGGCGGTCCGGCGACGGGCAGGAGTGGTCTTCTTTCCCAAGGACACTGTTAGGTACGCTCCACAAGTTTGAGGGATTTCAGGACACGTTCAAGGTGCCATTGCAGATAACTGGCCACGAGGCCCGCGGCTTCCCGCCGGTGCAGCGGTACCGAGGAATCCGCCGTCGTCCAGTCTCCGGTGAGCAGTGCGCCCAGCAGCGTGACCGTCTCGGCGGCCGGGGCCGGTGAACCCGGCGGCCGGCAGTCGCTGCAGACCATGCCGCCGAGCGGAGCCGAGAACGCGGTGTGGGGCCCGGCCGCACCGCAGCGCGCGCAGTTGGTGAAGCTGGGAGCCCAGCCTCCAGTGGCGAGGGCGCGCAAGAGGTAGGAGTCCAGTATCAGTTCCGGTGTGTGGTCCCCGCGGCTGAGTGACGCCAGGGCGCCGACGAGCAGGTTGTACTGGGCGGTTCCGGCTTCGCCGTCAACGTCTGTCAGCTTTTCGGCGGTCTCCGTCATGGCCGCAGCCACCGTGTACCTGCCGTAGTCGGCTGCGATGTTCCCGCCGTAGGCGCCCTTGGCAACAGCCTGGGTGACAATGTCCAGGGTCTTGCCGGACACGAGCTGTAAGTCCGCCACCATGAACGGCTCCAGGCGGGCGCCAAAGCGGCTGCTGGTGCGCCGGACGCCTTTGGCGACGGCCCTCACCTGCCCGTGATGCTTCGTCAGCAGCGTGATGATGCGGTCCGCCTCGCCGAGCTTGTGGGTGCGCAGCACCACGGCATCATCGCGGTAGGCACGCGCTGCAAATGACTGTTGGACCACGCTTAATCTTCGCACTGTCTGCCGGAAAACCCTGCTTTCCGGGTTGCAGGTGCGCCGCCGGAGGAAAGCGGCGGCGCACCTGTCAGGACTCTCAGGCCTGGGCGTCCCGAACGGCGCGGTTCACGGCCGAGATGACTGCCTTCAGCGAGGACATGCTCGTGTTCGGATCGATGCCGATGCCCCAGAGAACACGCTCGCCGACCGCGCATTCCACGTAGGCGGCGGCGCGGGCGTTTCCGCCTTCCGACAGGGCGTGCTCGCTGTAATCCAGCACCCGGACATCCACGCCGTCCTGGCCGAGGATGTCCAGGAGCGCGGCGATGGGGCCGTTGCCGGTTCCTGTGCGCCGGACCTGGGCGCCGTCCACGGTGAGCGTGGTGTGCAGCGTCATGGAGCCCTCTTCATCGGTCTCAGTCTTGACCGATCCGAGGGAATACCGGCCCCACTGGCGGTCGGCCGAGTCGGATGGCAGGTACTCGTCCTGGAAGAGCTGCCACAGCTGGGCGCCGCTGACTTCGCCGCCCACCGTGTCCGTGCGGCGCTGGATGACGCCGGAGAATTCAATCTGGGCACGGCGCGGCAGGTCGAGACTGTGCTCGTTCTTCAGCAGGTAGGCGACGCCGCCCTTGCCGGACTGCGAGTTGACGCGGATGACGGCCTCGTAGCTTCGGCCCAGGTCCTTCGGGTCGACCGGCAGGTACGGGACCTGCCAGGTGAAATCGCTGACGTCCATGCCTGCTGCGGCTGCGTCCTTTTCCAGGGCTTCGAACCCCTTCTTGATGGCATCCTGGTGGGAACCGGAGAACGCGGTGAAGACGAGGTCTCCGCCGTAGGGCGCCCGCTCCGCCACCGGCAGCTGGTTGCAGTACTCCACGGTGCGCCGGACGTCATCGATGTTGGAGAAATCGATCATCGGGTCGATGCCCTGCACGAACATGTTCAGCCCCAGGGTGACCAGATCAACGTTGCCGGTCCGCTCGCCATTGCCGAACAGGCACCCTTCGATCCTGTCGGCGCCGGCCAGGTAGCCGAGCTCTGCCGCAGCGACGCCTGTGCCGCGGTCGTTGTGCGGGTGCAGGGAGAGAATGATTCCCTCACGCGGGTGCAGGTTCCGGCTCATCCACTCGATGGAATCGGCGTAAACGTTCGGCGTGGCCATCTCCACCGTTGCGGGCAGGTTGATGATGACCTGGCGGTCGGCGGATGCCTCGAAGATGTCCGCGACCGCGTTGCAGACCCTGATGGCGTATTCGAGTTCGGTCCCGGTGAACGATTCCGGCGAGTACTCGTACGTGATGTGCGTGTCCGCCAGCGTTTCCTCGTACTTCTTGCACAAGCGTGCGCCCTGGAGCGCGATGTCCAGGATGCCGTCCTCGTCCTGGTTGAAAACGACACGGCGCTGCAGGACCGACGTCGAGTTGTACAGGTGCACGATGGCCTGCTTCGCGCCGACCAGGGATTCGTAGGTCCGCTCGATCAGGTGCTCGCGGGCCTGGGTCAGCACCTGGATGGTGACGTCATCCGGGATGTGGTTGCCTTCGATGAGCTGCCGGACGAAGTCGAAGTCGGTCTGCGAGGCGGACGGGAAGCCGACCTCGATTTCCTTGTAGCCCATGCGGACCAGCAGTTCGAACATCTTCATCTTGCGGGCCGGGCTCATGGGGTCGATCAACGCCTGGTTGCCGTCGCGCAGATCCACGGCACACCAGCGGGGGGCCTTGGTGATGACCTTGTCCGGCCAGGTGCGGTCCGGCAGTTCGACGGTGATCTGGTCCTGGAACGGTACGTAGCGGTGGACCGGCATTCCTGAGGGCTTCTGTGCGTTTCGCATTACTATCGGGGCCTTTTCTGTGGTTCCTGTTTGAAAGGGTGGCCGGGCAACACAAACTCCGCGACGAGGGTGGGCCTTGCGCTAGATCGCGTCTGAGGCCTCGCCGCGGCAGCTAAGAAGAAGCAGTTCTGCGCGCACCATTTCACAGTAACACGGGTGCGTAAGATGAAGGAGCAACACCTCCAGCAACGTCCACCATGCAGACGCTGCACCGGTGCCAGCGCCGGCCGCAGCCCGTCATCGAAGGAGCTCCTGTGCCACATTCGGGGATCGCCCTGTCCAATATTGACCACAGCGTAAGGCCGCAGGACGACCTGTACCAGCATGTGAACGGGGCATGGCTTAAGAGCACGACGATCCCGGACGACCGTCCCCTGGAAGGAACCTTTACCGCGCTCCGCGACGGGGCAGAGCTGGCCGTCAAGGAAATCATCGAGGAGGCCGCAGGCAAGGGGGCTTCCGCCAGCGGCATCGAGCGAAAGATCGGCGACCTCTACAACAGCTTCATGGATGAGGCCGCCATCGAGGCCAAGGGCATGGACCCGATACGGAACCGGCTGGCCGAAGTGTTCGCCACGTCCACTGTTGGCGAACTGATTGCCCTGGCCGGCCGCCTGTTCCGTGCCGATGTATCCGGCCTGTTCTACATTTACCCGGCCCCGGATGCGGGCAACCCCGAACGCGTTCTGCTGTACACCGGCCAGGGCGGGTTGGGTCTCCCCGACGAGTCCTACTACCGTGAAGAGAAGTTCGCGCCGACAGTCCAGGCCTATCGCGAGTACGTGGGCACGATGTTCGGCATGGCCGGCATCGCCGATCCGGCGGGCGCAGCGGCCCGTGTGGTGGCCCTGGAGACCGCCCTTGCCTCGCACCACTGGGACAACGTCACACTCCGCGACCCGCAAAAGACGTACAACCCGAAGTCCGCTGACCAGGCCAATGAGCTGTTCCCCCTGCTGGACACCTGGTTCGACGCGGCGGACATCGTCCCCGAAAAGCGCCAGGAGCTCGTGGTCAGCACACCGGACTTTTTCGCCGGCGCAGCCGCCCT
This sequence comes from Arthrobacter sp. 05T444, assembly GCF_056395905.1. Taxonomy (NCBI): domain Bacteria; kingdom Bacillati; phylum Actinomycetota; class Actinomycetes; order Micrococcales; family Micrococcaceae; genus Arthrobacter; species Arthrobacter sp. 05T444. The sequence continues at coordinate 11,981 of NZ_JBFTKK010000006.1, forward strand.
GCTGGTCTCGGAGTCCCTGCCCATCTGGCAGGAATGGCTGGCGCTTCGGGTCATCAACTCTGCAGCCCCCTACCTGTCCGCCGCCTTCGTGGATGCCAATTTCGCGTTCTACGGGACCAAAATCAGCGGCACACCCCGGAACAAGGACCGCTGGAAGCGGGGAGTCGCCGTCGTGGAGGCGGGACTCGGAGAAGCCGTAGGCCAGATTTATGTTGCCCGGCACTTCCCCGAGAGCCACAAGGCGCGGATGCAGAGCCTCGTCGCCAACCTGATCGAGTCTTACCGCCAGAGCATCACGGATCTGGCGTGGATGGGCGAGGACACCAAAGCCGAGGCACTGCGCAAGCTTGGCGCCTTCCGCGCCAAGATCGGCTACCCCGAGGAGTGGATCGATTACTCGGCTGTCGTGATCGATCCTGCGGACCTGCTCGGCAACGTTGAACGTGCTCACAACGCCGATGTCGACCGCCACCTGGACGAGGTGGGCAAGCCCGTGGACCTGAACAAGTGGCTCATGACCCCGCAGACGGTCAACGCGTATTACCACCCGATGCTGAATGAGATCGTCTTCCCGGCGGCGATCCTCCAGCCGCCGTTCTTCACCGCGGACGCTGACGACGCCGTCAACTACGGGGGCATCGGAGCCGTGATCGGGCATGAGATCGGCCACGGCTTCGACGACCAGGGGTCCCAGTTCGACGGCACCGGGGAACTCCGCAACTGGTGGACCGAGGACGACCGCAAGGCCTTCGAGGCCCTGACCGGCAGGCTCGTGGCCCAATACGATGCGCTGTCTCCTTCTGCGGCGCCGGGGCATACCGTCAACGGAAAGCTGACCCTCGGCGAGAACATCGGCGACCTTGGTGGCCTGACCATCGCCCACAAGGCGTACCGCCTCAGCCTCGACGGCCAGGAACCGCCGGTGCTGGACGGGCTGACGGGCGAGCAGCGCTTTTTTGCCTCCTGGGCTGCCGGCTGGCGGCAGGTGATCCGCCCGGAGGAAGCCATCCGGCGGCTGGCCACGGACCCCCACTCCCCCAACGAGTTCCGCACGAACGCCATTGCCAAAAACCTGGATTCCTTCCATGCCGCCTTCAGCGTCTCCGAAGAGGATGGAATGTGGATGTCCCCGGAGGAACGCGTCAACATCTGGTGAATTCGCAAAAAAGTGCCGGGCCAACCGTTGGTTGGCCCGGCACTTTTAGTTGGGGGCGGTTACGCTCCGCCTCCGCCCAGCGGCGCTACTGAACGATCAGCTCGGGGTTGGCCGTCTGGCAGGTTGCCTCTTTGGCTGTCTGGTTGACGATGTCCTTGGGAACCGTTGTCTTGCCGAACTTGGTGCCCGAGGCGAAGTCCGCACCGAGGTAGATCTGCACTCCGGCGATCCCCGGCGACGGCGCCACCTGGCTGGCAGGGATTCCGAAAAGTGCCGCGACGTCCGCTGCCACGTCGGCAAAGTCGGCCCCGTAGTAGACCATGGTCTTCGCCGTGGGCTCTGCCTCCAACTGGCCCACTTGGGTGAATCCGCCGGCGGCAAGGGCCTCCACGATCTCCTGCGTCCGTGCAGGCACCGCCGACCCGTTGGCCACGGTCACCGGCTGCAGTGTTTTGTCATACGGCGCCGCGGGCTTGGTCGGCTTGGGCGTGGCGGAGGGCGTAGCACTGGTGCTCGGTTTCGGCGTGGCCGACGGCGAGGGGCTCTGCTTCCCCTCGGGATCCGTCAGGTCGACGTCCTTCCGCAGGGCCGCGAACAGCTGGGACGCGGCGGGCTGCGCCGCCTCCAGCCGGTTGGGGTCGTTCGTGGCGGGGACGGTCGGCACAGCGACAAACGCCACCTTGCTGACATCGATGCTCTTGAGCCGGTTGCCGATGGTGATCATCGCAGGAACCGACGAAAGGCCGTTGTCGACGGTGAGGTTCTTGGTCACGACGTCGGCGATGGTCAGCATTTTGACCGGGTCCGACAGGGTGCCGTCGTCCTTGATCTTCCGGGTGAGGGAGGACAGGAAGCCTTGCTGGGCCTTGATCCGGCCAAGGTCGCCGCCGTCGCCGAAGGCGTGACGGGTGCGGAGGTATGCAAGGGCCTGCTCGCCCTTCACCTGGGACTTGCCCTTGGGAAGCCGCAGGCGGGAGTCGGGATCGAAGACGGCGTCGCTGATGCAGACTTCCACTCCGCCCACGGCGTTGGACAGCTCCTTGACGGCGTTGAAGTCGGCCATCATGAAGTGGTCCACCTCCATCCCGGTCAGCTTGTTGACGGTGTCCACGGCGCAGCCGATGCCCGCCTCTTTCATTGCCTCATTGATCATGATGCCGGTGCGGGCCGGGTACTGCTTGCCGGTCTTCTGGTCCGTGCACTTGGGGATGTCGACGAGCAGGTCGCGCGGAAAGCTGATGACGTTGACCCGTTTGTTGTCCTCCGAGATGTCCATGAGCATCATGACGTCGGAATTGCCGTAGCCGGTGGAATCCTCGGTGCTGCCGTAATTCGAATTCTTGCCGTCGCGGGTGTCGGAACCCAGAATCAGGATCTGCAGCCTGCCGGTGGCGTCGTCCGTAGTGTCGGTGCGGCTGTTGCCGGCCCCAAGGGCGGACGACGAAATGTTGGACTGCAGCCTGATGTACCAGTATCCGGCGAACGCCAGGCCGCCGATCAGAATGACGGAGACGACGGCGGTAGTCACCTTCAGCCACAGGGGCATGTGGCGCATACTCAAATGCCGGGCAGCGCCCAGGCGGGCGTCTTCGGCATGCCGGGCAGCTGGCTCGGGCCGGGCAGGTTTGCCTGGCCCCTGTGCGCGGTTGTCGCGGCGTAGCACCACAGGGTGTACCTTCCTCTAAAAACGGGATCCGGCCTATTTTAGTCGCCAAGGCTGGGAAAACGCCGGAAGCGTGCCGTGGGACCGGCGCCGGAGCGCCTGGCAGGGACCGGGCGGGGCCCGGCGGGGGCAGGGGGGCTAGAATCCGAGCTTGACCAGCTGCTTCGGATCGCGCTGCCAGTCCTTGGCCACCTTGACGTGCAGATCAAGGTAAATCCGGGCGCCGAGCAGCGCCTCAATCCCCTTGCGGGCGTTGGTCCCGACCTCCCGGAGCCGGGCGCCGCCCTTGCCGATGATGATGGCCTTCTGGGACGGCCTCTCCACGTACAGATTGACGCGGACATCGAGGAACGGCCGGTCTTCGGGGCGTCCTTCACGCGGAACGATCTCGTCAACGACCACTGCCAGGGAATGCGGCAATTCGTCGCGGACGCCTTCGAGCGCCGCTTCCCGGATGAGTTCGGCGATCATCACGGTCTCCGGTTCGTCCGTCAGGTGGCCGTCCGGATAGAGCGGCGGCGACGACGGCATATGGCTGATCAGGACGTCGGCCACGGTTTCGACCTGGAAGCCGTCGGTGGCCGAGACCGGGACGATGTCCTTCCAGCCGTCCTCGCCGAGGACCTCACGGCCCAGGGCGGCGACGGCCAGCAACTGCTCGGTCAGGGCCTGGCGGTCCACGGTGTCGGCCTTGGTCACGATCGCGATGATGGGCTTGTTGCCGACGGCGGCGAGCTGGGCGGCGATGAACTTGTCGCCCGGGCCGATCTTCTCGTTGGCCGGCAGGCAGAAACCGATCGCATCGACCTCGGCGAGGGTGTCGGCGACGAGTTCGTTGAGGCGCTTGCCAAGCAAGGTGCGCGGACGGTGCAGGCCCGGCGTGTCCACCAGTATCAGCTGGGCGTCATCGCGGTGGACGATGCCCCTGATCGTGTGGCGGGTGGTCTGCGGCTTGGCGGAGGTGATGGCGACTTTTTTGCCTACCAGCGCGTTGGTCAGCGTTGATTTTCCGGCGTTCGGCCGGCCCACCAGAACCGAGAACCCGGCGTGGAAACCGCCGGAGGGTGCGCCGCCGTCGGCCTTATTCTGCTTGCTCACGTGGAACTCCCTGTTGCAATGGTTCTGCCTTGTCGAGAAGATCTTCAAGGTCAGTATCGTTCGGAACGGCGCCTTTTGGAACGGCGGCCGCAATGATGTGGCTGACGCGGTTTCGGCGGCCTTCCAGCCGCTCCGCCCGGAGCGAGACGCCGTCGACTTCCACGGTGCTGCCGACGATCGGGACGCGGCCCAGGGCCTTGGCCAGCAGGCCGCCCACGGTGTCCACTTCGTCGTCGTCGAGTTCGAGGTCGAAGAGCTCGCCGAGATCGTCGATGCTCATCCGGGCGCTGACCCGGTACGTGCCGTCGCCGAGGTCCACGACTTCGGCGCTTTCGGTGTCGTATTCGTCCACGATCTCGCCGACAAGCTCTTCAATCAGGTCTTCGAGCGTGACAAGGCCGGCCGTTCCGCCGTACTCGTCGATGACGATGGCAACGTGCGTGGACTCCTTCTGCAGCTCCCGCAGGAGGTCGCTCACGGGCTTGGAGTCGGGGACGTACCGGACCTCACGGGCCAGCGCGTCCACCAGTGGCGGTTCCTCTTCCGGGGCCAGGGCGTGGATGGCGGCTGCCACGTCCTTCAGATAGATGATGCCCAGGATCTGGTCGGTATTTTCTCCGATGACGGGAATCCGAGAGTATCCGGAACGGAGGAACAGCGACATCGCCCGGTGCAGGGTGGAGCCGGCGTCGATGCTCAGGATGTCGGTGCGCGGCACCATGACGGCGCGGACCAGGGTGTCCCCGAAATCGAAGACGGACTGGATGAGTTCGGCTTCGTTGTCCTCGATCATGTCCGACTCGGTGGCCCGGTCCACGAGCTCACGGAACTCTTCTTCGCTGAAGAACGCCTCGTCTCCCCCGGGCGCGCCGGGGGCCACAGCACTGCCTAGCCTGACGAGCCAGGCAGGAATGGGCCCGAGCACCCAAGCGAGGAACCTGATCAGCGGCGCTGAATACAGCACCACTCCGGCCGAGTGCGTGCGTCCCAGCTGCCGCGGAGAGACGCCGACGATCACGAAGCCGAGAACTGCCATGATGCCTGTCGCGGCCAGTCCGGCGAGCCAGACGTTGTCCAGCAGGCTGTAAAGCAGCACCGCAACCGCAACAGCAGAGGCCGTTTCGAACCAGATGCGCCAGAACCGGAGTGCGCGCATGTGCGTCATGGGCTGGTCCAGGATCCGGCGGAGCGCGGTGCCGCGGCTCTTCAGAAGTGCTTGTTCGCCATCATGGCGCGGAAGGAAACTGAACGCCGCCTCGGCGGCCGTCAGCAGTGCTGCGGCAGCGAGGAACACCAGCGCCATGCAGACAAGGAGCAGGGATATCACTTGATGGTCTCGGACGGAGCTTCTTTGCCGGTGAACGTCGCGAGCAGCTCACGCTGCAAGCCGAACATCTCTTCTTTTTCTTCCGGTTCCGCGTGGTCATAGCCAAGCAGGTGCAGGATCCCGTGCGTGGCGAGCAGCAGCATCTCGTCCTGGGTGGAGTGGCCGGCGTTGCGTGCCTGGACCTCTGCAACCTGGGGACAGATGGCGATGTCGCCCAGCATCCCCTGGGGCGTGGGCTTGTCCGGCGTGCCAGGCGTCAGTTCGTCCATCGGGACGGAGAGCACGTCCGTGGAGCCGGGCTCGTCCATGAGCTCGATGTGGAGTTTCTCCATGGCGGGCTCATCCACGAGCAGTATGGAGAGCTCGGCCTGGGGATGGATGTACAGCTGCTCGAAGATGAACCGGGACAGCGCCACGAGCTGGGCCTCGTCCACCTGGACGCCGGATTCGTTGTTTACTTCGATGCTCATGCGTGTTCTCCCCGCCGCTCCCGGGGAACGGAATGCTTGACCCGGTTTCGCTGCACTTCATCCCAGATGCTGTAGGCGTTGACGATGTCGCCGACCAGCCGGTGGCGCACCACGTCCGCCGCGTCCAGAACGGTAAAGTTGACATCGTCTATGCCCTGCAGGATCTCTTCGACAATCCGCAGTCCGGAGCGCGTTCCGAACGGCAGGTCCACCTGGGTGACGTCACCCGTGACCACCATCTTCGACCCGAAGCCAAGCCGGGTGAGGAACATCTTCATTTGTTCGGGAGTCGTGTTCTGGGCCTCATCCAGGATGATGAAGGCGTCGTTGAGCGTACGGCCCCTCATATAGGCAAGGGGGGCAACCTCGATGGTTCCCGCCGCCATGAGCCGCGGGATGGATTCGGGATCAATCATGTCGTGCAGGGCGTCGTACAGCGGCCTGAGGTAGGGATCGATCTTGTCGCTGAGCGTGCCTGGCAGGAACCCTAGCCGCTCGCCGGCTTCCACTGCCGGGCGCGTGAGGATGATCCGGCTGACTTCCTTTTGCTGCAGCGCCTGCACGGCCTTGGCCATCGCCAGGTAAGTCTTTCCCGTACCGGCCGGGCCGATGCCGAAGATCACCGTGTTGGTGTCGATGGCGTCCACGTAGTTCTTCTGGTTCAGCGTCTTGGGCCGGATGGTTTTGCCGCGGCTGGACAGAATGTCGTGGGTCAAGACGTCCACCGGGTTCTGCAGCGACTGGCTGCGCAGCAGGAGGACGAGCTGCTGGAGCACGGCAGGAGTGATCACCGTGCTGCGGGCCACAAGACCGCGCACTTCGTGAAGCAGCCGCATGATGCGCGGAACGTCGGCGGCAGGCCCGCTGATGGAGAGCTCGTTGCCCCGGACGTGGAAACTCACGGCCGGGTACTGCTCTTCGATGAAGCGGAGGGCCTCGTCGTGGCTGCCGAGGGACTGAACCATCTGATCAGAGTTGTCGAAGATGACCACCTCCGTCCGGACACCGGGCAGGGTATGCGGGAAGTCACCTGTGGTGCGGTCCCCGGTGTTGAGGCGGCGCTTTCCGTTTGCTGATTCAGTCATGGTGCTGGCCCGCAGGCCTCTGGTTCCCTCCAGTTCGAAATAACCCTTCTGAGTCCTTCCATCTTACGCCAGCGTGCGGGTGCCCTCACCGTCCGGTGCAGCGACAGCGGCAGCCTTTTCGGTAAGGGGGTTCCCGCATTTAGGTATCAACTTTGCATCGGCCTCATATCGTTCCCGTTGCAGTTCCGGCCCCGGCGGGCAAAGGCGCCCTGCGCCCGGGGGCCTTGTGCAATGCTGGAATGACAGACGGCGGGCATTGGTTCCGCCTGCCCGCAGCCGCCGGCGACACCCGTTGCCGGCCGCACTCGTCGGGCAACCTACCGGCCATTCGAAGGGATCAGGGACATCAGGGAGCCAGGAACCACCGGCCCGAAAGCAGCAGCGCGGATGCGTTCCGCGCTGGCGCTTGGGCTGCTTCCTGCCGCTTTGCTCCTGTCGGGGTGCGTCGCCGACCCTGATCCCGCGGTCACATCATCGAACGTTCCCTCCCAGTCGCTGAAGGCGGCGGGCACGGACGGCGTTCCCACCACCAGCGCCCCGTTGGAAACGATGCAGTCCTCCAACAAGGCGCCGGTCTACTGGATTGGGCGGAGCAACACCAACACCTTCCTGTACCGGGAGTTCCGGGATGTGCCGGACGAGGAAAACCCCATCACGCGGGCACTCCGGGCCATGATGTCCGAAACTCCGCTTGATCCGGACTTCTTTACGCCCTGGCAAAACCCCAAGAGCCTGGCCACGTCCATCTCCGGCACGAACGTGATCACCGTGGACGTTTCCGCCGACGCGTTCAACAGCAATCTCGACGCCGACATGGCGCAGCGGGCCATCCAGCAACTCGTGTACACCGCGACGGCTGCCGGGGCGAGCTCCGGCCTGATCGACGCCGGCCAGCAGATTGAAGTGGTGATCCTTGTGGATGGCCACACCGATTACCTGGCGTTCAAGCACGTCAAGCTTGGCGCCCCCATGGCACGCAGTGCCGGGATGGTGGCCCCGGTGTGGATCATTGACCCCCAGGAGGGGGTGGACGTCGCCGACGGCCGCGTCAAGATCAACGGCCGCAGCACGGTTCCCGGTGGCAAGCTACGCTGGCAGATCCTGAAGGTGCAGGAGAACGGCGACAAGGAGAAGTACCTTAACGGCGAGGCCACCGCGGCCGCGGCGGCGGATGCTTCAGGAGTCTTCGGCCTGACGGTCAACCTGGCCCCGGGAAACTACGAGATCCGCGTCTCGCAGATCGATCGCAGGCAGGCAGACGACGAACTCAACGTGGACACCCGGGGCTTCGCGGTCCGCTGACAGCTGCTGCCGGACAGCGCCTGCTGCCGGATCGCGTGTACTACCTGACCGCCGCTACCAGCGGCCCAAAACATCACTTGCGATGACGACGCCGGCCGGCCCGGCCGTGGATGACCGCAGCACGTGCGGTCCCAGGAGAGCGGTCACGGCGCCGGCGCTGCACAGTTTGGTGACTTCGCGCGGGCTGATGCCCCCTTCGGGCCCTACGATCAGGAGTATCTCCTGAGGGCCATCCGCCGGCAGGCCGGCCGCACGCCAGGCCTCCAGCACCCCGCGCAGTGGCTTCACCGCATCTTCGTGGAGGATCACAGCAAGGGCGGCTTCGGCCACATGCGCGGCCAGTCCCTGGGTGTCGACGGCGGCACGCACCTCCGGGATCCAGGCCCGCCGTGCCTGCTTGGCGGCGGCGGACACGGCGGACTGCCACTTGGCGTGGGCCTTGGCCGCCCGCTCGGCCTTCCACCTCACGATCGAACGTTCCGACTGCCACGGGACGACTGCGTCGATGCCAAGCTCCGTGGACGTCTCGATCGCCAGTTCGTCACGGTCGCCCTTGGCAAGGGCCTGGACCAGCACCAGGCGAACGCCGGGCCGGTCTTCAATCGTGACGGAAGAACACTCCACGGTCAGTTCTCCCGGCGCTACTCGCTCCACTGTCCCGGTGAGGCGCCGGCCGGCACCGTCGGCGATGTCGACCGCCTCCCCCACGGCCAGCCGTTTGACTGTCACGGCGTGCCGCGCTTCCGCTCCGTCCAGCACGAACAGCGAGCCGGGATGGGCGCCGTCGAGCGTTCCGGCGGCGGTGAAAAATACGGGGTTGCTCACCGCTACAGGTTACCGAGGCGGTCCCGCAGCTTCGCGAAGACGCCGCCGCTGGCGGCGAGCTTGCCCTCGGAGAACTGCTCGCCGCGGAGCTTGGCCAGCTGACGCATCAGGTCTTCCTGGGCCGGATCGAGCTTGGATGGCGTCTCGACCTGCAGGTGCACCTTGAGGTCGCCGCGGCCGTAGCCCCGGAGGTGCGTGACCCCGAGGCCGCGGAGGGTGATGATCTCGCCGGACTGGGTACCCGCCTTGACGTCGATTTCCTGCTTTCCGTCGAAGGTGTCCAGGCTCATCTCTGTGCCCAGGGCCGCAGCCGTCATGGGGATGTTGAACGTGGCGTGGAGGTCGTCGCCGTCGCGGACGTAGGTGGGGTCGTTGTTGACCCGGATTTCCACGTAGAGGTCGCCGGAAGGACCGCCGGCCGGGCCGGCTTCGCCCTGCCCGGAAAGCTGGATGCGCGTGCCGGTGGCGACGCCCGCAGGAACCTTGATGGTCAGCGACCGGCGGCTGCGGATGCGGCCCTGGCCGTTGCACTCGTTGCAAGGGTCCTTGATGACGGTGCCAAAGCCTTCGCAGGAACCACAGGGGGCCGTCGTCATGACCTGGCCGAGGATGGAGCGCACTGCGCGCTGGACCTGGCCGCTGCCGCCGCAGATGTCGCAGCGTTCAGGGTGTGTGCCTTCGCGGCAGCAGGAACCCTCGCAGGTGGGGCAGGTGACGGCAGTGTCGACTTCCAGCTTCTTGTTGGCGCCGAAGACTGCGTCACGCAGGTCGATCCGAACGCTGATGAGGGCGTCCTGTCCCCTGCGCACCCGGGAAGCCGGGCCCGAGGTTCCGCCGGCTCCGAAGAAGGTGTCGAATATATCCTGGAACGCGAAGCCCTGGCCGGCGTAATTGCCGCCGCCGAAGCCGTTGTCCGTGCCATTCTCGTTGCCCGTGGTGTCATAGACCCTGCGCTTCTGCGGGTCGGACAGCACTTCGTAGGCGTGGGTGACGGCCTTGAACCGTTCCGAGGCGTCCTCCCCCGGGTTGACGTCCGGGTGCAGGGTGCGGGCCAGCTTGCGGTAGGCCTTTTTGATCTCTTCTCCGGTGGCTTCCGGGGAGACTCCAAGAACGTCGTAGTGGCTGCTCAAAGTTCGTATCTCTTCCTGGTTGTGTTGCCTGGGGTGCGGGGTTCACTGGGCCGTGGGGTCACGGTCCGAGAATCCTCGAAAGGTAGCGGGCCACCGCACGGACGGCGGCCATGGTGGTGGGATAGTCCATCCGGGTGGGCCCAAGGATGCCGATCTTCGCGGTGGCGTCCGGTCCGTAGCCGGTGGCAACCACCGACGCCTCCGCGAGTCCGTCGTAAGGGTTCTCCCTGCCGATGCTCACGGCCACTCCGCGGGGGTCCTGCGCCATGTCGCTGAGGAGGCGCAGCATGACCACCTGCTCCTCGAGGGCCTCGAGAACGGGTCCGATGCTGAGCGGGAAGTCCACGTTGGACCTGGCCAGGTTCGCGGTGCCGGCCATGACCATCCGGTCTTCCCTGCTGCTGTGCGCGAGCCCTTCCAGGGCCTTGCTCAGGGCGACGGCGGCCGGACGCTCCGCCGGAGCGCAGCCCGCCACGACAGCGGCGAGGTGGTGCGGCAGCATGGTCAGTGCTGTGCCTGCGACGCCCGTGAGGAACCGGGTCCGCAGCGCGGTCAGCGTGTCGTCGCCGAGTTCCTGGCCGACGTCGATGACCCGCTGCTCGACCTTCCCGGAGTCGGCGATCAGCACGATGAGGACCTTCCGGGGGGCGAGCTGCACAAATTCAATGTGCCGCACCACGGCGCGGCTCAGGTGCGGGTACTGCACGACGGCGACCTGGTTGGTCAGTTGCGCGAGGAGCCTTACCGTCCGGTCCAGGACGTCGTCGAGGTCGTCGGCCCCCTCCAGCAGTGACTGGATGGCCCGGCGCTCGGCCTGAGACAGAGGTTTGACGGCCGAAATCTGGTCCACGAAGAGCCGGTAGCCCTTGTCGGTGGGAATCCTGCCGGCGCTGGTGTGCGGAGCGGTGATGAGCCCCTCGTCTTCGAGCGCCGCCATGTCATTGCGGATGGTGGCGCTTGAGACCCCAAGATGGTGGCGCTCGACGAGGGCTTTCGATCCCACGGGCTCCCGGGAATGGACATAGTCCTCGACAATGGCGCGCAGCACCTCGAGCTTGCGTGGCTCGCTCACAGTCCACCTCCGATCGACCGTTACTGGGCAGGGGCAGGGGGCGCCCGACAAACCCATCGTTAGCACTCGACATGCCTAAGTGCTAACAAGTCTAATATGAGACCGCCCGTTGTTAGCATTGGTACCGCTCCGGGCGAAATTCCGGGCAGATTCCGCCGGAGGCCGGTTCCAGGCCCGTGGCGGCAACTTCCTAGTGCAAAGCGGTGTGAACTATGCATTACCAGACCTGGGGCCCGCAGGACATTGCAGCGCCCGCCAAGAACGATTTGCCGGAGGTCCCGGTCGAGCGCGGAATGGTGCTGGAAGACGTCCAGTCCGGCTGGGTCGGGGCGGTGACGCGAGTGGAGAAGTCCGGCGGCATGCACGTCGTGGCGCTCGAGGACCGCCGCGGCAAGTCACGGTCCTTCAGGCTCGGGTTCGGGTTCCTGCTGGAGGGCAGGCCCATCCGGCTAATGCCGCCGGCACCGGCGGCCAAACGCGCAGGTTCCGCCACGGCCGCCCGCACGGCTTCGGGTTCGGTCCGGGTGGAGGGCCAGCGTGCCCAGGTTGCCAAGGCCAGCCGCATCTGGGTGGAAGGCAAGCACGACGCCGAACTGGTGGAAAAAGTCTGGGGCGACGACCTCCGGGTGGAGGGAATCGTCGTCGAGCCCCTGCACGGCATCGACGACCTGGCCGGCGCGGTTGCCGCGTTCCGCCCAGGTCCCGGGCGGAGGCTGGGGGTCCTTGTGGACCACCTCGTCTCGGATTCCAAGGAGTCCAGGATCGCAGAAGCCGTCATGGCCTCGCCCGGTGCGGCCGGGAACGTGCTCATTGTGGGCCACCCGTACGTGGATGTCTGGCAGGCCATCAGGCCGTCCGTCCTGGGCATCGCGCAGTGGCCGGTGGTCCCCAGGGGCACCGACTGGAAGACCGGGATCCTCACGGCCTTCGGCTGGCCGCACTCCACGAAGGAAGACATCGGCCTGGGCTGGCAAAAGCTCCTCGGTGCGGTCCGGACCTACGCCGATCTGGAACCGGCCCTGCTGGGCCGGGTGGAAGAGGTCATCGACTTCCTTACGGTGCCCTAGGGACCTGCCGGGACCGCCGATTTCGACGCCCGGCCCCATCCAAAGACCGTTTATTACCCGGCCGCGATCTCTTCGACAGCCTGGGCTAGAGCCTTCATGGATTCAGGACCACCATGCCCCTCGCCCTCGACGATGACGAGATGGCTGCCTTTCCAGCGCTGGTGAAGCTTCCAGGCGGTGATGACAGGGCCGCTGATGTCCCGGCGACCATGAATGAGGTAGCCGGGAATTCCGTCGAGCTCATGAACCCGCCGCATGATTTCCTGCCCTTCAGCCAGGAATCCGTCGTTGGACCAATAGTGGGTGACCAGCAGCGCGAACGTCATGCGCTCGCGCTCGTCGTCGAACATGGGGCCAGGCTGCCAGTACGGGTCCAGGGAAATGTGCGTGGACTCCCAGCGCTCCCAGGCCAAGGCGGCGGACCGGGCATCGTCGCGGTCCACACCGGCCAGCCGGCGGGCGTAGGCATCCACTACACGTTCGCCCGGGTTTGCCTTGGCGGCATGTGCGAAGTCCTCCCAGGCTTCGGGGAAGATACGTCCGACGCCGTCGGTGATCCACCCCACCTCGTCGCGGCTTGTCGCTGTGACCGCCACCAATCCGATGCCAAGTACCCGATCAGGATGCCTGAGCGCGTAGGCGAGAGCGAGCGTGCTGCCCCACGAGACGCCGGTGACAATCCACTTCTGGATTCCGAGGTGCCCGCGCACCGCTTCGATGTCGTCGAGCAGGGCCTGCGTGGTGTTCTGGGACAGGCGGCCGAGGTCGTCCTGGACTGTCGGAAGGCTTTTTCCGCACCCGCGCTGGTCCAAACCTATGGTCCAAAACCGGGCCGGGTCGTGTCGCTTCCGGTAGCCCCCTTTGCCAAGGGAGCCGCCTGGGCCTCCGTGCAGGTACAGGACCGGCACACCTTTGGGATCCCCTGTGCCTTCCCAGTAGATCTTCGCGTGGGGTACGTCCACCCAGCCGTTAGTTGTCTCCGCGCCCTCATCGATCACCCGCTCAACGATATGGGAACATTGGCGCTTGTCACGGTCGGCAGGCCATCGCAGCGAACCCTGAACGATGCCGGCCCAAGGCGCCAGCTCCGGCGTATCATGGGTCGCGGAACGGAAGGTAAGCGGGGCCGGTTAGCATGACCAACGATCACGAACGCAACGAAGCGCCGGCGGGAAACGTTGCTCTCGTGACCGGTGCAAGCCGGGGAGTCGGCCGGGGCATCGCACGTGGCCTTCTGGCAGCAGGGTTCCGCGTTTACGGCACTGGCCGCTCGATCGACCAGGCGGACCTGCCGCTGGAGATACGCCGCCTGCAATGCGATCATCTCAACGACGACGAGACTGCACGTGTGTTTGAAGCGATCCGGTCCGAGTGCGGATGCCTCGATCTCCTCGTCAACTGCGCCTGGGGCGGCTACGAGAACATGGTCGAAGGGGGCGCCTTCACGTGGGCTGCGCCGTTCTGGGATCAACCGCCGCATCGCTGGACCGGCATGATGGACGCCGGTGTGCGCGCGGCATTTGTATGTTCGTCGCACGCGGCGCGCCTAATGACGCCGCGGCACCGCGGCTTGATCATCAACATCAGCTTCTGGTCTGCGCAGCGTCACCTCGGCAACACGATCTACGGCATCGCAAAAGCAGCGACGGACAAGATGACGTCCGACATGGCCGTCGAGCTGAAACCGTTCGCTATTCCGGTAATCTCGCTCTATCCCGGCTTGGTTCGAACCGAGTCGGTCCTGGCAGCGGCGGAAAGTGGTGCGTTCGATCTCTCGACCAGCGAAAGTCCTGAGTTCATCGGCCGCGTGATCAATGCGCTGTTCCACGACCCGAAGCTGATCGCGCGGACCGGCCAGGTGCTTGTCGCCGCCGCGGTTGCGAAGGATTTCGGCGTACTGGACATCGACGGAAATTCACCGCCTGCGCTGACACTTGCGGACCTCCATGACGTTCAATAGTTTCCACGCCCCGACGCTCCAAACGCCGCAGTCCCGGCGACCGCCCGCATGAACTACATGGCCCGGCGCTGAGCCGCGGCGGTACATTGTGTGCATGGGACCTCGTGCTTCAGGCCGTCGAGATTTACTCGCTGATCGGCTCTTGGGTGTCGCGGAGTTCAGCCACGCGCACTGGTTCTTCGGCAATCTCTATGAGGCCCTCGTTAAAGTCCCGCACCGGGTCGCGGCCTCGGAAGCAAGCCGTGAACTCCCTCGGTCGCCCTTTGGATCGGGAAGCCCCGGCCGCTACTACGTGCCGATCGCCCCGATCAACGCCCCTGTGGCCATTGCTGCCCTCGTTGCAGGGTGGAATCATTCCAACAGCAGGGTCTGGCTGGTAGTGGCTGCCGCCAGCTCCACGGCCGGTGCGGCCGCTACCGCGTATCTGCTTCGGTTCATCAACCCCGACCTGTTCTTCAGTCCACAACCGCTCAGCCAGCTGCGCCGCAAACCGTTGTTGAGGCGGTGGTACAGGGTCCACGCCCTCAGGCTCACGGCCAGCGCCGTTTCCCTGGCAGCTATCCACCAGGCCCGGACAATTCAACTCAGAAGCCGCATTGGCTGACTGAGCCATCGTCGCCAATCGTCGGGCTGATCAACTTTCGGGACTTCTGTGCCGCCAATCTTAGCGACCCCTCTGGGAATGGAGGCCGGCCGGTTCTGCCCGCCTGCGCAAATGCGTAGCCGCAGGGGCAGAAAGTCAGGTAGAGATTACGCGTGCCCTGCAGACGCATGAGGCGTTGACTGTTAAGAGGGCGGAAGCAATGTTGAAGCCCTTCGGGCTCAGGCCGCCGGCGTCAGGATGGTTTCCGGGCAGGTTCGTCCGGAGCGAGACGGGCCGGCGGCGTGAGTGCCCCAAGTCGCCTACACCCTACTCCACCAATTAGCTAGACTGGCGGCATGACGCCGCAGGAACTCGCTAACCTGGCCCATCTGCGCCGGGCCCGCGACCTGATCGATCGCGAGTACGCCCGGCCCCTTGACGTGCCCACCATGGCCGCCGGCGCCCTCATGTCGCCGGCGCACTTCTCCCGCCAGTTCAAGGCCGCCTACAGCGAGACCCCGTACAACTACCTCATGACGCGGCGGATTGAGCGGGCCATGGCCCTGCTGCGCGCCGGGATGAGCGTGACCGATGCCTGCATGGAGGTCGGTTGCACCTCGCTGGGTTCCTTCAGCTCACGCTTCACCGAGATCGTGGGCATGACACCCAGCGCATACCGGGCCCGCGAACACCATGCAGTGAAGGCTATGCCGTCGTGCATCGCCAGGCAGCACACACGGCCCGATCGCAAGCCGAGCAGGATTGAAGAAGCGTCCCCGCGACCCCTGCAATAGCGTGTGAGATATGAACATTTCACTTCAGTACTCACACATCACAGTCAACGACCTCGACGAATCGCTCGCGTTCTACCGTGACGTTCTAGGCCTGGACGTGCGCAACGACGTCGGCTCCGACGGACACCGCTGGGTCACTCTCGGCAGCGCTGCCCAGCCCGATCTGGAGCTCGTGCTGTCCGTCCCGCACGCCGGCCGCTCCCGGGACGACGGCGACGCGTACCAGCAGCTGCTCACCAAGGGCGTCCTGCCCAACATCGTCTTCCGCACGGACGATCTCGACGCCACGTTCGAGGCGGTCCGGGCCGCCGGCGCGGAGGTCCTCCAGGAACCCATCGTCCAGCCATGGGGCCCGCGCGACTGTGCCTTCCGCGACCCTTCCGGCAATATGATTCGCTTCAACCAGGCCTGAATCGGGCGGGCGCGCCCCGCCCTCTCACCGCTCTGAATGCCGCTGAAGTAGTACGACGACGGGACGTCACCGTGGGCTTGAATTCGCCGGGTGCCCAGGGTGGCGTTCCGTCGCCATGACCACCTACCGTCGTGCTGCACCTTGTAAGACAGGATGATGATGCCGCTCTTGAGGACCTCCGGCAATGAATAATCTGCGCAGCTCACGATTCCGAGCTGCCACGCGCGAGCGGCCGGTCACCGCCGTCGTCTGCTGACGTCAGGTCCGCCGAATCCTCCGGTTCCCAGCGCAGCAGGTCTCCAGGCTGGCAGCCGAGCGTCTCACACAGTGCGGCGAGCGTCGTAAAGCGCACCGCTTTGGCTCGACCGTTCTTGAGCACCGCCAGGTTGGCGGGCGTGATTCCGACGCGGTCCGCGAGGGTGCCCACGGACATCTTACGTTTGGCCAGCATCACGTCGATGTCGACGACGATCGGCATCAGATCACCTCGTCCAGCTCTGTCCGCAGGTGATGCGCCTCGGCTTCGCGGGTGACCGCTTGGTCGAGCAGCGCCCGAAGCACGAGGACGATCAACGCCATCCCGGCGATCATCACGGACGCTCCGCAGATCAGGAGGACGACGCCGGGCGGAACGGCTTCACCCGGCGCGAGGATGACGGCAAGTCCGAACATGAGCAGGGAGGCGGCCGCGACTGCACCGAACACGACGTCCACGTACCGGAACGCGGCATGGGAAAACACCGTTCCCCGACCCACCATCGTCAGCAAGCGCCACACGCACAGCAGAGTGACCTGGATGGTCATGATACCCAGAACCGCTATGACGAGGAGCGGTACGCGCACACCGGCTGCCTCCGGGCCGAGTTCCTCCAGGTCGACGGCCAGTAGCGGCACCATTACGACCTGCACGAACAGCGGGCCGGCGAGCACCATCGCTAGCACCATGCGAAGCGTAAGGATGGTCAGCTTTCCCACAATGTCTCCTATTACATCGAACAACAGTGAGATTCTCTCGATAAACGGTAGGTCAAGCAAGTGAATCCCCCGCCCGAGCCGGGTCCGGCTGCAGGTCGAATCGACTGCTTCTGGCGAAACTTCGTGACGGAGCCGCGAAGCGGGGCCCTATCCGGTGATGTCGCTTCCATGCAAGCATGAGGGCACTGAAAGTGCAGAGTGAGGGGACTCGATGAAATCCAACGAACTGTTGCTGGACGCCTTCGTCCGGATCCGTGACACCGTCGCCGCCACTCTTGAAGGGGTCGACGACGAGTCCCTGGTCCGTCGGCCCGGAGGCGCCGGAAACTCGATCGCGTGGTTGATCTGGCACCTCAGCCGGGTGGAGGACGCGCAGGTCTCCTCCCCAGCCGGCCTGGAACAAGTCTGGACCTCGCAGGGGTTTGCCGCCCGGTTCGGCCTGCCGCTGCCCGAACGTGACACCGGCTACGGCCATTCGACCGGCCAGGTCGATGCGGTGCAGGCGACGCCGGAGCTGTTGCTCGAGTACCACGAGGCCGTTCACCGGCAGACCGCGGAGTTCCTAAGAAGTCTCGGCGACGAGGATCTCGACCGCATCGTTGACAGGCGCTGGGACCCGCCCGTCACTCTTGGTGTGCGGCTGGTCAGCACGATTGCCGATTGCCTCCAGCACGTGGGGCAGGCCGCCTACGCCAAAGGGTTGAACGCCGCTCACGGCTAGAGGAACAGTCGCGCTTGGCTTGGCCTGGCGACGGCCCTGCTGGGCGGTCGTCCATTCCGCGCCGGACCCAGTATTCTTGGAAAGGCGCCTTTGCGCTGCCGCCGTCCGGTGCCACCGGCCGGCCACAAACCTGAACCACCGGCAATATCGCACCAACGCAAGTTTAAGGAAGACACCGTGGCAGAAGACGCTCGCGACCGCAGGGAGCCCCAGTCGGGCCCGGACCTGCCCCAGTACCATGGCGTTCCTGCCAACGCGCTTCCGCTCACCGCAAGCGAGGACAGGCAGTGGGCAACACTGGCCCACTTCGGCGGCATCCTCGGCTGCGTGCCGGCGCTGCTCATCTACCTGATTTTCCGCGACCGCGGGCCGTTCACCGCCCAGGAATCCAAGGAAGCCCTAAACTTCACGCTGCCTCCCACCATCGCGGCCTTCCTGGCCAACATCCTGGTGCTGCTCCCTGTGGTGGGCAATCTGTTCGCCGTGCTCGCAACGCTGATCTGGATTGCACTTGCCTGTTTCTCGGTGTCAGCCGGCATCCACGTCAACCGGGGCCAGCCGCACCGCTACCAGTACAACCTGCGCTGGATCAAGTAGCCGCCCAGGCAGCAGCGGCCCCTGACCCCGTCCGGGGTCAGGGGCCGCTGCTTTGTTCAGCGGGTTCCGCCTTCTGGGGGTGTGGCTTCCAGCGGTTTAGTCGGGCAGGATACGGCGCACGACGGCATCAGCCAGGAGCCGGCCCTTGAGCGTCAGGATCAGCCGGCCCTTGAACGCTTCGGCGGGTGCCACGAGGCCGTCGGCAATGAGTCCGGCCACAGCGTGCTTTCCCGAGGCCGACAGCGAGCTGACCGCAAGTCCCGAGGCGAGACGGGCCTCCAGCATGACTTTTTCCACGTCGCGCGTTTCGGCGTCGAGCGTCTCGCGTCCCGCAGCAGGCGACACTGCGGCGGTCAGCCTGTTCGCATAGGCGGTGGGGTGCTTGACGTTCCACCAACGCACGCCGCCCACGTGGGAATGCGCGCCCGGTCCGATCCCCCACCAGTCGTCCCCGCGCCAGTAGGCAAGGTTGTGCCGGCACGCCTGTCCGGGAGTGGCGGACCAGTTGCTGACCTCGTACCAGTGGAGGCCGGCGTCGGAGATCATCTGGTCGGCGAGCTCATACTTGGCGGCGTGGTCGTCGTCGTCGATCCCGGGAACTTCACCCCGGCGGATCTGCGCCGCAAGCTTGGTCCCGTCCTCCACGATCAGCGCGTAGGCGCTGATGTGATCGGGCCGGTAGGACAGCGCCGTCTCCACGGAAAAGCGCCAGTCCTCCAGCGATTCACCCGGCGTGCCATAAATCAGGTCGAGGCTGACGGCGAGTCCCGCGTCCCGCGCCCACTGCACCACCAGCGGCACGCGGCTCGGTGTGTGCGTGCGGTCGAGGACCTTCAGGACGTGCGGCACGGCCGACTGCATTCCGAACGAAACCCGGGTGAAGCCGGCGTCGGCCAGGAGCTGGAGTGATTCCGGTGTGACGGAGTCCGGATTGGCCTCCGTGGTCACCTCGGCGCCGGGTTCGATGCCCCACTGGCTTACGGCAGCGCCCAGAATTCTGGCCAAATCCTCCGCGGGCAGCAGCGTGGGGGTGCCCCCGCCAAAAAAGACAGTGCGGAGCTTGCGCTCCGGCAAACCGGACTCCTTCAGGGCCCGCGCGGCGAACTCCACCTCGGCAATGGCCGTCGACGCGTACGCATCCTGGGATGCCCCGCCGCCGAGCTCGGTCGCCGTGTAGGTATTGAAGTCGCAGTAGCCGCAACGGACGGCGCAGAAGGGGATATGGACGTAAAGCCCGAATCCCCGCCGGGCGGCGCCGTCGGCAGCCTGCTGCGGGAGCAGGCCGTCCGACGGCGCGGGGTCACCGAGGGGTAGAACGCTAGGCACTGGAGCAGTCTCCGGAGGTTCCGGCCACGGTCATCACTACTTCTTGGCCTTGTCCTTGGATTCGTCCGTGGTGAGAGCCGCGATGAAGGCTTCCTGCGGCACTTCCACACGGCCCACCATCTTCATGCGCTTCTTGCCTTCCTTCTGCTTTTCCAGCAGTTTGCGCTTGCGGGTGATGTCACCGCCGTAGCACTTGGCAAGGACGTCCTTGCGGATGGCGCGGATGCTTTCGCGGGCGATGATCCGGGAACCGATGGCCGCCTGGATGGGCACCTCGAACTGCTGGCGGGGAATGAGTTCGCGCAGCTTGCCGGTCATCATCACGCCGTAGGCGTACGCCTTGTCCCGGTGGGTGATGGCGCTGAAGGCATCCACCTGTTCGCCCTGGAGCATGATGTCCACCTTGACCAGATCGGCCACCTGCTCGCCGTCGGCTTTCCAGTCAAGCGAGCCGTAGCCGCGCGTCTTGGACTTGAGGATGTCGAAGAAGTCAAAGACGATTTCGGCCAACGGCAGGCGGTACCGGATTTCCACCCGGTCCTCGGAGAGGTAGTCCATGCCGCCCATGACGCCACGGCGGCTCTGGCACAGCTCCATGATGGCCCCGACAAACTCGTTCGGGGCGAGAATGGTGGCAGACACCATCGGCTCGCGGACTTCAGCGACCTTGCCGGTGGGGTATTCACTGGGATTGGTGACATGGACGACCTTCTTGTCCTCCAGTGTCACTTCGTACTCCACGTTGGGGGCAGTGGAGATCAGATCCAGCTTGTACTCGCGTTCGAGGCGCTCACGGGTGATTTCCAGGTGCAGCAGCCCCAGGAAGCCCACACGGAATCCGAAGCCCAGCGCGGCCGAGGTTTCCGGCTCATAGATCAGCGCGGCGTCGTTGAGCATCAGCTTCTCCAACGCATCGCGGAGCACCGGGTAGTCGGTGCCGTCCAGCGGATAGAGGCCGGAGAAGACCATGGGCTTGGCGTCGGCATAGCCGCTGAGGGACTCCGCGGCAGGCTTGGCCAGGTTGGTCACGGTGTCGCCGACCTTGGACTGGCGGACGTCCTTCACGCCGGTGATCAGGTAGCCCACTTCGCCGACGCCCAGGCCCTTGGAGGGTGTGGGCTCCGGGGCGCTCACGCCGATCTCGAGGAGTTCGTGGGTGGCGCGGGTGGACATCATCTGGATCCGCTCACGCGGGTGCAGCATGCCGTCAACCACGCGGACGTACGTGACGACACCGCGGTAGGTGTCGTAGACAGAGTCGAAAATCATGGCGCGGGCAGGGGCGTTGGGATCGCCTACGGGGGCGGGCAGATCTCGCACGATCTTGTCCAACAGAACCTCGACGCCAGCGCCGGTCTTGCCCGAGACACGGAGCACATCGTCCGGGTCGCCGCCGATGAGGCTGGCGAGTTCCGCCGCGTACTTCTCGGGCTGGGCCGCGGGGAGGTCGATCTTGTTGAGGACCGGAATGATGGTGAGGTTGTTCTCCATCGCCAGGTACAGGTTGGCGAGGGTCTGGGCCTCGATGCCCTGAGCCGCGTCCACGAGCAGGACTGCGCCTTCGCAGGCGGCCAGCGATCGGGAGACCTCGTAGGTGAAGTCGACGTGGCCGGGCGTGTCAATCATGTTCAGGGCGTAGCTGGTGCCCTCAACTTCCCACGGCATCCGGACAGCCTGCGACTTGATGGTGATGCCGCGCTCACGTTCGATATCCATGCGGTCCAGATACTGGGCCTTCATGTCGCGGGACTGAACGACGCCGGTGTACTGCAGCATGCGGTCGGCCAGGGTGGATTTACCGTGGTCAATGTGCGCAATGATGCAGAAGTTCCGAATGATGGCCGGATCTGTCGCGGCGGGCACCGGGGCGGTGCGGGCCATGGGAGACACGCAGGGTCCTTACTGTTGGCATTTCCGCGGCGTCATTCCGGCCGTACTCGGGCCATCCTGATGCTGCCGCATATCTGAACCTCTAGTCTCCCACGTTCGGGCCCCCCGCCGTACATTCCGCATGCCACACAGATGTGGGTGTCCTGGGCGCACTGACAGGGCGGCGGTATCGTTGCCGGCATGGCTCTGAACTTCCGTACCCTCGGCAACGCCGTCCGGGCTTCGCTTCGCTTCCTCGCCGGCTCCCCAGCCCGGAAGCCGGACCCGAAGGGGACACCGCGGCCCGGGAGGAACAACGCACCGGGGCAGGCGGGTGCCCGGGCGGGAACCGCGGGCTTGTCGGCCCCATATCCGGGCGATTTCCGCGGCACGGCGGCCCTGCGATACTCCCCCTCCCCCGATGGCCGGCCCGATCCCGGTGAGGTGGTGTGGACCTGGGTCCCCTATGAAGAGGACCATTCCCGCGGGAAGGACCGCCCCGTCCTGCTGGTTGGAAACCACGGACGCTATCTGCTCGGCCTGATGCTGACCAGCAAGGACCACGACGGCCATCCACGCGGGAGCCGCGACTACGTCGACATCGGCAGAGGGCCGTGGGACCGGCAATGGCGTCCCAGCGAGGCCAAACTCAACCGCGTCCTCCAGATCCGCCCTTCGGACATCAGGCGGGAGGGCGCAGTTCTGGACCGGAGCCAATTTTTCCTGGTGGCCGATGCGTTGAGGGAACACCACGGCTGGAAGTGATGTCCCGGAATCGATGATTGGGCGCGCCGGAGCTGGACAAATGGCGTCTTCAGCACGGATTCTGCTACTATTCATAGCTGTGTGTCCGTGCAGGTCGACGGCCACTCATGGTTGGTCGCCATAGGTATCCCCACGCCGCTCAGTCAATGGCCAACCTGAAAGCCCTCTAGACCATTTCCGCATTAAAAAGAGAGTTCACACGTGGCAAATATCAAGTCCCAGAAGAAGCGCATCCTGACCAACGAAAAGGCTCGCCTGCGCAACAACGCAGTCAAGTCCGAGCTGAAGACGGCCATCCGCGCCGTCAACACAGCCGTTGAGTCCACCGACAAGGATGCCGCTGCTACTGCGCTCGTTACTGCCAGCCGTAAGCTGGACAAGGCTGTCAGCAAGGGTGTTCTTCACAAGAACAACGCTGCAAACCGCAAGTCGGCGATCTCCAAGAAGGTCAACGCACTCTAAGGTTTTCCAGTTCAACTGAACTGATGCTTGTGGCCGGCACCATTGGTGCCGGCCACATCTCTTTAACGTGCCCAGCCCCTCCGGCGGCGGTGACGGTGGCGGCGAGCGGTGGTTAGCGGCGGCGGGCAGCCGTCGAGATCACCGTGACAGCGTGCTCCACCGCGTAGACGGGGTCACGCGAGAGGCCCTTGACCTGCGCGTCGGCCTCTGCCGTCACCTGGATGGAACGGGCCAGGCCTTCAGGCGTCCATCTCCGGACGTCACGCTGCGCCTGTTCCACGAGCCACGGCTGCATGCCGAGGTGTTTGGCAATCTGCGCTGAGGACCCTTGGGCGCCGGCTACTTTGGCGACGGTCCGCAGCTTCGCGGCCAGTGCCGCCACCAGCGGAACCGGGTCAGCCCCCGTGGCCAGAGCATGGCGCAGGGTGGACAGCGCCACCGGCCCGTTGCCGGCCATGGCTGCGTCCGCCACTTTGAAAGCGGTGGCCTCGATCCGGCCGCCGTAATAGCGCTCAACCATTTCTGCGTCCACCGCCGTCGAGGCGTCGGAAATAAGCTGGCTGCAGGCCGCAGCGAGTTCGGACAGACTGGCGCCAACGGCGTTCACGAGGGACTGCACCGCTTCAGGTTCGATGCGCCGGGATGCTGCCTTGAACTCCGACACCACGAACGCGGTCTTCTCCGCATCCTTCTTCAGCGGCTGGCAGTCAACAACAGGCCATCCCCCTGCTTTGACCGCGTCCAAGAGCTTCTTGCCACGGACTCCCCCGCCGTGCCGAAGGACCAGAACCGCGTCCTGTTCCGGGCGAGCCAGATACGTCAGTCCGTCAGCGAGAAAAGCGTCGTTCATCGACTCCAGGCCTTCGACCTCGATCAGCTTGCTCTCTCCGAACAGGGACGGACTGACGTTCATGGCGAGCGACCCGGGCTCATAATTTCCTGCGTTGAGCCGGGAGAGCTCGACGTCCGGAGCGGCGGCCCGGACCTGCGAGCGGACCCGGTCCATGGCACGGATGCCCAGGTATTCCTCCGGACCCGTGATCAGCACCACTCCCGCTGGCGTCACGTCCCGCCAGGTGGCCGAATTCGTCGCCGACGTCTTGGATCGTTGGGGCTGGGCAGCGGCCACTGTTGGTTCCTCCCGGGATACGGATTGCAGACTCTAAGCCTGCCACGGCGCAACGGCTGCACCAAGCCGCGCCGGGCGGAGCGGGCCGAGCCGCGCCGTCGGGTCCTTCGTTGAAGCACCTGCTCCAGCGAAGCTGCAGTGGCGCGGTGGGCGGCAAAAATGAGCCCTCGTGTTTGGGCCGGGTGGGCAGCCTGCCAGACGGCAATCAAGGTCAAGGCAGAAAACAGCACCATGGTGAGCAGCCCGAACGCCCCCTCGGGCCAGGGCGGAGCCGCACCGGGAAAACCGGCGGCGAACCTGGCCACCCCGGCGACGCCTGACGCGAAGAAGCCGGCAACGCCGATCAGTGCCGTGGCCAGCCACGGAACAAGCGGCACCAGGGGCACCGCAGCGGTTCCCAGGATAGTGACCGGGGCAACGAGCGGCGCCACGAGTACATTGGCCGGCAGCGAGTAGGTGGCGAACTGGGGCTGCAGCAGGACGACGACAGGCCCGCACAGCAGTTGGGCCGACAAAGGCACGGCGAGGCCCGCGGCCACCCAGCGCGGGACGGCGCGCGGAATCCAGTCCGCGATCTGCCGCCCCAGCACGATGATGCCGAGTGTGGCCAGTACGGACAGCAGGAATCCGAAGCTCGTGCCGAGTCCCGGGTCTATGAGCAGGAGGCCGATGACAGCCAGGCACAGGAAGCTCAGGCCGCGTCCGGTTCTTCCGCCGGCAAGAGAAGCCAAGGCGATGGCCCCCATCAGTGCGGCCCTCAGCACGCTGGCATCCGGCCCCACCATCAGCACAAACAGTCCGAGGCCGGCCAGGGCAAGCGCCGCGGCCGGAACCCTGGCGAG
Source organism: Arthrobacter sp. 05T444 (assembly GCF_056395905.1). Classification (NCBI taxonomy): domain Bacteria; kingdom Bacillati; phylum Actinomycetota; class Actinomycetes; order Micrococcales; family Micrococcaceae; genus Arthrobacter; species Arthrobacter sp. 05T444. The sequence goes on from NZ_JBFTKK010000006.1 coordinate 36,611, forward strand.
GCGGAGGCTGCGGGCCGCGAGGAGCAGGGCGCCCAGGATCAGGCTGCAGTTCGCCCCGCTCACGGCCGTCAAGTGGGTCAGTCCTACAGTCTTCATGGCTGTTTTCAGCTGTTCATCGAGTCCGCTGGCGTCACCCGTGACCATGCCTGGCAGGAGTCCTCTGGCATCGGCGTCCAACCAGGCGGCAGCCCCCGCGAATCGCCTGCCCAGTGATGCAGGTTCTGCCGTCCAAACGTCCGCGGCCCTGATGGTTACGGGAGCCGAGGACGCAGCAAGGATGCCGGCCTCCACCTTTCCGGCATCGGGAGGGCGCAGCTTCCCGGCAGCACGGACCAGCTGGCCGGGGACCACACGCTGCCAGTCCTCCCCGCCCATGATGACCACCGCGGCGCCGGCCCGCAGCAGCTGGCCCCGGGCGGTCAGTGATTTGACCGTGGCATTGACCGCCCAGCGTTCGGACAATCCGGACGCCCCCGGCCTTCTGAGGGCGTGCGGGGCGCCGGCTATTTCCACTTCCGCCACAACGGACGCGCGTGCCGCAATGGCTCCTGCCACCGGACCGTCATGCTTCTGCGCCGAGGAGACAGCCGAGTGGGCTGCGGCGGCCACGGCCAAAAGCAGGGCCGCCATCATCGTCAGCAGGAAGCTCCGGTGAGGGCGCCCTCCCGCCTTGCGGCGCCGGAGAATACGGAGGAGCAGGACGCCGGCGCCCGCCGCCAGGGCACAGCACAGGCCAAGGAGCCAGGCCGGATTAAGCCAGAGGCCGGCTCCCGCAGCCGCCCACACGACTAAGGCAGGCGGGACCAGCCGGAGGTCAAGCCGTCGCCGTCTCTCGTCGGCCGAATCGGTGGCTCGCTGCTCGGGCAACAGCCGTGCCCGCAGCTGGTCCCGGATTCCCTGCAGGAGGGCTGGGCCAAGCGGACCCGTCGCCCGGACCGGTCCCGAAGCAACCGCACCGGAACCAACCGCTCCGGAAGCCGCCGGAGGCCCTCCATTGGACGGTGGCGGATGGAAGCCGGAGCGCCGGGGCGGGCCTCCGGCAGCCGGTTCGCCGAAAGCCGGGCTGACGGCCGCCTCCACGTACCGGTGCCATCTACTGGTCCTCCGTGCAGGGTTGCCGTCCATCTCAGACCGTCACCAGCGGGAGCAGCGTTTCCAGCATTTTGGGTCCTACTCCGTCCACGGCGTCAAGCTCCTCCACTGTCTTGAACGGGCCGTGCTCCGCGCGCCAGTCAACGATGCGTTGGGCGAGCACCGGACCCACCCGCGGCAGGCTTCCCAGTTCCTCGGCGCTTGCACTGTTCAGGTTGGTTTTGGCCGCGGTGCTGCCGCTCCTGCCTCCCGCTGCGGACGCACCGGACCCGGTCCCTGAAGAACCCGATCCCGATCCGCCAGGCTGCGCCCCCTGCGGCACTGCTTCGGGCGGTGCTGCTTCCCCTCGGCGTGGGACGTAGATCTTCTCGCCATCTTCCAGTTCCGCAGCAAGGTTGAGCCGGTTAAGGTCCGCGTCCGCAGTTCCGCCGCCGGCTGCCGCAATCGCCTCGTGGACCCGGCCGCCCCGCGGAACCTTCACCACGCCGGTTCTCTTCACGGCGCCGGCAACGTGTACAACCACGCTTCCGGAAGGAGCGTCCGAGGCCGGGCCAGATCCGGGGCCTCCGGATTCGGCCGGACCGCCGGCGTCGTCGCTGACGTCCTCTTCCGCGCCGCCCGCACCCGCATCAGGCGTGGCCGCGACCCCTGTCGTCACGGCGCCCAAGGGGACAACTTCCGGTTCCGTGGCCGCAACCCGCCACCAGAACCAACCACCTACTAGCAATGACATGATGCCCAGCAGCACCGCGGCCCGGACCCCCAGGCGCCACCTGACACGGGCTTCGGCCGTGCCGGAAGGGTGGGAGGCGGGGGAATCCCGGAAGTCACGGGCTGCCCTGTCTCCGCTACGGTAGGAGAATCCCCGGCCGTCCCCCATTTCCAGCAGCCCGGCACGCTCCGTGAAGGGATCACCGACCTGCGGGGCACCGAGCCTCGCCGCCAGGCGGCTGGCGGGTTGCCGGCTCGAGGCAGGGGCCGCCGGCTCGGCCCCCTCGGGCGGACGCAGGCCTGCCGGGCTGCGCGACGGATCGCTGGCTGCAGGTCCAGCGGTCCGGCGTGACATGCCTTCCACCGTAGGCGACCCGGCATCCGTGCCACCAGCGCGGGCCGCTCGTATGTGGATAGCCTCAAACCGCCAGTTCGTGTGGTCCCAACCAAATCGCAGGGTCTACCGGATATTATTCGACGCAGGTGCGCTGCCGGGTGCAGTATTGGCGCGCCTGCTCCTCACCGGTGATGAGCCGGTCCGGTTCGAGAGAGGTTCTTCCATGAGCACTGAGACGCCGAGGGCCCAATCCAGCCGCAAGCGCACCGTGACTATCGGCGCGGCAATCGTTGTCCTGCTTGCCGTTATCGCCATCGTCGTGGCAACCCAGGCATTCCGGGCAAGCGAGGACGCAGGGGCAAAGGACAGGGCGTCCGTTGAGCCTTCCGCGCCGACCCAGGCCACGGACGGCACCCAGGTGACCTCACCCACGCAGAAAGCCTCACCCACGCAGAATGCCCTCACCGGGCAGGACGCCGAGCTGGTGGATGAGGCCAACACCGTCTGCGAAATGCGGCTCACTGAGAAGTACCCCACCGCCACCATCAGCCCCGGGACGAAGTCAACGATCAAAAAGCCGGACGGCACCTTCGACACGGCCGGCTCCTACACCGACGGCGGCAATTCCAGCCCCATACCGTTCGAGTGCTCCTCTACCCGAACCGATGGCAGCTGGACGGTTGTTTTGAAGCCCGCGAAAAACGGCTGAACTCCGCCGGTGTGAGAAGCGCTTTCAGCTGCTCTTTCCCGCGGCCGGATCAGCCGTGCGTTCCGGATGCGCTGGACTCGCCCCATCCGCCAGGCGTCCCGGTGCCGCAGCAACATGGCCGGAAGCCGGCACCGGGCTGAGTGCAGCCACAGCCGACGTAGTGCTTTCACCGACTATCACGGCAAGGACACCGAGTCCGGCGTGGGCTGCGAGCACGGCCGGGAGGGAGCTGATCTGCGCCGGCGGAGTGTCCGGCAGGGCCACCGCGAGCCGGGAGGCAAGGACCTCGGCCTCGGCCCGGTTTCCGAAGTGGTGGATGGCCAGCCTGGCCTCCCCCTGCGGCCTGGCCGCGGCGTCAGCCACCACGATTTCCTCCAGCCGGGCGACGGCCCTCGCGGCGGATCGGATCTTCTCGAGCGGCACGATTTTGCCGCCGTCGACTGCAAGAATCGGCTTGATCGAGAACATGGTGCCCAAAAGCGACGCGGCGGCACCGATCCGTCCGCCGCGGCGCAGCTGTTCCAGGCTCGGAACATAGAAGTACACCTTGGTCTTCGCGAGGCGCTCCTCGGCGAACTTCCGCACTTCAGCGGCACTGCGGCCGTCAGCGGCGGCAACCACGGCGCCTTGCACCGCCAGCCCCTGCGCCATGCCGACCGTCCGGGTGTCCAGCACCTCCACCGGGATCCCGACACGGGCGGCAGCCAGGCGCGCCGACTCCGCCGTGCCCGAGAGGTCACCGGAAATATGGATGGACACCACAGCCTCATAGCCGCGCCGTTCGGCCGCCAGGTACGCCTGCTCAAACTGCCCGGGCGATGGCCGGGAGGTCTTCACCGGCGTAGCCGCGGCGAGTGCCACCGCGATGGTGTCGGCGATATCGTCCTCACCCTCGCCGTAGATTTCCGCACCCACCATGACGGGCATCGGGACCACCGCCAGCCGGCCGTCAAGGGAAAAACCGCGCACCCAGTCAGCTGGAAGCGCCGCGGCAGAGTCCGTCACGACGGCGGTACGCACGACGACGGCGGGTTCCGCCGCAGGCGGCACCGGTCCCGGGACGGTGGCTTGGCGGAGGCGGGCCAGGTGGTCTTTCAACCACAGCCAGGCTGCCGGCTCGCGGTCAATCACGGCACACCTCCTGCAATTAGGCCGGCCGCCGGAAGTACCGGCGGCCGGAACCCCGCCTAGGCCGGGACGATGTTGACCAGTTTAGGTGCCCGCACGATGACCGTGCGGATCCCACGGCCGTCGAGGGCACGCTGGACGTTCTCCGAGGCCAGCGCCAGTTCACGCAGCTCATCCTCCGAGATGCCGGGCGACACCTCGAGCCGGTCCCTGACCTTGCCCTGGACCTGGACCACGGCGGTGATGGTGTCCTGCACGAGCAGGGCGTCATCGTGCGCGGGCCAGCCCGCGTTGGCCACGGAGGCGGGGTGGCCCAGGACGTTCCACAGGTCTTCGGCCGTGTAGGGAGCAAAGAGGCTGAGGATGACAGCCACCGCCTCGACGGCCTCGCGGACCGCAGGGTCAGCGCCGCCGGCACCGGAATCGATGGTCTTGCGGGTGGCGTTGACCAGCTCCATGAGCTTGGCCACCACCACGTTGAACTTGTTGTTGTCCAGCAGTTCCGCGGCGTCGGCGATGGTCCGGTGCGTGACGGTGCGGAGCGCACGGTCGCCCGTGCTGGCGTCCGCACCGGGGGCACTCGTGACGTCCTGGCCGAGGCGCCAGGCACGCGCCAGGAACTTGGCCGAGCCCGAGGGCGAGACATCGGCCCAGTCCACGTCGTCCTCGGGCGGTGACGCAAAGATCATCGTGAGACGCACGGCGTCCACGCCGAACTTATCCAGCTGTTCGCCCAGGTCCACTCCGTTGCCCAGCGACTTGCTCATTGCTTTGCCTCCGTTGAGCACCTGGCCCTGGTTCAGCAGCGCGCTGAAGGGCTCGTCGGCGGCCAGCAGGCCCATGTCATGAATGACCTTGGTGAAGAAGCGGGCGTAGAGCAGGTGCAGGATGGCGTGCTCGACGCCGCCGACATACTGCCCGACCGGCATCCACTCGTTGATCTTCGCAGGATCGAACGGACCGTCGGTGTAGTGCGGGGAGACGAAGCGCAGGAAGTACCAGGACGAGTCCACGAAGGTGTCCATGGTGTCCGTGTCCCGCTGGGCTGCACGTCCGCAGTTCGGGCAGTCGACGTTGACCCATTCGGCCGCCGCGGCCAGCGGGGAGGTGCCTCTCGGAGACAGTGCCTCGCCACGCAGGTCTTCGGGAAGCCTAACCGGGAGTTGCTCGTCGGGTACCGGCACTTCGCCGCATTCGGCGCAGTGGATGATGGGGATCGGGGTGCCCCAGAACCGCTGGCGGCTCAGGAGCCAGTCACGCAGCCGGAAGTTCACGAACTTCTCGCCGGTGCCCTGCCTGTCGAGGATACCGATGGCGGCTGGAATGGCCTCTGCCTTGGGCAGGCCGTCGAGAGGACCGGAGTTGATCAGCGTGCCTTCCCCGGCCGTTGCCTTGCCGGAAACGGCCGGATCCTCCTCGCCGGTGTCCAGCACCGCGCGCACAGGCAGGCCGAACTCCTTGGCGAAGTCGAGGTCGCGCTGGTCGTGCGCGGGGACGGCCATGATGGCGCCCGTGCCGTAGTCGGCCAGGACGTAGTCCGCTGCCCAGACGGGCAGCTTTTCACCGTTGAGAGGATTGATGGCGTAGCGGCCGGTGAACACACCGGTCTTATCCCGCTCGGTGGACTGGCGTTCGATGTCCGAAAGGGCCTTGACCTTTTCGCGGTAAGCCATAAGTGCGTCATGGTGTTCAGGGGTAACCAGGTCCAGGGCCAGGTGCGCGTCAGCGGCCACCACAAAGAACGTGGCCCCGTACAGGGTGTCCGGACGCGTGGTGAAGACGGTGACGTCACGCTCGGCTCGTCCGTCAGACGCCTCGATCACGAAGCGGACATGCGCGCCTTCCGAGCGGCCGATCCAGTTTCGCTGCATCGCCAGTACTCGCTCGGGCCAGTGCCCCTGCAGCTCGGACATGTCGTCCAGCAGCCGGTCCGCGTAGTCCGTGATCTTGAAATACCACTGGTTCAGCGACTTCTTGGTCACGGCCGTGCCGCAGCGCTCACAGGCGCCGTTGACTACCTGCTCGTTGGCCAGCACGGTCAGGTCCTTGGGACACCAGTTGACCGGTGAGTCCTTGCGGTAAGCGAGGCCGCGCTCGTAGAAGCGCTTGAACAGCCACTGGGTCCAGCGGTAGTACTCCGGATCGGAGGTGTGCAGGCGGCGGGACCAGTCAGCGGAGATGGCGTAGCGCTTGAACGACGCGGCCTGCGTGTCGATGTTGGCGTACGTCCACTCGCTCGGGTGCGCGTTGCGCTTGATCGCCGCGTTCTCGGCCGGCAGGCCGAAGGAATCCCAGCCGATGGGGTGCAAGACGTCGTAGCCCTTCTGGCGCAAGTAGCGTGCCACGACGTCGCCCATGGCGAAGGCCTCGGCGTGGCCCATGTGCAGGTCGCCCGAAGGGTAGGGGAACATGTCCAGGACGTAGCGGCGCTCCCGGGAACCGTCGTCGGCAGGCGTGAAGACCTTGAGATCCTCCCACACCTGTGGCCACCGGGCCTCCATGGCCGCGAAGCTGTAAGCGCCCTCCTCGGGGCTTTCCGCTGCACCTGCTGTTGTTCCGGTCTCGGTCTCCGGCTGAACGCTCACTGCTGCCCTCTTCTGTTCTGTCATGACGTCTGTCCTGTCACAACGGTCTGATCCCCCGCCGCCTGCCGGGAATGCGTCCCGGACACACAAAAGCCCCTCCACATGGAGGGGCGGCCGCTCGGTAGTCCGTATGTCCGGGATACCGGGCGGCTAGCTAAGCAGAAGGATCGCACGCATAAAGCTACTCTAGCGCACGGTACGGGCGACGGCACCGACGCCGCCATTTCTGCGCTCCACCACCGCCGGTGATGTGACGCGGACGCCCGCAGCACCAGGGGCCGGCTGCCTCCAAAGAGACGGCCGGCCCCTGGTTCTGGTACGGCTTGCCTGGGCCTACTTCACGTCCTCGTCGACCCAGTCCATGGACTTGGTCACGGCCTTCTTCCATAGCCGCATCTGGCGGTCCTGCTCGGCCTGCTCCAGCGCCGGCTCCCACCGCTTGTCCTCGGACCAGTTAGCCGACAGCTCGTCGAGATCCTTCCAGAACCCGACGGCAAGGCCGGCCGCGTAGGCCGCGCCGAGTGCGGTGGTCTCCACCACCTTCGGACGGATAACGGGGACGCCCAGGATGTCCGCTTGGAACTGCATGAGCGCATCGTTGGCGACCATGCCGCCGTCGACCTTCAGCTCGGTGAGCGGAACGCCGGAATCGGCGTTGACCGCATCCAGCACCTCCCTGGTCTGGAAGGCGGTGGCCTCCAGGGCCGCCCTGGCGATGTGGCTCTTGTTGACGAACCGAGTCAGACCCACAATGGCGCCACGGGCGTCTGACCGCCAGTACGGCGCGAACAGGCCCGAGAAGGCCGGAACGATGTACACGCCGCCGTTGTCCTTCACCGAGGCAGCGAGGGTCTCCACCTCCGGCGCCGTGCTGATCATGCCGAGGTTGTCGCGCAGCCACTGAATGAGCGAGCCGGTGACGGCGATGGACCCTTCCAGCGCGTAGTGCGGCGCTGCGTCCCCCAGTTTGTACCCCACGGTGGTGAGCAGTCCGTTCTTGGAGTGGACGATCTCCTCGCCGGTGTTGAAGATGAGGAAGCAGCCGGTGCCGTACGTGTTCTTGGCCTCACCAGTCTGGAACGCGGCCTGACCGAACGTGGCAGCCTGCTGGTCGCCCAGGATGCCCGCCACGGGAACTTCCCGCAGCAGCTGCGAGGTGTGGACGGTGCCGTAGACCTCGGAGGAGGACTTGATGGCCGGCATCATGGACGCCGGAACACCGAAGATGCGCAGGATCTCTTCGTCCCACTGCAGCGATTCCAGGTCCATGAACAGCGTCCGGGAAGCGTTCGTGACATCGGTGACGTGCACGCCGCCGTCCACGCCGCCGGTCAGGTTCCACAGCACCCAGCAGTCCGTGTTTCCAAAGACCAGGTTTCCGGCCTCGGCCTTTTCCCGGGCGCCTTCGACGTTGTCCAGGATCCACTTGATCTTCGTGCCCGAGAAGTAGGTTGCCAGCGGCAGGCCCACCTTTTGCTTGAAGCGCTCGGCTCCGCCTTCCTTCGCGAGTTCATCCACGATCGGCTGGGTCCGCGTGTCCTGCCAAACGATGGCGTTGTAGACGGCCTCGCCGGTGGTCTTGTCCCAGACCACTGCGGTTTCACGCTGGTTGGTGATGCCGACTGCGGCGATGTCGTGCCGGGTCAGGTTCGCCTTGGAGAGCGCGGATCCAATCACCTCGCGGGTGTTGTTCCAGATCTCGGCGGGATCGTGCTCCACCCAGCCCGCCTGCGGGAAAATCTGCTCATGCTCCATCTGGCCCGAAGACACGATGTTGCCGCTGTGGTCAAACACGATGGCGCGGGTGCTGGTGGTGCCCTGGTCGATGGCGATTACGTATTGGCTCATGATGACGTCCTTGTCGTTGTGAAGGAAAAGTGCTGTGAATCAGGGGGCTGCTGTCATTCGGATCAGGTGGCGGCGTTGAACACAATCGGGAGCAGACCGGCCAGGCCTGCCAGCGTTCCGCCGATCAGGGGGCCGACCACCGGAATCCAGGAGTAGCTCCAGTCGCTGGAGCCCTTGCCCTTGATGGGCAGGATGGCGTGGGCGATGCGCGGTCCGAGGTCACGGGCCGGGTTGATCGCATAACCCGTGGGGCCGCCGAGGGACACGCCGATGCCGACCACCAGAAGGGCTACAGCCAGCGGGCCAAGCCCCGAGGGGGTCCCGCCGAAGGTGAGGATCACGAAGACCAGCACGAAGGTGCCGATGATTTCGGTGATCAGGTTCCAGAGCGTCGAGCGGATGGCCGGGCCGGTGGAAAATACCGCGAGCTTGCTGGCTGGCTCAGGTTCGACGTCGAAGTGCTGCTTGTGCGCCAGCCAGGTGACCACGGCGCCCAGGAAGGCCCCGAGGAGCTCCCCGCCGAAGTAGGTGAAGGTGGAGGCAGCGTCTACCGGGACGCCGGGGGCGTATTCGGCGTTGCGGTGAACGAGCTGGCCCAGGGTGACGGCCGGGTTCAGGTGGGCGCCGGAGTGGGCGGCGACGTACACGCCGCAGAAAACGGCGATGCCCCATCCCCACGTGACCATGAGGAACCCGCCATTGTTGCCCTTTGTGCCCTTGAGTGCGACGTTGGCCACGACGCCGCAACCCAGGAGGGTCAGCATGCCGGTTCCGAAGACTTCGGAAAGAAAAACCAATCCAAGAGACATCTTTGACTCCTTGTTTTCTGTTGTCAGTCCTTCGCGAGTTTGAAGGACGGTTGTGCCGCCAATGCTTTGGCCTTGACGGCGGCGGCCGGGACAGGTCCGCCACGGGACCCGTCCCTGCCCTTGCGCCCGGGCTGCCCTGCCCGGACACCAGGTCTTAGGCGACCAGGCTGTGGACCTCGACGCCGTGGTTTCGCTTGAGCACCTCCTGCGCGTGGTGGATCTCCGCGGCGCGGTCCGCCGCATCCCAGCCGAGCGGCTCGGCCAGCAGGTCTGCGACCTCGTTCAAAAGCTCACCGGTGACCAGTCCGCGGAACGCGAGGGAGGTCCGCCGGATCAAGACATCCACGAGGTGGCCAATCTGCTCGTTGGCTGCCATGAATTCCAGTTCGCGGACGCTGAGCTCGCGGGTGGAATGCAGCAGGCTGTCCGGGCCGGCGTCGAGGTGGCGGATGACTTCCCCGGCACGCGTGCCGTACCTGGTGAGGAGTCCGGACACCCTGTCGGCGTCGCGTGAGCCGTTCATATGGGCCTTGATCCACTGCTGGATTCCCGCGTCCGTGTCCGGGAAGCCGGCGCCGCCTCCGATGGCGAGTTTCGCCGTCGAGACCTTCCGTTCCATGCCCAGTTCGGCGAGGACATCGTTGCTCAGGTGCTCGGCCAGCGCCCGGAACGTGGTCCATTTGCCGCCCACAAGACTGAGTACGACGGCGCCGCTGCCGCCGGCTTCCGGCGTCCGCCGTTCGATGCGGTAATCGCGGGAAACGAAGCCGGGCTGGGTGGCGTCGTGCTTCGGCAGGGGGCGGACCCCCGAGAAGGTGTAGACGATCTGGTCCCGGTTCACCGCGATGTCCGGGAAGACATGGCCTATGAGGTCGAAGAAGTAGTCAATCTCGGCTTCAGTGCAGACGGCATCCTCGGACATGTCGGCGTCGACGTCGGTAGTGCCCACCAGGACGCGGTCTCCCATGGGGTAGATCAGCACAATCCGGCCGTCCGTGTGTTCAAAGAAGATTTCGCGGCCGTTGCATGCCGCCAGCAGGCCCGGGTGGTCAAGGACGATATGTGATCCCTTGGTGCCGCCCATGAAGGATGACGCGGCGCCCATCGCCTGGTTGGTGAGGTCGACCCAGGCCCCCGTGGTGTTGATGATGACGTCCGCGGTGAAGTCGAAGACTTCCCCGGTCAGCTCGTCGCGCAGCTCCACCGTGCTGGACCCGGGGGCGTTGCCCTTGACCGATGCCAGGGAGAGGTAGTTGCTGGCACGGGCGCTGCCCGCCGCCTCCGCTGCGCCAGCTTTCTCGCCGTCCTGGAGGACGTCGAGAGTGAGGCGTTCGGGGTTGTGGACGGAGGCGTCGAAGTAGGTGGCCGTGTATTTGACGCCGGGGTGCAGCAGGGGAAGTTCGGCCAGCGCTTTCTTGCGCCCGCGGAACTGGTGGCGGGGGACGCTGCCTCCGTCGCGGGAAAAGGAGTCGTACAGGCTGAGCCCAAGCTTGATGAGGAAAGCACCGCGCTCCTTCGGTTTGCCCTGCTGCTTGTGGGTGAGGAAGCGCAGGGGTGCGGCGAGAACTCCGGAGAAGGTGCTGAATATCGGAATGGTGGTCTGCAGCGGCTTGACGTAGTGGGGCGCGATCCGCAGAAGGCGGTTGCGCTCCACCACGGATTCCTTCACGAGACGGAACTCGCCGTTTTCGAGGTAGCGAATGCCGCCGTGGATCATGTGCGAGGATGCGCCACTGGCGCCCTGGCAGTAGTCGCCGCGTTCCACCAGCGCCACGTCCACACCCTGAAGGGCGAGATCGCGGAAGGTGCCAACGCCGTTGATGCCGCCGCCGACGATCAGAACGCGGGCGTTGGGCCGCTGCCGGAGGCTTGCCACAGAGGCACGTGCTTCAGTGCCCCCTCCGCTGGATTTGAACGGATGGCCGGGTGAATCCTTGAGTCCCAAAACTGCTCCTTTGGGTTTGGTCCTTGGGCTGATCTAAGCGGCACGCCGTAAGGGCGCGCCGCCTTTCACCACTATTCTTCGAAGTAATGGAAAATGGAGTCAAGCACTATGCACAAACGTGCAGAACGGAAAGTGACATGCCGCGTCCCCGCCATTCCGAAGCCCTCCGGGCTGCCCAGCTCTATTACCTCCAGGACCTCACCATGGACGCCATCGCGCGGGAACTTCGGACGTCCCGGTCCACGGTGTCGAGGCTCCTTTCAACAGCCCGCGACACGGGACTGGTCCAGATCCAGATCCGCAGCCCGCTGGACACCGGGCCGGAATTGGAGCGGCTGATCCGGTCCCAGTACAGGGTGGATGTGCACGTGGTGCCCGTGCTGGACACACTGAATGAGGCGGAAACACTGGACCGCGTGGCCATGCAGGCCGCCCGGACCATCGGTCCACTCGTGGATTCAAATGCGATCATTGGCGTCGCCTGGGGCAGCACGCTGAGCGCCGTGAGCAGGCACCTGACCCGAAAGATCACGCACGACACCGTCGTCGTGCAGCTGAACGGGGCCGGCAACATGCAAACCACAGGCATCACTTATGCCAGCGACATCATGCGCCGCTTCGGCAGTGCCTACGGCGCCCGGGTGGAACAGTTTCCGGTACCGGCTTTTTTCGACCACGCAGCCACCAAGACGGCCATGTGGAATGAACGGAGCGTGCAGCGCATCCTTGACCTGCAGGCACGCATGAGCATCGCCATTTTCGGTGTCGGATCCGTGGACGCGGACTATCCCAGCCATGTTTACGCCGGAGGCTACCTCGACGAGGACGACCTGAACGTCCTCGCCAGCTCCGACGTGGTGGGCGACGTTGCCACCGTCTTCTTCCGGGCCGACGGTTCCTCGGACGGCATCACGCTGAACGAACGGTCCACCGGGCCCTCGCTCGACCAGCTGCGCCAGGTGCGCCGGCGGATCTGTGTGGTGTCCGGCGCATCCAAAATCAACGGGCTCCGCGGCGCCCTGGCCGCCGGCCTCGCCACCGACCTGATCCTCGACGAGGCGTCAGCCCGCCGGCTTGTCAGTTTCGACAGCGGAAACTGACCCGCACTGGGCACAGGAGCCCTGGCCAGCTGACTCCGTTGTACCGGTCCGTCCCCATTCCGTCATCGCTTCTCGCAGATGGTTGGGGGTGAGCATAAATTTGGGCGTCAGTTCTTCCCAGCCGCGCTGCTTTACCCGTCGGCTGTACGCCGCATGCTCGGCATCAATGGGAATCGACTCATCGAAACCGCCGCCGCCGGCCCCCATGAGGCTCAGGTGATAAATCCAGACTGAGCCGTCCGCCTCGGTATGGCGAAACGTCGCTTCGAAGACCGCACGTTCGGCCGGCAGCGCAGGCAGGTTCTCGTCATAGCGATCGTTGAGCATCTGCATCCACTGCTCAAACTCGTCCTCCTTGCCCGGAATGACCGGGGCCCGGCTGAGCTCGAGGCGCAATCCTTGCGGAACCGAGGACGGCATTCGGTGACCCTCGAATCCAAACCGGGGCACTGGCGTGAACGGGATATGCGGTACTGGCTCGGTCATGCCTTCATCGTCACATACGGGTCCTGGCCGGATCCCGAAATGTCCTGTTTCCGGGGCATATTCCCGCCCGTGGCACGCTTTAATTTCGCCTCCTCTGCTGTCATCCGGAGCCATATCGGTAGAGTCATAGCCATGAATACCTCACCCCGGCTCAGCCTGAACAACGGCGTGCTGATCGACCAGTTGGGCTACGGGCTCTACAAGGTCCCGCGGGAGGACACTCCGAGGCTGGTGGCCACGGCCCTCGAAGCGGGATACCGGCATTTCGACACGGCGGCGATGTACGGCAATGAATCCGGTGTGGCACGCGGAATCGTTTCGCTGTGCGGGGTGGAGGCTGCCCCGGGCGGATCAGGCGAATCCGCTCCGCCAACCTCCAGGGAAGACCTGTTTATCACCACGAAGGTCTGGAACGATGATCAGGGCTACGATGCCACGCTGCGGGCCTTCGACACCTCAATGATCAACCTGGGCCTTGAATACGTGGACATGTACCTCATCCACTGGCCCTGCCCCAAGCGGGGACTGTTCCAGGAAACGTACCGAGCGCTGGAAACGCTCTACCGCGAGGGCAAGGTGCGCGCGATCGGCGTTTCCAACTTCCAGCCGCAGCATCTGGACCGGCTGCTGGAGACAGCAGAGGTGGTGCCCGCAGTCAACCAGATTGAGCTTCATCCATGGCTTCAGCAGGGAGAACTGAGGGAAAAGCACCGCGAGCTGGGCATTCTTACGGAAGCATGGAGCCCGCTGGGCCGCGGTCAGGTCCTGGAGGATCCCGACATCCTGGCGCTCGCAGCCGAACACGAGGTGACGGCGGCCCAGATCATTCTGCGGTGGCACCTGCAGCTGGGCAACATCGCCATCCCCAAGGCAAGCTCCTGGGACCGGATAAGGGAGAACCTCGATATCTACAGGTTCGAACTGTCCGCCCTGGACATGGCGGACATCGCCGGCCTGGACCGCGGCCACCGCACCGGCTCCCACCCCGACAACGTCAACTAGGATCACCCCAGCACATGAGAACAGCAGACTCCGAGCCGTCAACCACGCCGTCCTTCTTCAGCAGTAGCCTTGCTGCCCGGACCAGGGCATCGGACGTCGGTCTCCGCGGCGGCACTGTGGCGTACTGGACCTACGAGCCGGTGCGGACAACACCGGAAACACGCACCATCCTCGTCATCCACGGCTTCCGCGGCGATCACCACGGGCTGCTGCGCGTGGCGGACCAGCTGCCCGACATGCGCCTGATCATGCCGGACCTTCCCGGGTTCGGCAGCTCTGAGGCATTTGTCGACGGCGAACACAGTGTCCGCCGCTACGGACAGTTCATCGGCGATTTCATGGAAGCTCTCGGCCTGGGGCCGGACACCGTCCTGCTGGGGCACTCATTCGGTTCCATCATCGCAGCCCACTTTGTAGCCGATCACCCGCAGGCGGTCCGCCCGCTGATACTGGTCAATCCCATTGCAGCACCAGCCCTGGAGGGGCCCAAGGGCCTCATGACCCGGCTGGCGGTGCTGTATTACCGTGTCTCTGCCCGGCTCCCCCACACCCTGGGGCTGCTCCTGCTGCGCAGCCGGCTCATCGTCAGGGTCATGAGCGTGGCCATGGCGAAAACCAAGGACAAGGAACTCCTGCGCTTCATCCACGGCCAGCACCATGCCTACTTCAGCGCGTTCGCCAACCGCGAGAGTCTGCTGGAATCCTTCACGGCGTCCGTCAGCAGCAACGTTTCAGAGGTGGCCGCAAAGCTGACGCTGCCCGTACTTCTCGTGGCCGGAGAAAAGGACGAAATCGCCCTGCTCCGTGACCAGCACAAACTCGCCGCTCTCCTTCCGGACGGAACGCTGGAGGTGATCCCCGGCGTCGGGCATCTGATCCACTACGAAACCCCGGAACCCGCCGCAGGATTCATCCGCCGTTTCCTTAAGGACCACGCCGCGTGAAAATTGTCATCGACGCCCGCTTCACGCGGACGGACCACCATGACGGCATCAGCCGCTACGGCGCCAGCCTCATCGCCGCTGCCTCGAAAATCGCGGACGTTTCCATGCTCATCAGCGATCCCAAGCAGCTGGCCCTGCTGCCGGACGTGCCGTACACCCTGATCAACAGCCCGCTTTCCCCCGCTGAACTCTTTGTGGCCAGCAAGGTCAACGAGCTGGGCGCCGACGTGGTGGTCTGCCCCATGCAGACCATGGGCACGTGGGGCCGCAAGTACGGGCTGGTGCTCACGTTGCACGACATGATCTATTACGAGCACCCGGCGCCGCCGGGCTTCCTGCCCGCTCCGGTCCGGATCCTGTGGCGGCTCTACCACAAGGCATTTTGGCCCCAGCGGCTCCTGCTCAACCGGGCGGACGTGGTGGCCACCATCAGCCGCACCACAGAAGCCCTCGTGGCCAAGTACCGGCTGACCAGCCGCCCGGTGCGGATTGTCAGCAACGCGCCGCAGCCGGCCCAAGAGCCCCGCGACCCGACGGCGGGGGCTGAGAAGACGCTGCTCTACATGGGCTCGTTCATGCCGTACAAGAACGTTGAGACCATGCTGGCCGGCATGGCCGAACTTCCTGAGTACACGCTGCACTTGCTGAGCCGGGTCACTCCGCAGCGCCGGGCCGAGCTGGAGGCCCTCATCCCGGCGGGTGCGAAGGTGGTCTTTCACAACGGCGTGACCGACGACGAATACACCGGACTGCTCAAACGGACCACCGCCCTCGTCAGCCTCTCGAAGGCGGAGGGGTACGGCCTGCCGCTGGTTGAGGCCATGTCACTGGGCACGCCGGTCATTGCCAGCGACATTCCGATCTTCCGCGAGGTGGGTGCCGACGTTGCCACTTATGTGGATCCGGATTCGGCTGCTGCATTTGCCGCCGCGGCCCGCGGCCTCGACGACGACCGGCACTGGCAGGAGGTGTCACGGCGCTCGGTGGAACGGGCCAACGATTTCAGCTGGGACGCCTCCGCGCGGCAGCTCGTGGACGTGGCCGCGGAGGTCGTGGCTCTTCGCGGCAGGCGTACCCGTTAGAGGACGTCCACGCCGTCGAGCCGCAGCTGCACGGGATCGTCAGTGCGCTTTGCCGCGCTGGCGGCTTTTACTGATCTGAGGAGGCGGGTGACAATGCCGGCCTGACTGTAGGGAATGAAGAGGAGATTGCGGACGTCCTCGCTGGCGGCATTCGCCGCGGTCTTCCCCGCTGCCGGCTGCTGTCCAGGCAGCAGCGGCGCAGGACCGGCAACGCGCAACACCACCCCTTCCGCCGCCAGAAGCGCGGTGACTGAAGACGTGAAATGCCCGACGGCGGTGCGCCCGCCTGTCACGGAAGCGACCCTGACCGCCGGGGGAAGCAGAAGTTCGGTGCGCAGCGCCAGTTCCCGCTGCGCATAGCCGGAGGCGTCCCACCGCAGCAGCGCCCCCACAGCTGCGGTGTCGTCGGCGGTGATGACCACGATGCCGCCCTCCGTCGCAGGGCGCACCAGGGCCGCGGCGTTGAACCAGCGCCTGACGGCGTCTTCCCCGGCCCGGAGGTTTTCGCGCCTGAGGAGGGAGTCGCCGTCGAGCAGCAGGGCGGCGGCGTAGCCTCCGGCCGCAACCGGCTCGGCGCCCACGGTGGCCACCACGAGTGACCCGGTATCGGGAACGGTCGCTTTGACGTGGTCACCCGACGACGTCACGACGGCTTTGCCGGGGAAAGCCCTGCCCAGCTCCTCCGCCGTGCGGAGAACTCCGGTGGCACCGCGGCGCAGCCTCGTGTTGTTGCAATGGCTGCAGCGCCAGGCTGGTGCCGGAGTCGAACACCACCGGCACTGCGGCACGGCGGAACTGCCGGAGGCTCCGGCAATCGCCAGAGGTCCCTGGCAGGACTGGCAGCGGGCCGGCTCACGGCAGGTGTCGCACACAAGGGACGGCGCGTAGCCGGAGCGGGCGACCTGGACCAGGACGGGCCCGCGTTCCAGGCCTTCCTTGGCCGTCCGCCACGCCGCTCCGGGCAGCCGTGCGATCCGGGCCAGGGGGTCGCGCTCCTGCTCAAAGCTGTCGGCAGTATTGAGGACACGCGGAACAGTGCGTCGGACCACAGAGCGTTCGGCTTCCACGGGCATGGCCCAGCCTGCTTCCACGAGGCGCTGCGCCTCGGTGCTGCGCGTGTGCCCTGCCAGCAGGCAAGCGGCGGCGTCCTGCTCCGCCCGGAGCAGGAGCACTTCCCGGGTGTGGGCATACGGAGAACGCTGCTCGATGTGGAGGTCGTCTCCATCGTCCCAGCACACGACGAGGCCCAGGTTCCGGACGGGCGCGTAGGCCGCCGAGCGCGTGCCCACCGCGACCCCGGCGGTTCCGTTGAGGACGCGCAGGTAGCTGCGGTAGCGGGGCGTCTGGCCGTCGTCCGCCGTCAGCCGCGCGATGTCACCGGCAGGAAGGAGCTCCTCCAGGGCGGCCTGGACCCTGTCGAGGTCCCGGTAATCGGGAAGCACAACCACCGCGCCGCGTCCGGATTGCCGGACAGCCGCCACGGCCTCGGCGATGAGCCGCGGCCAGCCGTGGGGTCCGAAGCCCTGCAGGGCGCTGAGCGCCGCTCGCGGCGAGCCGCCGGCGTTCAGGTGGCGGAGGAACGCACTGCCGTTCCGGTAGTCCACCCACCCCCGACCGGGGGCGGGTGATGGCGGCAGTGACCCGGTTTCTGGCCCGGGAGCGGATTGCGGCGCAGGGGGCTCTCCGG
The DNA here is from genome assembly GCF_056395905.1 of Arthrobacter sp. 05T444. Classification (NCBI taxonomy): domain Bacteria; kingdom Bacillati; phylum Actinomycetota; class Actinomycetes; order Micrococcales; family Micrococcaceae; genus Arthrobacter; species Arthrobacter sp. 05T444. Next base: position 54,076 of record NZ_JBFTKK010000006.1, read on the forward strand.
CGGCAATCTCCTTCTCCACTTTGACCACGCGGGGCGGTATGGCTACCCGCAGGACGTCGCTGACCGTCCCCGCATACCGTGCCGCGACCCGGCCGGCGAGTTCCTGCAGGCCGGGCGTCAGCACGGCAACGGATGACACCACCTTGTGCAGCGGTACCAGATCATGGCCGGCGTCGGAGTCCGCGGTCCGCTCGAGAATATAGCCGCTGAGTTCCTGGCCGCTGAACTTCACCTTGACCCGCACGCCTGGCGTGGCTGCATCATCCAGTTCCGCGGGGACGCTGTAGTCGAAGGGCCGGTCCAGATGGGGCAGCGACGATTCAATGAGGACGCGGGCCACCGGAAGGCTGGCCGCCAGTGGCGGTCCGGTGGCAGTTCTGGAACTGGCCGGAAATCCCTGCAGCAGGGACAGCTGCTGCGGCTCGTCCGCCGCGGGTTGGACGGCGTTGAACGACATGCTGTTGGAAGCCGCTGCTTTCGAAGCCATGGCGCCTACCTCCGTCCTGTATCAACCACCAGCCAAGCACGTGGGTGCGACATTTCAGGCCACCGGCGGCTTCGGGCCAACGGCTCAGGCGTTGAAGTACGCCTTGAGGTCGTCCACGCGGTCCAGGCGCTCCCACGTGAAGTCCGGATCGTCGCGGCCGAAGTGACCGTGCGCGGCCGTCTTGGCATAGATGGGGCGCTTGAGGTCGAGGGCGTCGATGATGGCGCGGGGACGGAGATCGAAAATCTCCGCGATCGCTGCGCTGATCTTGGCCGGATCAACGGTTTCGGTTCCAAACGTCTCCACGTAAGTGCCCACCGGCCGGGCCTGGCCGATCGCGTAGGCGATCTGGATCTCTGCGCGCTTGGCCAGCCCTGCGGCCACGACGTTCTTCGCCACCCAGCGCATGGCGTAAGCGGCCGAGCGGTCAACCTTGGACGGATCCTTGCCCGAGAAGGCGCCACCGCCGTGGCGAGCCATGCCGCCGTAGGTGTCGACGATGATCTTCCGGCCCGTGAGGCCTGCATCGCCGACGGGGCCGCCGATAACGAAGGCGCCGGCAGGGTTGAGAATGTTGACCGTGCGGGAGATGTCCAGGTCCGCAAGGGCCAGCACCGGATCAATCACGTGCGACGCGAGGTCGGCCCGGAGCTGGTCGAGGCTGAATCCATCGGCGTGCTGGCTGGAGATCACGATGGTCTCAACAGAAACCGGGCGGTCGCCGTCGTAGCCGATCGTTGCCTGGGTCTTGCCGTCGGGCCGGAGGTACGAGAGCTCGCCGCTCTTGCGGACTTCGGTAAGCCGTTCGGACAGCCGGTGGGCGATCCAGATCGGCGTGGGCATGTAGGACGGCGTCTCGTCGCTGGCGTAGCCGAACATGAGGCCCTGGTCCCCGGCGCCCTGGAGGTCGTAGTCGTCTTCCTGACGGCCTTCCCGGGCTTCCAGCGAATTGAAAACTCCGCCGGCGATGTCGTTTGACTGCTGGCCGATGGACACGGACACGCCGCAGCGGGCGCCGTCGAATCCGTTGGCGGATGAGTCGTAGCCGATCCCCAGGATGGTTTCCCGGACGATCTGTGGAATTTCAACATAGGCGTCCGTGGTCACCTCACCGGCAACGTGGACCAGGCCTGTGGTGGCCATGGTTTCCACGGCGACACGGGACTCCGGATCCTTGGCCAGCAGGGCGTCAAGGATCGCATCGCTGATCTGGTCACAGATCTTGTCCGGGTGGCCTTCAGTCACCGACTCGGACGTGAAGAGCCGGAGCGGGGCGGGTACGGACCCGTGGGATTCAGGAATGTGCAGCGGTAAAGTCACTCAACTACCTTACTTGTTGGCAAACGGGCCTGCGGCAGCGTGTGTCCCCATGCTAAGGAGACGTTGCTTACGCCTGTCAGGTTCGCGGGAAGACCTTGCTCAGCTCGGCGCTGACGCGGTCAATGACGACGGCGGCGACGTCCTGCTTGGAGCCGGACGCCGACTGGGGTTCGGAGCCGGTCCGGGACAGGATGACTACTGAGTTGTGGTCCTGGCCGAAAACCTTGTCCGAACCCACATGGTTGACCACCAGGAGGTCGCACCCCTTGCGCTTGAGCTTCGCCTCCGCGTATTCGAGGACGTCGCCGTGGGCATCCCCGGTTTCGGCGGCGAACCCCACGACGAGCTGGCTGCTTCCGCCGGCGTCGCGGACCGCGACGAGTTCGTGGAGGATGTCGGGGTTCCGGACCAGTGTGATGACGGGGTCTGCCTGATCGTCCCGTTTCTTGATTTTGGTTCCGGAAATGTCCGCGGGGCGGAAGTCCGCTACCGCCGCGGCCATGATGACGACGTCGGAATCGACCGCCGCCGACAGCACGGCTTCCCGGAGTTGAAGGGCCGTTTCGACCTCCACCAGTTCCACGCCCGCCGGAGCAGGCACTTCCATGTGGGCGGCTATCAGCCGCACGGCGGCTCCGGCGTCCCGGGCTGCAGCGGCCAGCGCGACGCCCTGCTTTCCGGAGGAACGGTTGCCCAGGAACCGCACGGGGTCCAGGGGTTCACGGGTGCCGCCGGCGCTGATGGTCACTGTCCGCCCGGCGAGGGGGAAGAGCGGAGCGTCAGCCACGCCAGTGCCGTGGGGGGCTTCGTGCAGTCCGTGCGCCAAGGCCATGGCCGCTTCGAAGATTGCCTCCGGTTCCGGCAGGCGGCCGGGGCCTGAGTCGGAACCTGTCAGCCTGCCGCTGGCCGGCTCCAGGACGGTGACGCCTCTGCTGCGCAGGGTTTCCACGTTGGCCTGCGTGGCGGCGTGCTGCCACATTTCCGTGTGCATGGCCGGGGCGAAGAGCACGGGCCCGCCAGCCATCAGCAGCGTGTTGGTGAGGAGGTCGTTGGCCTGTCCGGTTGCGGCGCGGGCCAGAAGGTCGGCGGTGGCCGGGGCTACGACGATCATGTCCGCCTCATGGCCGAGCCTGACATGGTTCACCAGATGGACGTCGTCAAAGACGCTGTTGCTGACCGGATTTCCGGAGAGCGCCTCCCAGGTGGCCACACCGACAAAACGGGTGGCCGACTCGGTGGGGATGACGGTGACGTCATGGCCGGCTTCAGTAAAAAGCCGGAGGAGCGATGCCACCTTGTAGGCGGCAATCCCTCCCCCGACTCCGAGGACTATGCGCACGTGACCTCCGTCAACAGGCAGTCTGTTTTACTCTGCGGAAGTTACTCGGCAGCTTCGATCGGTGTGGAGACCAGCTTGCCTTCGTTGATCTCGCGCAGCGCGATGGACAGCGACTTCTCGTTCAGCTTGGTGTCAACGAGGGGGCCGACGTACTCAAACAGGCCCTCGTGCAGCTGGGCGTAGTAAGCGTTGATCTGACGTGCACGCTTGGCACCGAAGATCACCAGACCGTACTTGGAATCGGCAGCCTTCAGCAGCTCGTCGATCGGCGGGTTGATGATGCCTTCAAGGTTCGTGGACACGAATTCTCCAAATTCTAACGGGCTGGCACGATCCGGCGCCTAGCGCTGGTTCGGGGTCAGCCCCATGAGTGAAACAAGCTCGTCCGCTGCCCGTCGAACGTCATCATTGATGACCGTGTGATCGAACTCCGGCTCAGCGGCAAGTTCTAGTTTAGCGGTTTCCAGCCTGCGCTGCTGTTCCTCGGCGCTTTCGGTGCCGCGGCCCACCAGGCGGCGCACCATTTCGTCCCACGTGGGGGGTGCCAGGAAGACGAACTGTGCGTCCGGAACGGCTTCCTTGACCTGGCGTGCGCCCTGCAGGTCGATTTCGAGCAGGACTGAACGTCCTTCGGCGATTGCCTGGTCTACCGTGCTCTTCAGCGTGCCATAGGTATTCTGTCCATGCACGACTGCCCATTCCAGGAATTCGCCGGCGGCCACCAGGGACTCGAACTCCTCCTTCGACTTGAAGAAGTAGTGCACCCCATCGACCTCTCCGGGCCGCGGAGCGCGGGTGGTGGCTGAAACGGACAGCCAGACCCCGGGGTAGTTGTCGCGGATATAGGTGGACACGGTGCCTTTGCCAACAGCCGTAGGACCTGCGAGGACTGTCAGTCCGGGTTTCTTGCTCACGTATTCCTTTTGGGCGGTCTTCAGATGACTCTGTTCGGATGGATCTATTTCTCGTTCATAAAATCTACCAGCGCCCGGCGCTGGTGCACGCCCAGTCCCCGCACCCGCCTCGAAGCCGCGATGCCTACGGCCTCCATGATCGCCGCTGCCCGGACCTTTCCGATCCCGGGCAGGGCCTCGAGCAGCTCGGAGACACGCATCCGGGCAATGGCCTCCTCGCTGCCTCCCGAGTCCAGCACCTCTGCGATGGACAGGTCACCGGTTTTCAGCCTCTCCTTGGCAGCGGCCCGGGCGGCCCTCGCTGCGGCGGCTTTTTTCAGCGCATCAGCGCGTTCCTGGGCTGACAAGGGTCGCAAGGTCACGGTGATCCCCCGGGGGTAGCCAATGGATCCACGGCCGAGGCCGTTGGACTTGTCCTTGAACCTACTCCTCGGCGGCTGCAGAAATCAATGGACTATGCGGCGCGGAGACCGTCCAGCGTGCGGGCGGCAGCATCAGCCAGATCCCGGACACCGGGACCCGCCTTGAGGATGTCCCGGCTGGACGTCCCCAACACCTGCGGATAGGCGGTGCCGAAGGTCTTCCGGAGATCTGCAGGCGTGGCACCCTGGGCACCCAGGCCCGGGGCCAGAATGGGTCCACGGACTGCTCCGAGGTCAAGACCGAGGTCCGTGAGGGCCGATCCCACCGTGGCGCCCACTACGAGGCCGACGGAACCAAGCGTTGCCCCATACCGCGTATTTTCGGCGGCGGCTGCCTGCACGATCCTGCGGGCGACGGAGTCGCTGCCGCCCACGTGCTGGACCGAGGCCCCCTCCGGGTTGGAGGTCAGGGCCAGGACAAACACGCCGCGGCCGTACTCCGCCGCGAGGTCCAGGGCGGGGCGGAGTGACTCGAACCCGAGGTACGGACTCAACGTCACGGAGTCCGCGGCGAGGGACGAGCCGTCCCGAAGCCAGGCGTCGGCGTATGCGGCCATGGTGGAGCCGATATCGCCGCGCTTGGCATCAGCGATGCTCAGCACGTCGGCCCCCGCCGCTGCCTCCAGCGTCCGCTCCAGGGCGGCCATCCCGGCGGAGCCGTGTCGCTCGTAGAGCGCCACCTGCGGCTTCACCGCGGCAGCGAGGGAACCCACGGCCTCCAGGACTGTCAGTGAAAAGCGCTCCAGGCCCGCGGCGTCGTCGTTCAGTCCCCAGGCCTGCAACAGCGCCGGGTGCGGATCGATGCCGACGCACAGGGGCCCGCGGTCGGCCATGGCCTGGCCCAGCCGGGAGCCGAAGGACTCCCGGCCGGGCGTGGCTGCTGCCTCTGGCTCAGGCATTCTGCGCTGCCGCGTTCTGTGAAGCCACCAGGGCGGCGGCGTGCTCCTGCAGGCTGGTTACGGACCATTCGTAGGTGCGCAGCGCCTCGATGGCCTGGACGGCCGCGTTGAATTCGGCCACCGTGGTGATGCACGGGATGCCGATGGACGTGGCCGCGGCACGGAGTTCGTAGCCGTCGCTGCGGGCTTCGCCGCCGGACGGGGTGTTGAACACCATGTCGATTTCGCCGGCGATGACGAGGTCGGCGATGGTGCCTTCGCCCTCGGCGCTGCTGCCCTCGGCAACCTTGCGCACCGGGGTGGCCTGGATGCCGTTGCGGCGCAGCACGTCGGCCGTTCCGCCGGTGGAGACGATCTCGAAGCCGAGGTCGGACAGGCGCTTGACGCCCATTATCACCGAACGCTTGTCCCGGTTGGCCACGGAGACGAAGATCTTGCCTTCCGTGGGCAACGCGTTGTTCGCGGCTGCCTGGCTTTTGGCGAAGGCGGTGTCGAAGTGCTTGTCGATGCCCATGACTTCGCCAGTGGAGCGCATTTCCGGGCCGAGCAGGGAGTCCACGACCTTGCCTTCGGGGGTGCGGAAGCGGCTGAACGGCAGGACTGCCTCCTTGACCGAGACGGGCGCGTCCAGCGGCAGGGTGGAGCCGTCACCGGTTTCCGGCAGCATCTTGTAGGCACTGCGGAGCTGGTTAATGGTGACGCCGGTGCCGATGAGGGCTGCGGCCTTGGCCATCTGCACGCCGGTGGCCTTGGACACGAACGGCACGGTCCGCGAGGCGCGCGGGTTGGCTTCCAGCACGTACAGGACGTCCGACGCCAGCGCGAACTGGATGTTGATGAGGCCGCGGACGCCGACGCCTTCAGCGATGGCGCGGGTGGCCGTGCGGACGCGTTCCAGCACGTTGTTGCCGAGGGTAATCGGCGGCAGGACGCAGGCTGAGTCGCCGGAGTGGATGCCGGCCTCCTCGATATGCTCCATGATGCCGCCAAGGTACATGTCCTTGCCGTCGAACAAGGCGTCGACGTCGATTTCAACGGCGTCTTCCAGGAACCTGTCGATCAGCACCGGGTGGTCCGGGGTGATCTCCGTGGCGTTGGCGATGTACCGGGACAGGTTGGGCTCGTCATAAACGATCTCCATGCCGCGGCCGCCCAGGACGTACGACGGACGGACCAGCACGGGGTAGCCGATTTCGTCTGCGATCTTCTTGGCGTCCTCGAAGGACACGGCCGTGCCGTTCTTCGGGGAAATGAGCCCGGCTTCGTCCAGTACCCGGGCGAAGGCGCCGCGGTGCTCGGCAAGGTCGATCGCTTCCGGCGAAGTGCCAAGGATGGGCACGCCCGCGTCCGCCAGCTGCTGGGCCAGCTTCAGCGGGGTCTGTCCGCCGAGCTGCACGAACACGCCCATCACGCCGCCGGTGCGCTCCTCTGCGGCGATGACCTCAAGGACGTCTTCCAGGGTCAGCGGCTCGAAGTACAGGCGGGTGGAGACGTCGTAGTCGGTGGAGACGGTTTCCGGGTTGCAGTTGACCATGACGGTCTCGTAGCCGGCTTTGCGCAGCGCCATCGAGGCGTGGACGCAGGAGTAGTCGAACTCGATGCCCTGGCCGATGCGGTTGGGGCCGGAGCCGAGGATCAGGATGGACGGCTTGGCGTGCAGCGCAACCTCGTCCTCCTCGTCGTAGGACGAGTAGTGGTACGGGGTGTAGGCGGCGAACTCGGCGGCGCAGGTGTCCACGGTCTTGTAGACCGGGCGGATGCCCAGGGCCTGGCGGACTCCGCGGACCACGGCTTCGGAGTTGTGCGTGAGGGCGCCGATCTGCTCGTCCGAGAAGCCGTGGCGCTTGGCCCGCTGGAGCATCTCCACGGTCAGGGCACCGGACTGGCGGATCTCGCGGGAGATCTCGTTCAGCAGCTGGAGCTGGTCCAGGAACCAGGGATCGATCTTGGTGGCCTCGTAGAGTTCCTCGACGCTGGCCCCGCCGAGCATGGCGCGCTGGACCTGGTGCAGGCGGTCCGTGGTGGGGCGCTTGGCCTTTTCGATGAGCTCCGGGATTTCCCATTCCGGGACGGAGCTGAAGTCAAGCTGCGAGCCCTTCTGCTCCAGCGACCGCAGCGCCTTCTGGAGGGCCTCGGTGAAGTTGCGGCCCATGGCCATGGCCTCGCCCACGGATTTCATGGTGGTGGTCAGCGTGTTGTCGGCGGCCGGGAACTTCTCGAAGGCGAACCGCGGAACCTTGACCACCACGTAGTCCAGGGTGGGTTCGAAGGACGCGGGCGTCTTCTGCGTGATGTCGTTGGGGATCTCATCCAGCGTGTAGCCGAGGGACAGCTTGGTGGCGATCTTGGCGATGGCGAAGCCGGTGGCCTTGGAGGCCAGGGCCGAGGAGCGGGACACGCGCGGGTTCATCTCGATGACCACCACGCGGCCGGTGTCCGGTTCGATGGCGAACTGGATGTTGCAGCCGCCAGTGTCTACGCCCACTTCGCGGATGACGGCGATGGAGATGTCGCGCAGCCGCTGGTATTCACGGTCCGTGAGGGTCAGTGCGGGGGCCACGGTGATGGAGTCGCCGGTGTGGACGCCTACGGGATCGAAGTTCTCGATGGAGCAGACGACAACCACGTTGTCGTTCTTGTCCCGCATCATTTCGAGTTCGTATTCCTTCCAGCCGAGGATGCTCTCCTCGAGCAGCACCTCGCTGGTGGGGCTGTACTGCAGGCCCTGGCCGACGATCCGGCGCAGGTCGTCTTCGTTGTAGGCGAGGCCGGATCCCAAGCCGCCCATGGTGAAGGACGGGCGGACCACCATCGGGTAGCCCAGGTCTTCGGCTGCCTTCAGTGCCTCGTCCATGGAGTGGATGATGTGGCTGCGGGCGGACTCGGCGCCGCAGCGCTCCACCACGCCCTTGAACTTCTCGCGGTCCTCGCCGAGTTCGATCGCCGCGATGTTCGCACCGATCAGTTCCACGTTGTACTTCTCGAGAACGCCGTTCTTGTCGAGCGCAATGGCCGTGTTGAGGGCCGTCTGGCCGCCCAGTGTGGGCAGCACGGCGTCGGGCCGCTCCTTGGCGATGATCTTCTCGACCACCTCGGGGGTGATCGGCTCAATGTACGTGGCGTCGGCGAACTCGGGGTCCGTCATGATGGTGGCCGGGTTGGAGTTGACGAGGATGACGCGCAGGCCCTCCTCCTTGAGGACGCGAAGGGCCTGGGTGCCGGAGTAGTCGAATTCGGCGGCCTGGCCGATGACGATCGGGCCGGAACCGATGACCAGGACGCTCTTAAGGTCAGTTCTCTTAGGCATTACTTCTTGTCCTCAGTGTTGTTGTCGATCGGGTTGTGCTGTCCCTGGGCGGGGTGCGCGGCGTCCACGGGTTCACCGGAGAGTCCGGCGGTCTTGCCGTCCCGTGTGCCTTCCATCAGGTCAATGAAGCGGTCGAACAGGTAGGCGGCGTCGTGCGGGCCGGCTGCTGCCTCCGGGTGGTACTGGACCGAGAATGCCGGGATGTCGAGGCACGCGAGCCCTTCCACGACGTCGTCGTTCAGGCTGATGTGGCTGACCTCGACCCGGCCGTAGCGCTCTTCGGGCGCCGCGGTGGGACCGTCGAGCGGCGCGTCGACGGCGAAGCCGTGGTTCTGCGAGGTGATTTCCACTTTTCCGGTGCGGCGGTCCATGACCGGCTGGTTGATGCCGCGGTGGCCGTAGCGGAGTTTGTACGTGCCGAAGCCAAGGGCCCGCCCCAGGATCTGGTTGCCGAAGCAGATGCCGAAGTAGGGCAGCTTCTCGTCCAGCACCGAGCGGAGCAGCTTCACCTGGTTGTCTGCCGTCGCGGGGTCGCCCGGGCCGTTGGACATGAAGAAGCCGTCCGGGTTGACGGCTTTGACGTCCTCCATGGTGGCGGTGGCGGGCAGGACATGGACGCGGACGCCGCGCTCGGCGAAGCGGATCGGCGTCATGGCTTTGATGCCGAGGTCGATCGCCGCGATGCTGAACCGGGGGTCGCCGTCCCAGCCGTGTTCCTTGGGCTCGACGACGTAGGCTTCGTCGATGCTGACCTCTTCGGCCAGCCGGGCGCCTTCCATCGGCGCGCTGGCGAGCACGGCGTCCACCAGTTCCTTGTCGGTGGCCTGCGCTGCGCCGCCAGAGAAGATGCCGGCGCGCATGGTCTTGTGTTCGCGCAGGTGGCGGGTGATGGCGCGGGTGTCCACACCCTGGATGCCGACGATGCCCTGCTCCACGAGTTCATCGTCCAGGCTGCGCTCAGAGCGCCAGTTGGACGGGCGTCGCGCGGCGTCGCGGACGATGTAGCCGGCCACCCAGATCCGGCGCGACTCGGCGTCTTCGCTGTTCACACCGGTGTTGCCGATGTGCGGCGCCGTCTGCACCACCAGCTGCCGGGCGTAGGACGGGTCCGTGATGGTCTCCTGGTAGCCGGTCATGCCGGTGGCAAACACCGCCTCGCCGAGGGCGGTGCCCTGGGCGCCGTAGCTCGTGCCGCGGAAGATGCGGCCGTCTTCGAGGACCAGGGCAGCCGGGGTGGAACTTGCTGCTTGAGGCGCAGTACCTGCGTTTGCTGTCACTTTGTTGGTGTCCGTCACTGTATTACTTTCCACTATGGGCATCTGCCTGAGGGCCTGCGGAGATCAATTCCTGAAGTGTTTGGAGGAGGGCCGGTTTGTCCGCGGCCCTCCGGGTGCGGAAGCCGGTGTCCAGTTCGTGCTGTCCGAGCGTCCAGCTCAGCACCAGCAGCCCGTCTTTCTCGACGAACTTGCCGGCCATGCCGCTGTCCTGGCGGACGCCTGACAGACTGGCCGCGGGGATGAACAGCGGCCCGGCTCCGGACCGCTCAAAGAGCACACCCTCCGGGTGGACGGTGAGTTCCGCGTTCGTGCGGATGCCGAGTCCGTGCACGGCGATCCGGTCCAGCCAGTCGCCGGCCGTGGTGGACGCGACGTACTGGCCGTCCGCGGCTGCAAGCGGCATGCTCAGGTCGGCCGGAACGGGGGGCAGCTGTTCGACGTCGGACTGGCGCCGCAAACGGTTCCGCCACCCGATGCCGATCAGGACCAGCACAAGGGCGATGAGCGGCAGCGTGGTGACCAGCGTCAGGGTCTTATTGTCCATCAGTACGCGCCCACCGGCGCTGTGGCGGCGTCGGCCGGGTAGCGGTAGGGGGTGTTGAGCTTGCCGTCCAGGACGGTGGGGTGGCCCTTGAAGAACGTGGCCACGACCTTGCCCGGGAGCTCCATGCCGCGGAACGGCGAGTTGCGTCCCATGGTGGCCATGGCGGACGGGTCCACGGTCCAGCGCGCGGCCGGGTCCACCAGGATGATGTTGGCGGGCTCGCCTTCCTCCAGGGGGCGGCCCTGGTCCGCCAGGCGGCCGATCCCGGCCGGCGCAATGGAGGTCGCCCTGGCGAAATCAGCCCAGGTCATGAGGCCGGTCTCGATCATGGCGTGCTGGACGACGGACAGGGCGGTCTCCAGCCCGGTCATGCCCATTGCCGCCTGCGCCCACTCGCATTCCTTGTGTTCGCTCGGGTGCGGAGCATGGTCGGTGCCCACCACGTCGATGGTCCCGTCGGCGAGGGCGGCGCGCAGGGCCTGGACGTCGGCGTCGGTCCGCAGCGGCGGGTTGACCTTGTACACGGGGTCGTAGCTGCGGACCAGCTCGTCGGTGAGCAGGAGGTGGTGCGGGGTCACTTCGGCGGTGACGTTGATGCCCCGGCCCTTGGCCCAGCGGATGATCTCCACGGACCCAGCGGTGGACACGTGGCAGACGTGGAGGCGGGAGCCCACGTGCTGGGCGAGCAGGACGTCTCGGGCGATGATGCTTTCCTCGGCGACCGCCGGCCAGCCCGTCAGCCCGAGGACGGCGGAGACTTCGCCTTCGTTCATCTGGGCGCCGGCGGTGAGGCGGGGTTCCTGCGCGTGCTGGGCCACCACGCCGTCGAACGCCTTGACGTATTCCAGGGCGCGGCGCATCAGGACGGGATCATGGACGCAGATGCCGTCGTCGGAGAACATGCGGACCTGGGCGCGGGAGTCCGCCATGGCGCCGAGTTCGGCCAGCTGCTCCCCGGCAAGGCCAACTGTGACGGCGCCGACCGGACGGACGTCCACCCAGCCGGCGGCGCGGCCCAGGCTGTGGACCTGCTCCACCACTCCGGCCGTGTCGGCAACGGGGGTGCTGTTGGCCATGGCATGTACGGCGGTGAAACCGCCCAGTGCCGCCGCCCGGGTTCCGGTCTCGACGGTTTCGGCGTCTTCGCGGCCGGGTTCGCGGAGGTGAGTGTGGACGTCGACCATGCCCGGCAGCGCGATGAGGCCGTCGGCATCGATGACGGTGGCGCCGTCGGCAGTGTCTGTCTCCGACAGGTCCGTGCCGCGCGCGGTGATGACGCCGTCGCGGATGAGCAGGTCCTCGGCTCCGGCTCCGAGGATGGCCGCTCCGCGGATGAGGTAGGTTTCGCTGCTTCCGGCGGTGGCGTTGCTGTTGGCGCCGTTGTCGGCAGATTGTTCAGCCATTACTTGCTCTCTTTCAGGGTGGCGGCTGGTTCGCGGGTGTCCCCGGAGAGCAGCAGATACAGGGCGGCCATGCGGATGGACACGCCGTTCCGGACCTGGGCGAGGACGGTGGAACGTGGCGAGTCGGCGGCGGCGGCGGAAATTTCCAGCCCGCGGTTCATGGGACCGGGGTGCATGATGATGGTGTCTTTGAGGCCCAGGCTGTCCAGCGCGCGGAGCCGGTTGTCGTCAAAGCCCCAGCGGCGCGAGTACTCGCGGGTGGAGGGGAAGAACGACGCATTCATCCGTTCGCCCTGGACCCGGAGCATCATCACGGCGTCAACGCCCTTTTCGAGCGTTTCGTCCAGGTTGTAGCTGACCTTGCACGGCCACTTGTCGACGCCGATGGGCAGCAGGGTGGGCGGGGCAACGAGCGTCACCTCGGCGCCGAGCGTGCGCAGCAGCCAGACGTTGGAGCGCGCGACACGGGAGTGCAGGACGTCTCCTGCGATGGCCACGCGCATGCCCTTGAGGTCCGCGCCGGCGGACGGCAGCCCGGCGAGTTTTGCCCAGTGCCGGCGCATGGTGAAGGCGTCCAGCAGCGCCTGCGTGGGGTGTTCATGCGTGCCGTCACCGGCGTTGATGACGGCAGCGTCGATCCAGTCGGTTGCAGCGAGCCGGTGCGGCGCGCCTGAGGCCCAGTGGCGGATTACGACGGCGTCAGCGCCCATCGCGGACAGCGTCTGGGCGGTGTCCTTGAGGGACTCCCCCTTGGACACCGACGATCCCTTGGCGGCGAAGTTGATGACGTCCGCGGAAAGCCGTTTGGCGGCTGCCTCAAACGAAATGCGGGTGCGCGTGGAGTCCTCGAAGAAGAGGTTGACCACGGTGCGGCCACGCAGGGCAGGAAGTTTCTTGACCTCGCGGTCGCCGACGGCCGCCATCTCCTCGGCGGTGTCGAGGATGCGGACGGCGTTGGAGAGGCTCAGGTCCTCGGTGGACAGCAGGTGCTTCATGCGCCGGCCTCGATGACCACTTCATTGACAGCCTGGCCGTCAATGACGTCGGTTTCCTCGAGGCGGACCCGGACTTTTTCGGCGGAGGAGGTGGGCAGGTTCTTTCCCACGTGGTCAGCCCGGATGGGAAGCTCCCGGTGCCCTCGGTCGATCAGCACGGCCAGGCGCACAATGCGGGGCCGGCCCAGGTCAACCAGGGCGTCCAGGGCGGCGCGGATGGTGCGGCCCGAGTACAGAACGTCATCGATCAGGACTACGACCTTGTTGTCGATGCCGGTCCGCGGCAGTTGCGTATGGTGCGGCGGCCTGGTGGGCTGGTGGGAGAGGTCGTCGCGGAACATGGTGACGTCGAGCTGTCCGACGATCGCGGAAGCGTCCACAGCCGGATCCGCGGCGGCGATCTTTTCGGCGAGCCGGACTGCCAGCGGATAGCCGCGGCGCGGGATGCCCAGCAGCACCAGGTCCTGCGAACCTTTGTTGGCCTCGAGGATCTCATGGGCGATACGAGTGAGTGCACGGTCAATGTCCGCCTGGTTGAGTACAACCCTGGCCGGTACCGGTGCCTGTGTGACAGGAGTCAACGCTCGTCTCCCCTTTCCCCGCCTCACGGGACGGAATTAAAAAAGGAACATTTGCCTTCCAAAATTACCACACGGGGCGTTCCAGCATTGCCCGGGCAGAGGGCGTCTTCGGTCACATCCGGCGCAGGGGCCTTTGGCGAGGCGGGCGCCGCCATTTAGGCTCATGACTATGTCGATGAACCCGCAGCAGCCTGCTCCCGGACCTTCAGGTGCCCGCCCCGGCGACCCGGAGTGGCAGTTCCACGAGCAGACCAACCCCAGCTGGATGGGGCACGTGCACCAGCAGAACTACAGGCCCGCGCCCGGGCACAGCGGCGGGTCAGTGGTCCAGGTCATCCCGGAGGCGGCATCCACCGTCGCCGCCCGCCCGTCGTCAGGGGTTCTCGCCCTGGTCCTGGGCGGAGGGGTCCTCGCCTTCGTCAGCCTTTTCCTGGTTGTACCTTTCCTGCTGGCCAACACGGGAGTCACCGGCTTCGTGACCGGGTTCGTCGCTTCACTGATTCCGCTCGGCGCAGTGCTGTTTTCCGTGTACCTCATCGACCGCTGGGAACCGGAACCTAAGCGGCTGCTCCTTTTTGCGTTTACGTGGGGCGCCGCCGTGTCCATCGCAGTCACACTGCTGATCCAGCCGGTCTTCGCGCTTGCGGCCCCGTACTCCGATGAAGCATCCTTCCGCGACTTCATGACCACCGTCCAGGCGCCGATTGTGGAGGAATTCGCCAAATCCCTTGGCCTGCTGCTCCTGCTCCTGCTGGCACGCAAGAACTTCGACGGTCCCGTGGACGGCGTGGTTTTCGCCTTCACCATCGCCGGGGGCTTCGCCTTCACCGAGAACATCCTCTACTTCGGCCGGGCCATTGCCGAATCCAGTACGCCCGGGACGGACCTCGCCCAGATCTTCTTCCTTCGCGGCGTCATGTCGCCCTTCGCCCACGCCATCTTTACTGGCACCACCGGCCTGATCATGGGCTTCGCCGCCCGCCGCTGGCATCCTGGCGTCTCCGTAGCCGCCTTCGTGGTGGGCCTGATTCCGGCCATGGTGCTGCACAACCGCTGGAACAGCATGGGGCAGGACTTCCTGGCCCAATATGTGCTGGTGCAGGTCCCGATCTTCCTGCTGGCGGTGGCGTGCATCGTGATGCTGCGGGTCGCCGAGACGCGCCTCACCCGGCAGCGCCTGCTCGAGTATTCCGCCGCAGGCTGGTTCACCCCGGCCGAAGTGGGGATGCTGGCCACCGCAGGAGGCAGGCGCCAGGCGGTGCGTTGGGCCGGCTCATACAACCGCGGTCCCCAGATGAAGGACTTCGTTAAAGCCGCAACACGGCTCGCCTTCACCCGCCAGCGGATCCTCAGCGGCAGGGATGTCCTGGCCCACCAGCAGGACGAACTGCAGCAGCTGCGCGAACTGGTCGCGTTGCGCGCCGCCGTCGGGCAGTAAGAAAACGGCCCGGCAATAAGACCGCACCGCGACGGGGAGCAAAAAAGCCCCGGCCAAATGGCCGGGGCTCTTGCTGTCTGCGGACCGCGCGTCGGGTCAGGCCAGCAGCGAGGGCTTCAGCTGCTGGAGGCGTCCGAGAAGGCCGTTGATGAACGACGGCGACTCGTCCGTTGAGAGCGTTTTGGCCAGTGCGACCGCTTCGCTGACGGCTACGCCGTCGGGGACGTCGTCGTTGTACAGCAGCTCCCAGGTGCCGATCCGCAGGATGATGCGGTCCACGGACGGCATGCGCTCCAGGGTCCAGCCCTGCGAGTACGTTTCGAGGAATTCATCGATGGCAGGCTGAAGCGAAACCACGCCTTCGACGATTTCAAGCGTGTAGGGGTTGACGATCTGGTCGGTCCTCTCGCGCCGCGCGCGAAGCACGTCGAAGGCGGAGACGGATCGCTGTTCCGCCTCGAAGAGGACATCAAGGGCCCTGTTACGGGCTTTACCGCGTGCGCTCACTACTCGCTGACCCTGCCCAGGTAGCTGCCGTCACGGGTGTCGACCTTGACCTTGGTGTTGTTCTCGACGAACAGCGGCACCTGGATCTCGTAGCCGGTTTCGAGGGTGGCCGGCTTGGTTCCGGCGGAGGAGCGGTCGCCCTGCAGGCCCGGCTCGGTGTAGGTGATTTCGAGGACAACGCTCGGCGGCAGTTCGATGTAGAGCGGGTTGCCTTCGTGGATGGCGATGTTGACCATCTGGTTTTCCAGCATGAAGTTGGTGGCGTCGCCCACCGTCGCGCCGGAGACTGTGATCTGGTCGTAGTCCTGGGTGTCCATGAAGACGAAGTCCGCACCGTCCTGGTACAGGTACTGGTAGTCGCGGCGGTCCACCGTGGCGGTTTCGATCTTGAGGCCCGCGTTGAAGGTCTTGTCGACCACCTTGCCGGACATGACGTTCCGCATCTTGGTGCGCACGAACGCCCCGCCCTTGCCCGGCTTGACGTGCTGGAACTCGATGATGTTCCAGAGCTGGCCCTCAAGCTTCAGGACGGTTCCGTTCTTGATGTCGTTTGTGGTTGCCACTGGTTTCCTCTGGTTTCTATGTGACTGCTTCTTGCTGCCAGCCGGTTATGCCAAGCAGGCATGCCGAACGGCCCGCCAGCGTGTATTTATCAAAAATCCAAGAACCATTCTAGCGGAATTGCGGGCGGGCTCGTTCGGTCCGGTCTTCGGGCGTCCGTCAGGAGGCCAGTTCAAGGACGTCCCGCGCCCTCTGCAGCGCCACAGTCGACGAATAGATGAGCGCCGCGTCGGCCGACTCCGCGACCCGCAGGTCCAGTGCCCGGGCGAATGACTCCACGGCCGCCCCGACATGGCCGGAGACGAAGTGGGTCCTGCCGAGGTACTGGTGCACGAGTGCCTCGTTGGGCGTTCCGTGCACTTCCGCCAGAAGCTGTTTGAACAGCTCAACGGCCCGGTCATGACGGTGCGAGACGCGTAATACTTCAGCCTCGAAGGCCCGGAGCCGGAACGATTCGGGGTCCTTGTACCGCGCCTCGGCCAGCAGCTCGGCGGCGTCGGCGGCATGGCCCTCCACAAGCAGGACGAAGACACGGTCTGCGGGATCGGTGGACGCCTCAAGCGCTGCCGCGCACGCCTCGGGGCTGGTGATCTCCGGAATGAGGGATTCCGGGTTGATCCTGATTCCAGGGAAGCCCCCGTCCGGCCATTCAATGGTTCCGCCGCTGATGTCGCCCATCAGGACGCAATCTCCTGGTAGGCGGCAAAGAGCAGGGACGTATCCGGGACGTCGAGGATGCCGGGCTTTCCGACGCCGTCGAGCACCACGAAGCGGAGCAGGTCGCCGCGTGACTTTTTGTCGCGGCGCATGCCGTCCAGCAGGCCCTGCCAGCGGTCCCGGCGGTACGTCACGGGCAGCCCGAGGGACTCGAGGATGGTCCGGTGCCGGTCGGCGTCGGCATCGCTCAGCCTTCCCACGCTGCGGGACAGCTCAGCGGCGAACATCATGCCCACCGACACCGCGGCGCCGTGGCGCCAGGAATACCGCTCCACGAGTTCGATGGCGTGGCCCAGGGTATGGCCGTAGTTCAGGATTTCGCGCAGCCCGGATTCCTTCAGGTCCTCGGACACGACACGGGCCTTGACGGTGATGGCGCGTTCAATGAGTTCTCGCAGCGTGTCCGACTGTGGGTCCGTGACGGCTTCGGGGTGCTGCTCCACGAGGTCCAGGATGGCCGGATCAGCGATGAAGCCGCATTTGATGACCTCCGCCATGCCGGAAATGATCTCGTTCTTCGGCAGCGTGTTCAGGGTGTCCAGATCGGCAAGGACGGCTGCCGGCGGGTGGAAAGCACCCACAAGATTCTTTCCTTCGGCCGTGTTGATGCCGGTCTTGCCGCCCACGGAGGCGTCAACCATGCCCAGCAGGCTGGTGGGCATGTGGATGACCTTGACGCCCCGGAGCCACGTCGCGGCAACGAAGCCTGCGACGTCGGTAACCGCCCCTCCGCCCACCGATACAACGGCGTCCGAGCGGGTGAAGTCGTTCTGTCCCAGCACCTGCCAGCAGAACGCGGCCACCTGGATGTGCTTGCCTTCCTCGGCATCGGGGATTTCAGCTGTCAGGGCCGTGAATCCCGCTGCCGCCAGCTCGTCGCGGACGGTGTCTCCCGTGAGCCGCAGGGCCCGGGGGTGGATGACCAGGACCCGCCGTACCCGCTCACCGAGCAGTTCCGGAAGGGTGCCGAGCAGGCCGCGGCCGACTACGACGTCGTAGTTGTCCCCGGCCGATTCGCCGGTGACCTTGATGACCGTTGATTCGCTCACTTTTCAACTTCCTGTTTCGCGGCCGCGGTGTCGCCGGCCGCCGTCGTCGCGGCTGCGTCCGCCGCGGTTATGTTCTCCGGGGCGGGGTTTTCCGCAGCCGGATCTTCTGTTTGGGCCCCTTCGGCGAAGGCACGCAAGGCCGCTTCCAGCCGGCGTCCCAGCTCAGGCACTGAACCGCGCCGGACGTCCAGGACAATGTTTGCAAGGCGCTCATAGACGGGCTTCCTGGTGGCAAACAGCACCTTCCAGCGGTGGATTCCGTCGCCGGCGAGAAGTGGGCGGACAGAGTTTCTGGCGATCCTCGCGGCCACGGTCTCGGCGTCGCATTCGAGGTAGACCACCGTGCACCGCCCCAGCAGCTGCTGGGTTCCGGAGTCCAGCACCGAGCCGCCGCCAAGTGAAATCACCGTGGCTGTGCCGGCCGCTTCCTCGACCACGCGGGCAACCGTCCGCGCCTCAATTTCCCGGAACGCCCGCTCGCCGCGGCCCGCGAAGATGTCAGCGATGGAACCATGGTTCTCAACGATGACGGCGTCCGTGTCCACAAAGGGGGCGCCAAGCTGCTGTGCCAGCTGCTGCCCGATCGCCGACTTGCCAACCGCCATGGGTCCAATGAGCACAATTGGCCGCTCCCCCGCGGCACAGGGTGTATTGCTGACGGGCACTAGCGTCCGATCGAGTCCAGCGACGCCGGAATGTTCTCGAGGTAGCCCCTGATGTTGCGGGCGGTCTCGGCCACGGAATCGCCGCCGAACTTTTCGGTGACGGCTTCGGCCAAAACCAGGGCAACCATGGCCTCGGCCACGACGCCGGCGGCAGGGACGGCACAGACGTCCGAGCGCTGGTGGTGGGCCTTGGCAGCCTCGCCGGTGCTGACGTCAATGGTTTTCAGGGCGCGGGGCACCGTAGCGATCGGCTTCATGGCCGCCCGCACGCGCAGGACGTCGCCGATGCTCATGCCGCCTTCAATGCCGCCGGCGCGGTTGCTGGTGCGGATGATCCGGCCGTCGGCGTCCTTGACGATTTCGTCGTGGGCCGCCGATCCTCGGCGGGCAGCGGTCAGGAATCCGTCCCCTACTTCCACGCCCTTGATGGCTTGGATGCCCATGAGAGCAGCGGCTAGGCGCGAATCAAGCCTGCGGTCCCAGTGCACGTAGCTGCCGAGGCCCGGCGGAAGACCGTAGGCGAGCACCTCCACCACTCCGCCGAGGGTTTCGCCTTCCTTGTGCGCGGCATCCACCTCTGCGACCATGGCGTCGGAGGTCTCGCGGTCGAAGCAGCGGAGAGGATCGGCGTCGAGCGCAATCACGTTTCCGGGAAGGGGCAGGGGCCTGCCCTCGGGCACCGTGACGCTGGCGATGGACACAGTGTGGCTCACGAGTTCGATACCCAGCTGCTTCAGGAACTGCGCAGCAACGGTTCCCATGGCGACGCGCGTCGCCGTCTCGCGGGCGCTGGCACGCTCAAGCACCGGCCGGGCCTCGTCGAATCCGTATTTCTGCATCCCGGTGAAGTCTGCGTGGCCCGGACGCGGCCGCGTCAACGGAGCATTGCGCGCCTGGTCTGCGAGTGTCTCGGCGTCCACGGGATCGGCAGACATGATCTGCTCCCACTTGGGCCATTCAGTGTTGCCGACCTGGACAGCGACGGGGCCCCCCTGTGTAATGCCGTGACGGACGCCGCCAAGGATGGTGACCACATCCTGCTCGAACTTCATCCGGGCACCGCGTCCGTACCCGAGGCGGCGTCGCGCCAGGGCATCGGCGATGTGCCCGCTGGTGAGTTCAACACCTGCGGGGACGCCTTCAATAATTCCGACCAGGGCCGGACCATGGGATTCACCGGCAGTCAACCAACGCAACATAGAATCCATCCTGCCATGTATGGCGGTCAGAACACGCGTCGGGGTGCCCCGACTGCGTCACACATCACATCTATGACTTCGGCGCTGGACGCATCCTCGCGGCCCGTGAAATAGCGGACCTGCTCAACGGCCTGGTAGAGCAGCATCTCCAGTCCAGGCACCACCGCTCCCCCGCCTTTTTGCCAGGCGGCGGCGATGCGGCTGGGCCAGGGGTCGTAGGCGACGTCGAGCAGCACGCCGCCCGTTGTCAGGCCGAGCTGCTCTAGCTCCGCAGCCATTCCGTCCGCCGCCCGTGGCGGCAGGGTGGAAATTACGACGTCGGCGCGCGCCATTGCGGCAACGGCGTCGGCCATGGGACGCACCGCGATGTCCAGGGCCAGCCCGCTGGCCGCGGCCCTCGCTTCCGCCGCCCTCGCCGTGTCCCTGACGTAGACATCAACGGACTTTGCGCCGAGTTCCTGGAGGGCGGCCACAGCGGCGGCTGCGGTTCCGCCGCCGCCAAGAACTACGGCGGCAGGCGCTTCGGCCGCACCGGCGTTGCGGAGGGCGTTGATGATCCCCGCCACGTCCGTGTTGTAGCCGATCCGCCGGCCGGAGGGGCCTTCGCCTTCGAACACAACGGTGTTAATGACGCCGAGCACGCGTGCCACGCCGCGGATTTCATCTACCTCTCCGACCATGGCCTTCTTGAGCGGCATGGTGACGGAAAGCCCACGCCAACCCTTTTCGGCACCCACAGAGGCCATGAATGCCGGCAGGGAATCCTCGGTCACGTCGATGGCGCTGTAGCCGATTTCCTCACCTAGCTTCGCATATGCGGCCAGGTGGAGAGCAGGCGATTTGGAATGGCCGATCGGATGCCCGAGGACGGCCGCCCGACGGCTCATACGCAACGGCCGGCATGCTCCGCACACCAGGCGTTGTACTGGTCAACATACTTGCTGTGCTCCGCCAGGGTCTTGGAGAACTTCGTCTCGTTGGTGTCCAGGTTGATGGTCACCCAGTACAGGTAGTCGTTGTCCTTCGGCTTGGCCGCTGCGTCGATGGCAGTCTTGCCCGGCGAGCCTATGGGACCCACCGGAAGGCCCTTGTTGGCGTAGGTGTTGTACGGGTTGGATTTGTCGGCCTTCTCGGACTCATCGAGCTGGAAGGTCTTCTTGCCCAGGCCGTAGGTAACCGTGGCGTCGGACTGGATCAGGCCGTTGGTTTCCGTGTTGGTCGGCTTGAGCCTGTTGTAGATTGCACCGGCCACGTCCTTGTACTCAGCCTGGCCGCCCTCCGCCTGCACGATGCTCGCGACCGTGACAGTGTCGTACTGCTTGGCCGGGTCCGTGACGCCTTGCGCTTTCAACTCGTCTTGCGTGCTCTTGACCAGCGCTTGGAGGATGTCTTTGGCAGTGCTCCCGACCGGGAACCTGTACTCGCCCGGGAACAGGAACCCCTCCAGGTTTTTCGCCTTGGCCGGAAGGCCGAACTGCTTGGGCGAATCACTGAGCGCCTTGAGCTGGGACACGGGAAGGCCTGAGCCCTCCGCAATGGCGTCCAGCGATTCATTGACCCTGAGCCCGGCGCTTAGTGCGAAGTACATGACCTTCGACTGCCCCACGTTGAGCAGGACGGCCACGGCGTCGGAATTCTTCATTTCCTGCTTGAAGTCATACTCGCCGGGAGCCAGGGTGCCGCCCGCAGCGGCCAGTTCAGATACGAACGTTTCCGCGTTGGCGACCACCTTCGCGTCCTCCAGCTTGGCGGCGACCGAGACGGGTCCTTCACCGGCCAGGACTGCGACCTTGACCTGGCCCGTGCCCGGGCCCGGATAGTCGGCGGGCTTGTCCGTGCCGAGCAGCGGCTTGAGGAACTGGGCGCCGACGACCGTGGCGGTGACGAAGAGTGCGAGCGACAGCAGAAGCGCCACAAGGCGGCGTCGGCGACGGACCTTCTTGGACGCACGCGGCACTGCTGTCACGCTTTCGGGGCTGCCGAGAAGCTGGTGCCCGACGGCCTCGTGTTCATACGGCTCGTGGTCCTCGTAGGTCTCGTGGTGCACGTACGTCTCGTGGTGCGCGTCGTGGTCGTGGTCGCCGTGCGTGTGGTGGTGCGCGTCGTGGTCGTGGTCATCGTGCACGCCGTGGTGCGCGTCGTGGTCGCCGTGCGTGTGGTGGTGCGCGTCGTGGTGTGACGCCGCGTAATCCTCGCCTGCAGGACCGGCATGGTGCGCAACGCCGTCAGCGTGGACGTCCGCTTCCGCGACGCCGCCATCGTCGTGGCTGGCCGGAGCCGGGCCAGCTCCTCCCGCAGGCGGCCGGATGGTGGGCGGAGCTGGCGGAACCATGGGAACCCCAACAGTCGGCGCCATCAGATCCGGGGCCACACCCTCCGGCGCAGTCGCGGGAGGCTGAACCCGCTCCTGGGCCGAAACTGCGGACGGGGCCGGAGCCGGTGCGGGAGATGCGGCCTGAGGGCGCTCCTGACCGCGCTCCGGAACGTCCGGCGTCGTATCGTTCACTGACTCGTAGGCCTGTTCGGGCACGAGGTCCCCGGAATCCGCCGTGAGGGACTTCTCCCGGGCACGGATTTCCTTGCGCGTCAGCGGCCGTCCGGCGTCCCTGAGGTTCCTGCCGGAGGAGTCGTCGCTATTGACCGGGCTCACTGTAGCCTTCCATCTTCTGAAGATTGCGTGTCTTTCTCCGGGACGGCCTGCACAGCATTAACCGCTGCGGCGTCTCCGGAAAGCCCCGGCTGAGAAAGCGCGCGTACGCGGCTTCCCACATCCGTTCCCCTGGCTTTTTGCATGTCGATGGCGTGCTGCAGAATTCCCGCAGCAGCAACCTGATCCACCACTTTACGGTGATTTTTGCTGCTCATGCCAGCTTCGTGAAGGTGGCGGTGTGCGGTTACGGTGCTCAGGCGTTCGTCGACGAGGTGCACGGGCACGTCCAGTCCGGCGCGAATAAGCTCCTCTGCCAGCAGCTCGGCATACTCTGTGGCCATGCGGGCGGAAGCATGTTCTTCACCCTTCATGGTCCTGGGCAGGCCCACAAAAATCTGCACCGCCTCCCGCTCCGCGGCAAGGCCGGCAATGACGCGCACGTCCGAATTCTTTTTGGGGTTGCGGTCAAGGGTTTTCAACGGAGTGGCCAGGATGGCATCACTGTCACAGATGGCGACGCCGACTCGGACGGTGCCAACGTCTACCCCCAGTTTGATTCCCCGGGGGTAGACGCCGGACGCTGCAGATGAGGTCACGGATTCGCTAGCGCCCGGTTACGGCGTCTACGACGGCCGACAGCGCGGCGCCGACCTTGGATGCGTCGGTGCCCCCGCCCTGGGCAACGTCGTCTTTGCCGCCTCCGCCGCCGCCCAGGATGCCGGCCGCGAGCCGTACCAGCGCACCAGCCTTGACGCCCGTTTCGCGTGCGGCCTCGTTGGTGGCAATGAGGATCACCGGGCGGTCGTTGCTGACGCCGGCCACGGCCACAGTGGAAGCAGCTGCTCCGAGACGGTTCCGCAGGTCGAGGGCCAGGCCCCGGAGGTCGTCAGCTCCGCCGATCTGCCCGGCGTCGTGCGCAATGACGCGCACGCCGGCGGCGTCCCGGGCGGTACCGACGAGCTGCGCGGCTGCGGCGGCGAGCTGCTCCTTGCGGAGCCGCTCGAGCTCTTTTTCCGCGGTCTTGAGCTTGGTCAGGGTAGTGGCAATCCGGTCGGCAAGCTGGCCGGAGGGCACCTTGAGCATTTCGGTCAGCTCGGTGACGAGGGCGCGTTCGGCGGCAAGGTGCCGGAAGGCATCCATGCCCACGAAGGCCTCCACGCGGCGGTTTCCTGACCCCACGGACTGTTCGCCGAGCAGCGACAGGCTGCCGATTAGCGACGTGTTTGAAACGTGGGTTCCGCCGCAGAGCTCACGGGACCACGCGCCGTCGATCTCCACGACGCGGACTTCGCTGCCGTAATTCTCGCCGAACAGCGCCATGGCGCCGAGGGCCTTTGCTTCAGCGAGGGGCATCACCTTGGTGTCCACCCGGAAGTTGTTCCGGATGGCCAGGTTGGACACTTCCTCGATCTCGGAGCGGGTGGCTGTGCTGAGGCCTTCGCCCCAGGCGAAGTCGAAGCGCAGGTACCCGGCCTTGTTGTAGGAACCACGCTGGGTGGCTTCCGGGCCCAGGATCTGGTGCAGTGCGGCGTGCACGATGTGGGTGCCGGTGTGTGCCTGCTCGGCGGCGTGCCGCCGCTCGCGGTCCACCGCTGCCCTGACCAGCGCGTCGGAGGCGATTTCGCCCTCACGCACGATCGCCTTGTGGACGCTCAGGCCCTTCACCGGCCGCTGGACGTCGAGGACCTCGACGACGAATCCGTCACCGGTGATCAGGCCCGTGTCCGCAGCCTGGCCGCCGGCTTCGGCGTAGAACGGCGTCTCGGCGAGGACCAGTTCGATCTCGTCGCCGGTGGCAGCCTGCGAGACCTTGCGGCCGGCGCTGAGGATCCCGCGGACCCGCGATTCTCCGTCGAGTTCGGCGTAGCCGGTGAAGACTGTCTCGCCCTCGGAGAGCAGTTCCTGGAAGGCGCTGAGGTCCGCGTGGGCCCCCTTCTTGCCCTTGGCGTCCGCCTGGGCGCGCTTGCGCTGTTCGAGCATGAGCTTGCGGAACTCGGGCTCGTCGACCCTGAGGCCGGCTTCCTCCGCCATTTCAAGCGTGAGGTCGATCGGGAACCCGTACGTGTCGTGAAGCGCGAACGCGTCGGCGCCGGACAGCGGACGGCCGGCAGCCTTCGACTCGTTGACGGCATCCTCGAGCCGGGCGGTGCCCGACGCGATGGTCCGCAGGAAGGCTTTTTCTTCCGCGTACGCGATGCGGCTGATGCGGTCGAAGTCGGTCGCCACGATCGGGTAGACGCCCTTCATGGCGTCACGCGAGGCGGGCAGGAGGTCCGGCAGGCAGGCTTTTTCGACGCCGAGCAAGCGCATCGAGCGCACGGCGCGGCGGATCAGGCGGCGCAGCACGTAGCCGCGGCCCTCGTTGGACGGCGTCACGCCGTCGGCAATGAGCATGAGCGCCGAGCGGATGTGGTCGCCGACAACGCGCATCCGGACGTCATCAGTGTGGTGGGGATCATCGACGGTTTCGGCGGAGGTGTACTCCTTGCCGGAGAGTTCGGCGGCCTTGTCGATGACCGGACGGACCTGGTCCGTCTCGTACATGTTCTCGACGCCCTGCAGGATCATCGCGAGGCGTTCCATGCCGAGGCCGGTGTCGATGTTCTTCTTGGGCAGTTCGCCCACGATGTCGAAGTCGTCCTTCGAGCGGACGTTGTCGATCTGGTACTGCATGAACACGAGGTTCCAGATCTCGACGTAGCGGTTTTCATCGGCGATGGGCCCGCCGTCCACGCCGTAGGCCGGGCCGCGGTCGTAGTAGATCTCCGAGCAGGGACCGGCAGGACCGGGCTGGCCGGTGTGCCAGTAGTTGTCAGCCTTGCCCATGCGCTGGATGCGGCTGGCCGGGATGCCGGTGTTCTTCAGCCACAGGTCCTTGGCTTCGTCGTCCTCTTCGTAAATGGTGACCCACAGGAGTTCCGGCGCAAGTCCGTAGCCGCCGTCGTCAACGCTGGTGGTGAGCAGTTCCCAGGCGAACTTGATGGCGTCTTCCTTGAAGTAGTCGCCGAAGGAGAAGTTGCCGCACATCTGAAAGAACGTGCCGTGGCGGGCAGTCTTGCCCACTTCCTCGATGTCGCCGGTGCGGATGCACTTCTGCACGCTGGTGGCGCGGGAGTAGGGTGCTTCTTCACGGGCGGTCAGGTAAGGGATGAACGGGACCATGCCCGCAACCGTGAACAGCAGGGAGGGGTCGCTGGAGACCAGCGACGCGGAGGGAACCGCGGTGTGGCCTTTGCTGACAAAAAAGTCCACCCAGCGCTTTGTGATCTCCTGCGACTTCATGAGCTGATTACATACCCTTCTTGGTTCACGCGTTCTGACGCGTGACAGTTTGATTCAGATAGCAGTTCCGGCGCTAACGCCGGACGCTGCCGTTTTAATTCTCTCGCGGCTGTGCCTAGCGGCGGACAACATCCTGGGACTCGACGCCGAGCGCGGTGCGCAGATCGGTCTCCCGCTCGCGCATGCCGGCGCGTACTGCGTCCGCGAAGTCGTAGACACCGTCGGCCAGCCGGCCCACAGCCCGGTTCAGGCCTTCCGGCCCCAGGTTCGCCTGCGCCTCGGTCACTTTGCGGAAAGCTATGACACCGATTGCAACGCCGATGCCCATCCAGACAAGTCTCTTCATTTCAGTTCTCCGGGTGGCTTAGCGGCTGCGGCGGCCGGCGGCGGGTTTCTTGCGGGCGGCTAAGGCGGAGCGCACGCCGTAACTGAAGGCGGCCACCTTGATCAGCGGGGAGCCAACGGTGGCTGCAACCAGCGAGGACAGCGCCGAAAGGTTCGCCGAAGCGTCCGAAACGTTCGAGGCGATGCCGTCCACTTTCTTCAGCTGCTGGTTGGTGGTGGAGACGGTAGCCGTGACTTCGTCCATGAGGGGCGTAGCGCCGTCGCTGATGGAACGGATCGAGGTCCGCACTTCATCGAATACCCGGCCCAGTTTGAGGATAGGGACAGCAAGCAACAGGACCAGGAGCGCAAATACCCCGGCCGCGATCAGGCCGGCAATATCGCCACCAGACATAGACGTTCATCTCCTTGAATCTCCGTGGAACGGGACATCGTGCGTGGCGGCAGCGTGCTGCAGCCGCGGATGTCCCCCAAGTACCTTACATACAAAGAAGCCCGCGGCGCTTGCCACGGGCTTCTTTGGGTACGCTGCCGAAATTTAGCGTGCGTAGAATTCGACGACGAGCTGCTCTTCGCAGGTCACGGGGACCTCGGAGCGCTTCGGGCGACGGACCAGGCGTGCCTGCAGGGCGTCAAGCTTGACGTCCAGGTAGGCGGGAACCTGGGGCAGGACGTCGCGGTGTGCGCCGGCTGCTGCAACCTGGAACGGAGGCATGGGCTCGCTGCGGCTGTGAACGTGGACCAGCTGGCCCTCGCTGACGCGGAAAGACGGGCGGTCAACGCGGATGCCGTCAACCAGGATGTGGCGGTGTACAACCAGCTGGCGGGCCTGGGCGATGGTGCGGGCGAAGCCGGCACGCAGCACAAGGGCGTCGAGACGCATTTCGAGCAGTTCGATCAGGTTTTCACCGGTCAGGCCCTTGGTGCGGCGTGCTTCTTCGAAGGCACGGGTCATCTGGGCTTCGCGGATGCCGTACTGGGCGCGCAGGCGCTGCTTTTCGCGCAGACGTACGGCGTAGTCGGAGTCCTGCTTCTTGCGGGCACGGCCATGCTCACCGGGGCCGTACGGGCGGCGCTCCATGTACTTGGCGGCCTTGGGGGTCAGAGCGATGCCGAGTGCACGCGAGAGGCGTGCTGTACGGCGAGCACGAGTGTTGTTAGCCACTTGTGTCCTTCCAATATCTGCGGTGTGTCAGTGTTACTGGCCTCCACGATGGAGAGCATCGGCCAACCGCTGCCTTTTGCTACTGGGCACAGGCATAACCTCATCAAATAGAAACTTTGGTGGATTGTGCGTCCGTGCCTTGCCAGACAACGATCAATCCTACCAGAAAGCTCACTTGCCCCGGATGATCTTCCGCAGTCGCTCAAGCCGCACAGCGATGTCACGCTCTGCGCCGTTGCCGGTGGGCTCGTAGTAGTCGCGGCCCACGAGATCGTCCGGAGGGTACTGCTGGCTGGCCACGGAGTGCGGGGCGTCGTGGGCGTACTTGTAGCCCAGACCGTGTCCCAGTTGCTTCGATCCCGGGTAGTGCGCATCGCGAAGGTGAGCGGGGATCCCGTTGCCCAGTCCCGCCCGGACGTCCGCAATGGCCTTGTTCAGGCCCATGTACGCGGCATTGGACTTGGGCGCCGTGGCCAGGTGGACCACCGCTTCGGCCAGGACAATCCTGCCTTCCGGCATGCCGATGAGCTGGACGGCCTGCGCGGCGGCCACGGCGGTCTGCAGGGCCGTGGGATCTGCCATGCCGACGTCCTCCGCTGCGGAAATCACAATGCGCCGTGCCACGAAGCGCGGGTCCTCCCCCGCCTCCAGCATCCGGGCCAGGTAGTGCAGGGCCGCGTCCACGTCGGAGCCCCGGATGGACTTGATGAACGCGCTGGTGACGTCGTAGTGCTGGTCGCCCGCGCGGTCGTAGCGCACTGCGGCCACGTCAAGGGCGCGTTCGGTGTGCCGCAGTTCCACCGCAACGGGCTCGACTGTGACCGGCGGGCTGGCACCGGCGCCGTCCGCGGAATCATCGGCGCCGTCGGAACTCTCGGAGGTGTCGACGTCGTCGGCGTCACCGAAGGCGACCCCGGCGGCCGCTTCGAGAGCTGTCAAAGCCCGCCGCGCGTCCCCTCCGGACAGCCGCACGAGGTGTGCCAGCGCCTCGGCGCTGAGCCTGACTTTGCCGCCGAGCCCGCGGACATCCTCAACGGCGCGCAGGAGCAGGCCTTCAATGTCGGTGTCGGTCAGCGGCCTGAGAGTCAGCAAAAGTGAACGGGACAGCAGCGGCGAGACGACCGAGAAGGACGGGTTCTCGGTGGTTGCCGCCACCAGCACCACCCAGCGGTTCTCGACGCCGGGCAGCAGCGCATCCTGCTGGGCCTTGTTGAAGCGGTGGATCTCGTCGAGGAACAGGACAGTGGTGGTTTTGTAGAGATCGCGGGCCGTCAGCGCATCGTCCATGACCCGGCGTACGTCCTTGACCCCGGCCGTGATGGCCGAGAGTTCCACGAACTTCCGCCCGGGTCCCCTGGCGATCACGTGCGCGAGGGTTGTCTTTCCGGTGCCGGGCGGACCCCAGAGGATGAGAGAGCTGGGGCCCGCGGGCCCGGTGGCGTCGGCACCGGCAGCCAGCTGGCGAAGCGGCGACCCCTGTCCCAGCAGGTGCTGCTGCCCCACCACGTCGTCCAGCGTGCGGGGCCGCATCCGGACGGCCAAGGGCCCGCGTGGCGAGGCAGTCCGGGACGGACCCTGCGCCCCTGCGGCCGGGCGGCTGCCAGCGCCGCCAGCCGTGGGCGAGTCGTCGCCGTCGTCGTCGTTGCCCTGCCCCGGGCCAAAGAGATCATCCACATAGATAGGCTACTCATAGATTCATCGGGCAATGTCCGGTCACGTACAGCAAGGATTCGGCAATGCCACAGAGCGGTTCACCGGGCGGACGTCCGGCACCGGCATCGCGGACCGCGTTCGTGTCCGGACCTCGGCTGGCCGGCTGGGTGCACCGCTTCGGCGCCAGCCACGGCCCGCTCCGGATTGAAGACCACGACGACGGCGTGCGGCTGCTCGCGGCCGACGGCGCCAGCGCACTGCTGCAGGCGCCGTGGCCGGACGACGGCCGGCCGGGGCGCGGCCCCGATCTGGTGGCCCGGCTGGCGTCGCTGGCGTCCCAGCCGCGCAGCATCGGCCTCCTTCTGGTCCGGCGTGGAGGCTATGGTGTCGCGGTCACCAGCGAAGGCCTGATCCGTACCTCCAAAACCGGGTCCAAATACGTTCAGTCCCGGACGGCCGCAGGAGGCCAGTCCCAGCAACGGTTCGCGCGGCGCCGTTCCAACCAGGCGGATGCGATGGTGGAGGCGGTCGCGGAACAGGCCCGGCAGGTCTTCAGCGGCCAGGTCTTCGAGTACGTGGTTCCGGGGGGCGACAGGTCACTGGCCGATCTCGTGCTCGATGAGCCTGCGCTGAAGGCCTACGCCCGGCTGCCGCGGCTGGCTTACCTCGATGTTGCCGATCCCCGTGCTGCCGTCCTGAAGAAGGCCGCCGCGGATGCCTGCTCCGTACGCGTCACGGTGACGGACCCGCCGGCATAGCCAGGCTGCCGCGACTGCGACGGCGCTACTCTTCGGGGGCCAGCGTGACGGTGACGCCGTCGAGGTCCTTGGTGAAGTCCAGCTGGCAGGAGAGCCGCGAGCCGGACTCCCGATAACCCTCGGCTTCGACCAGCAGTTCAATCTCATCCTCACTGCGCTCCCCCAGGGTGTCGAAGACCTCGTCCGCGAGGAATACGTGGCACGTTGCGCAGGAGGCGGTCCCACCGCAGGAAGCCAAGATGGGCAGGTCATTGTCCCTCAAGGCCTCCATCAGGGTCTGGTCCGGCTCCCATTCGAGGTCGCGGGACTTGCCTTCGCGGTCGACGACGGTCAGTTTGTTGTTGCTCATGGCGGTTCCTTAGATTCGGGCTGATACCAGGTCAGCGTCGGTAAGACTGGGGTCATTGGGAATGGTGTCCGTGAGGGGGATGCGGGGGTCCGCTGCCAGCGCCGGGTCGATCAGGGCTCCAGCGGCGATCAGTTTTTTGGCCGGCCGGAAGTCGGCAAGCCCAGCAACAGTGTCGACGGCGGCGAGGCGTCCGTCACGGAGATAGATGACTGCGAACTTGCCGACTGCGGGCGTGCCTCTGACGATGACGTCGTCGTCCGGGTAGCGAACGCCGGCGGTCTGCAGCCGTACGCCGTGCTGAACGGTCCAGAACCACGGGATTTCCGGCTCCGCCGGCTGCTGGCCGGTGATGTGCGCGGCCACCCGGTCGGCCTGGGCCTGCGCGTTCTGGATGCATTCGAGGCGCTGGCTGGTGCCGTCGACAGGGCTGGCGAAACGGGTGACGTCGCCGGTGGCGTAAATGGCGGAGTCCGACGTCCGGCCTTCCCCGTCCACGAGGATGCCATCCCGGCACTCCAGTCCGGCCTCCGTGGCCACCTCCTGGTTGGGAAGCACGCCGATACCTGCCAGCACGACGTCGGCCGGGTGGACGGTGCCGTCGGCCGTGACCACGCGCTCGGCCCGGCGCTGACCTTCAATCGCCGTAACCGCGGCACCAAAAACGAACCGAATACCGTTCTGTTCGTGGAGCTGCTCGAAGAAGCGGGAGACCGGTTCCGACGTCACCCGGCTCATCACGCGGTCCTGGAGCTCCAGCACCGTGACCTTGCATCCCCTCGCAGCAGCGGCGGCGGCAACTTCGAGCCCTATGTAACCAGCGCCGATGATGGCGACCCGCGTGCCGGCGACGAGAGCGCGTTTGAGGTCGAGAGCGTCTTCACGGGTCCGCAGGGCGTGGACGCCCGGGAGTCCGGAGCCGGGAACGGTGAGGGGGCGGGCGCGGGAGCCGGTCGCGACGACCAGGCGGTCGTAACCGCGGCGGCTGCCGTCGGAGAGCACCACGGTCCGGCTTTGCCGGTCGATGGCTTCGGCAGTGATCCCCGCCAGCCGTTCAATGCGCTTGTCCTGGTAAAACTTCTCCTTGCGCAGCACTGTGGACTCGTCCGGGGCGCCGGACTTCAGGAGTTCCTTGGACAAGGGCGGACGCTCGTAGGGCGTCTCCTTTTCGCCGTCGAGCAGGAGAATGCCCCCGACCCAGCCGCGCGTGCGCAATCCCGCAGCGACCGCGACCCCGGAATGGCCGGCGCCGACGATGATGACGGGCTGCCCGTTGTTGATTCCAGGCTGCAGATCAGGCACTGAACGACTCCAGTTCCACGTGAAGGTGCTCCGGCCCCGAGTTGGTCAGGTTGTTTCCGCGGACGTATTCGATCGGCCTGGTCGTATTCAGCGTCAGGGAGCCCAGCTTCGCGGCGAGGATCTCCACCGTCACCTTTGTTTCCAGCCGGGCCAGCGGTGCGCCAAGGCAGCTGTGCACTCCATGGCCGAAACCAAGGTGGCCGTCGGTGGTGCGGTCGATGTCGAAGGTCTCGCCGTCGGGGTACTTGCTGCTGTCCCGGTTCGCGGCGGCGGGCAGCAGCCGGACAATCGCCCCGGCGGGTATTGTCACCCCGGCTACCTCGACCTCCTCGGTGGTGATCCGGCTGGCCCGTTGCACCGTGCCGCGGTAACGGGCAAGTTCTTCGACGAACATGCTGGCGTCCGCCGGATCCTGCCGGATCCGGCCCAGCAGTTCCGGTTGTTCGCTGAAGACTCGGAACGCATTGGCCAGCAAAATGGTGGTGGTGTCATGTCCGGCGACGAAGACAAAGGCACAGAGTTCCTTGGCTTCCTTCTCGCTGAGCAGGCCCTCCTTCCACATTCTGGCGATGTGGCCGCCAACGGAGTCGTTTTCCTCGCGGTAGAGCCGCTCCATGGTGTCCTTCAGGTAAGCGAAGAATTCGAAGGTGCTGTGTTCGTCGGTGCCCGTCCCTTCGGCGTTGCGGGCGAGCCGGCCGAAGTAGCTGAACGTCTCGTCGGACCAGAACTTCATCTTCTCGAAGTCCGCGGCGGGGACGTCGAGCAGGGCACTGATGGTGGACATGCTCAGGGGGATCGCGTACTCGTCTACGGCATCGCCGCCCCCGGCAGCGATCATCGGGTCCAGGTATTTTTCGGCGTTTTCCCGGACGCGGCCCTCGAAGGCGGCGATTGCCTTTGGCGTGAAGGCCTGAGCCACCACCTGGCGCAGACGGGTGTGGTTGGGAGCATCGAACAAGGTCAGGAACGTCAGCGGAACCGGGTCCACAACCTGCGAGGAGAAGACTTTAGGGGCCCGCATGGCCTTACGGACGTCGTCGTACCGGGAGATGAACCAGACGTCTGAAACCGGCGAGGCAGCGCGGAGCACCGGGGCGTTGTCCCTGATCCATGCGTAGTGCGCGTAGGGATCACCCTGGGTTCCGTCGTCGACGACCTTGAACGGGGCCATACCCGCGGGCCAGCCCAGGTCATGGGAGTACGGGGGAAGCTCCGCCGTGGTGGCGCTTTGTTCTGTCGTTGCAGCAGACATCGTTGTCCTTCTTTCCGGGCCGTTCCGATCGATAGCACTGCAGACCGGCAGGTTCGATAGCGGTTGGATAATGGTGAAGCAGGATGATCCGCGGGCCGCCAGGAGGCGTAATCCCCGCCGAAAGTGCGGATTCGTGATCCACGTCTCACCAAGAATGCCTGCGGTGTCCCTGCGCGTCCCAGAGGACTTCCGTTCATCGGCTCGGATCGTTCAAAGCGCTTCTACCGACGCGGTACAGGGCTCATCGACTTCAGCGCGCGGGAAATGCCGTGGGCGGCCGTCAGGAGTGCCGGGACGGTGAAGGGAACGTCGGCTTCGTCGCGCGGAACGATCGCGTTCAGGGCTGCAGCAATCTCGTTGCCGGAACCGAAGACCGGCACGGCGATTCCGGTCCACTCCGTGACGCCGATCCCCGGGATGGCCACATAGCCTCGCTGCCGGATCTCCGCCAGGTGCTTCCGGATCAGCGCCGGATCGGTGATTGTCTCGGGGGTAACTTTCGCCAAAGGTGCGGCGAGAACCTCCTCCTGGACGGCAAGGGGCGAGAACGCGAGGAGCACTAGGCCTGACGATGCGGCATGCACCGGCATCCGCTGCGCGATGTGCGCCGCATTCAGCCGGGAATCCGGCGACGAGAGCCGCTCGACGTACAGCACGCTGCCGTGGTCCAGCACCGCGAGCGTCGTGTGCTGGTGTACGGTCGCCAGGACATCGTCCATGAACGGCAACGCCAGCTCCTGAAGGTTCAGCGCCCGCGAGCCACGTGCCGCAAGTTCCCACATCCGCATCCCAGGCCGGAGGCTTCCGTCGCCGAGCCGCTCGATCAGTCCGTGCTCGACGAGATCTTCCAGCAGGCGGCGCGTTGTGGTCAGCGGCAGATCCGCCCGGCGGGCGAGGCCGGAAAGCGTCATGGTCGGAAGATCCCGGTCGAATGCGCTCATGAGCCGCACGACACGGCTGATGACGGATTCACCTGTTGGGGAGTTTGCCATAGGTAAATTCTCCTACCCGCGCAGAGTCACGCCCGTGTCGCATCCGTTCATCGGCAATACTGTGGTTCCCGTCACATCACACTGGCACTCTGGCTGGAGCGCGGCCGCCAATACAGGCGGCGCCCGTAAAAATGCCTGCGCTGAGCGCAGTCAGGAAGGAGATGCCAGTGTCCGCACTTACTGGCCCTCAAACGCCGCCCGTGCAAACGTGGCCAGAATTTGACGCAGCTGCCGGAGAAATGCCGGTGCAGTCCCCCAACCATCACGAACTGGCCGCCTGGCCTTGGTTCGGTCTCCACTGCCCGAGTGAGACGGCCTAGCAGCCGGAACCGGCCCCTCCTGAGAGGGGCCCGCCGATACACTCACCCGTGTCGTGGCGCTCCGGGGCAGGCCACGCCGCGTCCATCAGCATTTTCAGCGTGGGCAAGGGGATCGGATACGCCACGGTTTCCTTTTGCAGAGAGACACCAACTGTCGAGAGACGCCAACGGCTCCCTGGAATTCCAGGGAGCCGTTGGCGCGGGCGCCGGCGGTGCCGGCCGCCTACTTCTGTTCGGGTTTGGCGGCCTCGGCCTTCTTGGCCTCAGCCTTGAAGTCGACGCCGGCTTCCTTGCGCTGCTGCGGCGTGATCGGCGCGGGAGCCTGGGTCAGCGGGTCGTAGCCGTTGCCGGTCTTCGGGAAGGCGATAACGTCGCGGATGGACTCCACTCCCGCCATCAGGGCGACCACGCGGTCCCAGCCGAAGGCAATGCCGCCGTGCGGAGGTGCACCGAACTTGAAGCCTTCCAGCAGGAAGCCAAACTTAGTCTGCGCATCCGCACGGTCCAGGCCCATCAGCTCGAAGACCCGTTCCTGGACGTCGCGCTCGTGGATACGGATGGAGCCGCCGCCGATTTCGTTGCCGTTGCAGACGATGTCGTACGCGTAAGACAGGGCCGACTCCGGGTCCTTGTCAAACGTGTCGAGGAATTCGGGCTTGGGGGAGGTGAAGGCGTGATGGACGGCCGTCCACTTGCCGGCACCCACGGCCACGTCGCCGGAGGCCACCGCTGCGGCGGCCGGTTCGAACATCGGTGCGTCCACCACCCAGCAGAACGCCCAGTCAGTGGGGTCGATCAGGCCGGTGCGGTGGCCGATTTCGACGCGTGCCGCACCGAGCAGTGCGCGGGACGGGGTCTTCTCGCCGGCGGCGAAGAAGATGCAGTCACCGGGCTTGGCGCCTACGGCGTCGGCCAGGCCGGCGCGTTCGGTCTCCGTGAGGTTCTTGGCCACCGGACCGGCGAGCTCGCCGTCTTCCTTGAACAGGACATATGCCAGTCCCTTTGCACCGCGCTGCTTAGCGAATTCCTGCCAGCCGTCCAGGGTACGGCGCGGCTGGGAGGCGCCGCCGGGCATGACCACGGCACCGACGTAGGGCGCCTTGAAGACGCCGAAGTTGGTCTCCTTGAAGAACTCGGTCAGCTCGGTCAGCTCCTGGCCGAACCGCAGGTCCGGCTTGTCAGAGCCGTAGCGGGCCATGGCGTCCGCGTAGGTGATGCGCTGAATCGGCGTCGGGATTTCGACGTCGATCAGCTTCCACAGCGCCTTCACGATGTTTTCGCCCAGGGAGATGATGTCGTCCTGGTCGACGAAGCTGGCCTCGATGTCCAGCTGCGTGAACTCCGGCTGGCGGTCCGCGCGGAAGTCTTCGTCGCGGTAGCAGCGGGCAATCTGGTAGTACTTCTCGAAGCCGCCCACCTGCAGCAGCTGCTTGAAAAGCTGCGGCGACTGCGGCAGCGCGTACCAGGATCCCGGGGCCAGGCGGGCGGGGACCACGAAGTCGCGGGCGCCTTCCGGCGTCGAACGCGTCAGTGTGGGGGTTTCGATTTCAACGAAACCCTCCTTGTGAAGGAGTTCTCGGGCCACGCGGTTGGCCTCGGAGCGCAGGCGGAGGTTGCGGCTGGGGCCCGGGCGGCGGAGGTCAAGGTATCGGTGCTTCAGGCGTGCTTCCTCCCCCACTTCCACGTGCTCATCGATCTGGAAGGGCAGCGGGTCCGCGGTGTTGAGGATAACCACCTTGTCCGCCATGACCTCGATCTCGCCGGTGGCCAGCGCCGGGTTCTCGTTGCCCTCGGGGCGCTTGGACACCGTGCCGGTCACCTGCAGCACGTACTCGTTGCGCAGGCCGTGGAAAACCTCTTCTTCGCGGACCACAACCTGCGCGACGCCCGAGGCGTCACGCAGATCGACGAATGCGACACCACCGTGATCACGACGGCGGCCGACCCAGCCAGCCAGGGTTACGGTTTGTCCAATGTGCTCGGAGCGAAGGGATCCGAGGTCATGTGTGCGCAGCACAGCATTCCTTTCAGAAGGAAGACAGAAACGAAGTTGAATTAGGATCGTTGCGGGAACGATCCCGTCCGAGTTTACCCGTTGGAAAGGTCCCTGCCCCGCCATGACCAGGCATGAGCAGCTGCAGCGCAGGCTGGGTGTGTTCGACGCGACATCGATCGGACTCGGATCCATGCTTGGGGCCGGTGTCTTCGTGGTTTTTGCCCCCGCTGCCGGCCTGGCCGGAAAACTGCTCGTTGTTTCCATCGTCATCGCCGGGGCGGTCGCCTATTGCAACGCTGTGGCGTCCGCCCAGCTCGCGGCCAAGTACCCGCAAAGCGGCGGCACGTACATTTATGGCCGCCGGCAGCTGGGCGAATGGCCGGGGTTCCTCGCGGGATGGGCTTTTGTGACCGGCAAGACAGCCTCCTGCGCCGCCATGGCCCTCACGTTCGGGCAGTATGTCGCGCCGGGCTACGCCACGCCTGTAGCCGTCGCCGCGGTGACGGTGCTGACCGGCATCAATCTGCTGGGCATCACCCGGACGGCATTGCTGACGCGCATCCTGCTGGGCCTTGTGCTGGCCACCCTGGCCTTTGTTGCCGCGGCGGCCATCATCGGTCCACATCCTGCTGGTCCATATCCTGCCGGTGCTGTGTCCGCGGCGGATGTCGGCAGCGCCTGGGGCATCCTTCCCGCCGCCGGCCTGGTGTTCTTCGCGTTTGCCGGGTATGCACGGATTGCCACCCTCGGCGAAGAGGTGAAGGATCCGGCGAGGGTGATCCCTCGGGCCATCCTGGGCGCCCTCGCCGTGGCGTTTGCCATCTACCTGGGTCTGGCAGTGCTGCTTCTGGCCCACCTCCCGTTGGCACAACTGGCCTCATCGGCGGCCCCGCTTCTCGAAGCCGTGACCCACTCGCGGCTGGCTGCCGGCGCCCCCTTCGTGCAGGGCGGAGCTGCCGCCGGGTCCCTCGGAGCACTGCTGGCGCTCATTACCGGGGTAGGGCGCACGGCGATGGCCATGGCCCGGGAACGTGACCTGCCGGGTCCGCTTGCCCGGATCGGCGGACGCCACACGGTGCCCTTCGCCGCCGAACTGGCCGTGGCCGCCGTCGTGGTTTTGCTGTTGCTGACCAGCAGCGTGCTGACGGTGGTGGGTTTCTCCAGCTTCGGCGTACTCGTGTACTACGCCGTGGCCAATGCAGCGGCCTACACGCTCCGGGAGCGTCCCGGGCACGCACCGAAATGGCTCAATGCTGCCGGACTCGTGGGCTGCCTTGTCCTGGCCTTCACGCTGCCGCCGTCATCGGTCCTGGCCATGGCCGGCGTGTTGGCGGCGGGGGTCGCCGCCCGTGCGGTGGCGCTGCGGCTGCGCCGGAGGCTAGCCAGCAAGCGCTGACCGCTATTCAGGCGACACGCCGGTGACCTGGACGTGCAGGTCCTCGTCCGACGGCGTCCACGTCGCCGGATCGGCGTCGACCTGCACACCGGAGCGGATGTCCTTGACCTGGTGTTTGCCGTCGTCGTCGGTGAACCAGACAAACGGGATGCCGCGGCGGTCAGCAAACTTGATCTGCTTTCCGAACTTCTCGGCCTTGGCGGCGACTTCCGTGGCGATGCCCCGGCTGCGCAGCTGCGTGGCGACGTCCTGGGCCTCCCCCCAGGTGTCGTCGGCGTTCAGCGCGACCAGCACCGCCGTGGGCACGGAGCGGGAGGCCTTCGCGAGGTCCTGGCTGAGGATGCGCGAAACCAGCCGTGTGACCCCGATGGAGAG
The DNA here is from genome assembly GCF_056395905.1 of Arthrobacter sp. 05T444. Lineage (NCBI taxonomy): Bacteria > Bacillati > Actinomycetota > Actinomycetes > Micrococcales > Micrococcaceae > Arthrobacter > Arthrobacter sp. 05T444. The sequence goes on from NZ_JBFTKK010000006.1 coordinate 91,532, forward strand.
CCCGACGCCGGGGAACTTCCTGTTGCCTTTGCTTGCGAGGGCGTCATACCGGCCGCCGGAGCAGATGGACCCGAGCTGCTCGTGGCCCACGAGCACGGTTTCCACCACCGTGCCGGTGTAATAGTCCAGCCCTCGGGCGATGCTCAGATCGGCGACAACCTTGCCCGGAGCGCGCTTCACCGCCGCCTCGATGACCTGCTCAAGCTCATCCAGGCCCTCCTCGAGGAGCTCATTGCTCACGCCCAAGGAACGGACCTGCGCCACAAAGGACGTGTCCTCGGTCCGGATGCCGGCAAGCTTCAATGCCGCCTGAACCTGGTCATCCGTGGCGCCCAGCTCGGTCTTGAGGAGTTCGGCCACTTTGTCCGGGCCGATCTTTTCCAGCTTGTCGATGCTGCGGAGCACGCCGGCCGTGTCCGCCAGGCCGACGCCGCGGTAGAAACCTTCGGCAAGTTTCCTGTTGTTAATGCGGAGGCGGAAGTCCGGAATGGGGAGGGCGCCCAGCGCCTCGGCGATGACCAGCGCGATTTCGACGTCATAACGGAAGGGCAGGTCGCCGTCCCCCACCACGTCGATGTCTGCCTGGGTGAATTCGCGCGCGCGGCCCTCCTGCGGGCGCTCACCACGCCATACCTTCTGGATCTGGTAGCGCCGGAACGGGAACGCGAGATAGCCGGCGTTCTCCACGACGTAGCGCGCAAACGGAACCGTCAGGTCAAAGTGCAGGGCAAGTGCGTGGGGATCGTGCTTGCCTTTGCCTTCTTCGCCTTCGTCGTCCTGAAGCCGGCTGAGCCCGTATACCTCTTTGTCGATGTCGCCTTTGCGCAGCAACTGGCCCACGGTTTCAACCGCGCGCGTCTCAATGGAGGAAAAGCCATGGAGTTCAAAGGTACGCCGCAGGGTGTCCAGGACATGCTGCTCCACCAGCCGTTCCTCGGGAAGCCACTCGGGGAATCCGGACAGGGAGGCTGTGCGTGCCATGGTGGAGTTTCTCCTCAGGTAACCGACGACCGGAGTCCGCTGCGCAGTATTCCACGTCGCCATTTGGATCAAAAAGCGGCGGCAAGGGCGGGAGTCCAAGCTGTCATGCATAAACTATGTGCGGCAGTCAGTTTATGCTTTCGGCGCCGGCATCTCTAATGCGGCCGCCGGACCGTATGCTCTGCCGCTGTGCAGTTGCAGCCGGGGATGCCTTAATCGGGCGGCCCTGGCCGGCAGCCCGATCAACGAGGAGGACCTGTGGCGGCCAGTCCACGCGAAACGCGTGAAGCCAAGCGGCGCATCCAGCAGATGGAAGCCAAGCGCGAGCTTCGACGGGACCAGGAGAAGCGGCGAAGGCGGGACAACCTGATTGCGGGCGGCGCCGGAGCGGCGGCGGTGATACTCGCCGTCGTGCTTCAAATGGCGGTTTTTTCCGCAAACCCGACCGAAGAAGAGTTCGCGGCCGCGGAAGCAGGGCTGAACTCCCCCTCAGCTTCGACGTCCGCCGCGGCCACCAACGCCCCCAACATCCCCAAGCCGGAATCGGCCGCGGGCAAGGTGTTCACTGGCGCGCTGAAACTCAACCGCGGAAGCCTGGGCGTCCAGCTGGACGGTACCAAGGCGCCGCAGGCCGCCGCCGTCTTCAAGTCCCTTGCCGGCTCGGGCTACTACCAGGGCGTCAGCTGCCACCGCCTCACCATCGCGGACAACTTTGGCGTCCTGCAGTGCGGCTCCAAGACCGGAAACGGGCAGGGTGACCCGGCCTATACCTGGGGTCCGCTGGAAAACACTCCGGCGGACAACAAATACCCGGCCGGCACCATCGCGGTGGCCCGCACCGCCGGAAATGCCTACGGCAACGGCACCCAGTTCTTCATCGTGTACAAGGACACGGTAATTCCAGCCGACGCCGCCGGCGGTTATACGGTGGTGGGCAAAGTGACCTCGGGGCTGGATGTAGTCACGAAGATTGCGGCCGCGGGTCTTAAGAAGGGCGAAAACGCCACCGACGGCGCGCCTGCGGAACCAGTCACGATAGACTCGTTCTCTCTGAAGTAAGAAGCCCGCGTCCCAGGCGGCCAACGGTGTATTACGAGAGTATTTTCCTCCAAGCGAAAGACTTTTAGCGGTGACAGACAGTCAGAAATCCGACGAAACAGCAGCAGCAGACCTGACCGAGGTTCCGGCCCCTCCGGCCGAGCCCGCGGAGGCAGCTGCCGAAGGTACCCAGGCAGAAGAAGCACAGCCGGAGAGCGCAGAGACGGAGGGGGCTCCGGCCGAGGAAGCACCTGCTGAAGAGGCGGCTGCTGAGGCGGCCGAGGAAACCGCAACTGAGCAGCCCGCAGCGGAGGAAACCCCGTCTGAGCAGCCAGAAGCTGAGCAGCCCGTCGAAACTGAGGCAAGCGCTCCTGCTCCGCATCCCGTGCCGGCTCCCCGTCCGGCGCCGTCACCTGCAGCATTCGCTGCACGCCCCAAGGCAGGCCCCGCAGCCAACGTGGTGCCTGTTGCCGCGCCTTCCGCCACATCGCTCGCGGAAGCAGCCCGCTGGGGCCGGGTGGAAGGGGACGGTCACGTCTTCCTGACCATCGACGGCGAGGAACACCCTGTTGGTCAGTACCCCGATGTCAGCAACGACGAGGCCCTCGCCTACTTCGCCCGCAAGTATGACGACATCGTGGCCCAGATTGTCCTGCTGGAACAGCGGGTTGCCTCCAAGGCGCCCACTACGGACATGCAGAAGACCGTTACGCACCTGCGCGAGCAGCTCGCTGAGCGGAACATGGTGGGAGACATCCGCGCCGCCGAAGGCCGTCTGGACACGCTGTCCACGCAGATCACCGAACTCGAAAAGACCGAAAAAGCCCAGCATGACGCCGTCCGGGCAGCCGAGCTTGCCGCCCGGGAGGCCATCGTCGCCGAGGCCGAAGCCATTTCGGGAACCGATCCGGCGCAGATCCAGTGGAAGACTTCCAGCGCCAGGATGAACGAGCTGTTCGAAAGCTGGAAGACAGCGCAGAAGAGCGGCATCAGGCTGGGCCGGAGCAATGAGGACGCACTCTGGAAGCGGTTCCGGGCTGCCCGGACGGTTTTTGACCGTCACCGCCGTGCCTACTTCTCCCAGCTGGACAGCAACAACTCGGCCGCCAAGTCCGCCAAGGAAAAGCTAATCACCGAGGCGGAAGCGCTGTCCTCGTCCACCGACTGGGGATTCGCCGCCGGCGAATACCGCCGCCTCATGGACGAGTGGAAGGCATCACCACGCGCCAGCCGCAAGGACGACGACGCTCTCTGGGCCCGCTTCCGCGCCGCCCAGGACGTTTTCTTTACCAACCGCCAGGCTGCTAACGATGAGATAGACCAGGAATACGCCGCAAACCTGAAGGTGAAGGAAGCCCTCCTCGAGGAGGCCAACACTATTCTTCCCGTCAAGGACCTGGGCGCCGCCAAGAAGGCTCTCCAGTCCATCCGCGACCGCTGGGAGGATGCCGGAAAGGTGCCCCGCGCGGACATGGGACGCATCGAAGCCGGTCTGCGCCGGATTGAGGATGCCGTCCGCCAGGCCGAGGACGAAAACTGGCAGCGGTCTAACCCCGAAACCAAGGCCCGCACGAACAGCGCGCTGAGCCAGCTAGAGTCGGCAATCGCCGGACTCAAGGACGACCTGGTGAAGGCAGAGAAGGTAGGCGACCAGCGCAAGATCAAAGCCGCCCAGGAAGCCCTCGACGCCCGCCAGGCCTGGCTCGACCAGATCCAGCGGTCGGCCAGCGAGCTTTCCTAGTCAGTTTCTTGCAGGCCCCGCCCCGGTTATCCACATAGCCGGGTCGGGGCCTGTCCTCGTTCCGGGCCATTCCGGCAGGATTGCTGGATGACCCCGATATCGCGTCGGCCCGTCACGGGGCCCGGCCAGGACTCCCCCGCACACCTGCTGGACCTCTATGCGCCGGGACAGCTGTTTTCCTGGCCCGAGTTGCAGTCCATGGCCGCCGACGGCGTACTAACCCACCTGTACCAGCATGGCTATACGCTGCCGGGAGCACCCTCTTCGCCGCAGCTGCGCGCGCGAGCCGCTGCGTTGGCCGTGCCGCCAGCCATCCGGCAGCGTGTGGTCGCAGGACGGATGACAGCCGCCTGGATCTACGGCTGCGCCCGTGAACCGGACCGCTTGGCCCTCCTGGTGGATGCCAAACGTCGGATCTCCAGCCTGCGGTCCACCCGCGGCTGCACTCTCCACGAGGTCCGGCTCGGCCCCTTCGACGTGGTCAGCCTGGGTGGCCTGATGGTTTCAAGCCCGCTGCGCACCGCGCTGGACGTCGCATTGCATGTCAACGCCGAGCGCGCGGTCCCCGCGCTGCGCCAGCTGCTGGAGCGGCCCGAGCTCGATGTCCGGCTCCGGCTCCTCTGCCTGGCCGTGGAGGCGACGCCCAGATTGCCCCACAAGAAGGCAGCGCTGGAAAAGCTCGCCCTAGCTTCGCCGGCGGTTGCCCGTGGTCCGATAGACATCGAAGACGCCGTCGATCCTCCGGACGGCGCTCAGGACGTGGCTCAGGTACTTGGGGTCGCCCATCTCGAAGGCAAACTTTGAGATGGCCACACGGTCGGTTGACGTGTGGACGCTCGCGGCGAGGATGTTCACGTGATTCTCGGACAGAATGCGGGTGACGTCGGACAGGAGCGACTTCCGGTCTAGCGCCTCCACCTGGATTTCCACGAGGAAAACGCTCGACTGGGTCGGAGCCCAGTCAACGTCCACAATCCTGTCGGGCTGGTCCTTGAGGTCGGAGATGTTGGTACAGTCCGTCCGGTGCACGGAAACACCCGAACCGCGAGTGACGAACCCGAGGATGGGGTCCGGCGGCACGGGGGTGCAACAGCGGGCCAGCTTGACCCACACGTCCCCCACACCGCGAACCACCACACCGGAGTCCGAGAAGCGGGCCTTGCTGACCTGCGTGGGAATGCTGACCTCGGTGAGGTCGTCGTCCGGGGTTTCGTTCCCGCCGAGGCTCTCGATGAGCTTTTCCATGACGGACTGCGCCGAGGTGTGCCCGTCTCCCACGCCCGCGTACAGCCCGGAGATGTCCACATATTTGAAATCCTCGGCCACAGCCGCGAGGGCATCATGGGTCATGAGGCGCTGCAGCGGCAGGTTTTGCTTCCGCATGGCGCGTGTCAGCAGTTCCTTGCCGCGGTCAATGGCCTCCTCGCGACGCTCCTTGCTGAACCACTGGCGGATCTTGTTCCGTGCGCGGGCGCTTTTGACGAAATGCTGCCAGTCCTGGCTGGGTCCCGCCCCTTCGGCCTTCGAGGTGAAGATCTCCACCCAGTCGCCGTGGTTGAGCTCGCTGTTGAGCGGCACCAGTTTTCCGTTGACTCTGGCCCCGATGGTCCGGTGGCCCACCTCGGTGTGCACCGCATAGGCAAAGTCCACGGGCGTGGATCCTGCCGGGAGCGCCATGACCTCGCCCTTGGGCGTGAACACGAAGACTTCCCGGGCGTTGATTTCGAAGCGGAGCGAATCCAGGAATTCACCGGGGTCGGACGTTTCCTGCTGCCAGTCCACCAGTGAACGGAGCCAGCCCATGTCGCCGTCGCGGGGACTCCCTGGCCCGGTGGCGGTGCGGTTCGGCTGGTCCTTGTACTTCCAGTGCGCCGCCACACCGTACTCGGCGCGCCGGTGCATCTCGTGCGTGCGGATCTGAATCTCGACAGGCTTGCCGCCCGGGCCGATCACTGTCGTGTGCAGCGACTGGTACATGTTGAACTTGGGCATGGCGATGTAGTCCTTGAACCGCCCGGGCAGCGGGTTCCACCGCGAATGCAGGGTCCCCAGCGCCGCGTAGCAGTCCCGGACGGAGTCCACCAGCACGCGGACACCCATGAGGTCGTTGATGTCGTCGAAGTCCTTGTCGCGGACAATCATCTTTTGGTAAATCGAGTAGTAGTGTTTGGGCCGGCCGGTAATGGTCGCCTTGATCTTGGCCGTGCGAAGATCGTCGGCAATCTGGTTCCGAATGACGCTGAGGCTCTTCTCGCGCTCAGGCGTCCGGTCACCCACCATGCGCACGATTTCCTCGTACACCTTGGGGTACAGCGCGGCGAAGGATAGGTCCTCGAGTTCCCACTTGATGGTGTTCATGCCGAGGCGATGCGCCAGCGGCGCGAAGATTTCCAGTGTTTCGCGGGCCTTGCGCGCCGAGGATTCCGCGGAGACGAAGCGCCACGTCCGCGCGTTGTGCAGCCTGTCCGCAAGCTTGATCATGAGGACCCGGATGTCCTTGGCCATCGCCACGACCATCTTGCGGACCGTCTCCGACTGCGCGGCCTCGCCGAAGCTGACCTTGTCCAGCTTGGTCACGCCGTCCACCAGCATGGCCACTTCTGGGCCGAAGTCTGCCTTCAGGTCGGCGAGGGTGTAAGGCGTGTCTTCCACGGTGTCGTGGAGCAGTGCAGCCGCCAGCGTGGTGCCGCTGAGCCCGAGTTCCGCGAGGATGGTGGCCACGGCTACCGGGTGCGTGATGTAGGGATCGCCGCTCTTGCGCTTCTGTCCCCGGTGGCTCTGCTCCGCGACCACGAAGGCGCGCTGGATGAGGTCAAAGTCCTCTTTGGGGTTGTTCGCCCGGACCGTCCGGAGCAGGGGCTCCAGGATGGGCGAATACGTCGCAGTGCTCCGGCCAGTCAGCCTCGCGAGCCGGGACCGGGTACGTTCACGGCGGCCAGGAAATGTGGGGCGCACGCCCGAGTTGTCCACCGGAACACCCGGACCGGGACGTCCGGCAGCCACCAGACCAGTCGGCGGGCCCTGGCCCGGACCGTTATCCCCGGCAGCCTCTGGCGCCGACGTCGAACGTTCTTCCAATGAAGCACCCCTCACGACCCATTTAATTATTCCAGTCTATTCCCGCCGCGGGCCTCCTCAATAACCGGGACGCTTCCCAGGGCCGGGACCCGACGCAAAAAGGCCGGACGCCGTCATCATGACGGCATCCGGCCTTCAGCTATCGCTGCTACGCCTTGGCTGGCTCGGCGGTGACCTTGGCGGCACTGTCTGCGCGCCGGTGCTCCACCCGTTGGGCCTGCTTGACGAGCAAAGGTTCTTTCTGGCGCAGCAAGGCATACATCGGCGCGGCGATGAAGATCGTTGCGGCCGTGCCGATGAGGATCCCGACGAACAGCGCCAGCGACAGGTCACGGAGAGTTCCGGCACCGAGCAGTCCGGCACCGATGAACAGGATCGCACCCACGGGCAGGATGGCCACCATCATGGTGTTGATGGACCGCACCAGGGTCTGGTTGACCGCCAGGTTAACCTCTTCGGCAAACGTCCGTCGGGTGGAAGACTCGAGGTCCGCCGTGTTCTCGCGGATCTTGTCGAACACCACCACAGTGTCGTAGAGCGAGTAGCTGAGCACCGTCAAGAAGCCGATGATTGCCGAGGGTGTGACCTCGAAGTCACTCAGGGCATAGACGCCGGCCGTGATGAACATGGTCACGAGCATGCCCGAGATTGCCGAGAGCGACATCTTCCAGGTCCTGAAGTACAGGGCCATCAGGATGGTGGCGAGGGCCACGAACACCACGAGGCCAATCAGGGCCTGCTTTGTGACGTCAGCACCCCATGTGGGACCCACGAACGTGGACGTCACCTCGTTGTCCGTGACGCCGTACGCCGAGGTCAAGCCCTGCTTGATCTTGATGGTTTCATCGTCGGTGAGCTTGTCCGTCTGGATCCGCATCGTGTTGCCGGCGACGTTCGCCACCCTGGGGACGCTTCCCGCCACAACATCGTGCACCGCTTTTTCGCCCAGCGTCGCATCAGTGGTCTTGACGTTGGACACGGTGAATTCCGAGCCGCCGCGGAATTCAATACCCAGGTTGAACCCGCCCTTGGCGACCGGGATCAGAATGGACAGTGCAACGGCGGCGGCGGCAATCAGGAACCAGATCTTCTTGGAACCGACAAAGTTGTAGGAACGCTTGCCCGTGTAGAGCTCATTACCGAATTTGGCGAAACTGGACATTACTTGCCTTCCTTGGCCGGGCCCTTGGAGGAACCCGCAAGCTGGTCCTGCTGCTCAGCGCGGCGGCGTTCAGCGATGGTCATCCGGCGTTCCGCCTCAGCGGCTGCGCCCGTGTTCTTAGCCCGTACCACGGACGGCTTGTCGTCCGGCGTCCGGATCCTGCCGGCGCCCCGGTACAGCGGAACCGCGCCGAGACGCTCAGGGTCAAGGCCGGAGAACTTGTGGCCTTCGCCGAAGAACCGCGTGCGAGCCAGCTGCTGCAGCGTCGGGTGCGTGAACATGAACACGACGATGAGGTCAGCGATGGCTGTCAGGCCAAGGGTGAACGCAAAGCCCCGGACGTTGCCCACGGCCACGAAGTACAGCACGAGCGCCGCCAGGAGGTTGACAGCCTTGGAGGCAAGGACTGTGCGCTTGGCCCGCTTCCAGCCGTTTTCCACGGCGGAAACGAGGCCGCGGCCTTCACGCAGCTCATCGCGGATGCGCTCGAAGTAGACAATGAACGAGTCCGCGGTCTGGCCGATGGACACGATGATGCCGGCCACACCGGCGAGGGACAGCCGGTAGTTTTCGGTCCAGCCGAGGATGGCAATGGCCAGGTATGTCAGGGCACCTGCCACCACAAGGGAGGCGATGGTGACAAATCCGAGGGCGCGGTACTGGAACAGGGAGTAGACGACCACGAGCAGGAGCCCGATCAGGCCGGCCAGCAGACCCATGCGTAGCTGCTCGCCGCCGAGAGTCGCCGAGATCTGCTGCTCGCTCTGGATGTCGAAGCTGATCGGCAGGGCACCGAAGCGCAGCTGGTCGGACAGCGCCTTGGCTGACTTCTCGGTGAATCCGCCGGTAATCTGCGGACGGCCGTCGGTGATGACCGCCTGCGACCGCGGCGCGGAGATGACCTGGTCGTCCAGGACGATGGCGAACTGCGATTTCGGGTCCGAGCCGGTTTCCCCGCCGGCCGTCACATAGAACTGGTTCAGGCGCTCGGTGACCTTCTTGAACTTGGCCGTGCCCTCGCCGTTGAACTGGATATTAACGGCCCACTCATTGGTGACGGCACCCTGCGCGCCCTGCTGGAGCTGGAAAGTGGACCCCTGGATCTCCACGCCCTTGACCTCCACTGGGCCCAGGATGTATTTGATCGCGGGGGTCTGATCGGTGGCAGGCTCGCAGGTCACCAGCGGCTTGGCGGGATCGGAGCGCTGCTGCTTGTCCTGCTCCGGCTTGGCACAGTCGAGTGCCTCGAACTGCTTCTGGACGTCGGCCGTAATCCAGTTGGAGTCACTGCCGTTCTGCGGCTTCGCTGTGGGCTTTGGCAGTTTTGCCGCCGGGGTGCGCTGCGCTGCGGGAACCGCCGCGCCGGGGCCCGTTACCAGAACGGGGCGGAAGTTCATGTCCGCGGAAGCCTGAATCAGGGCACGGGTCTCTGCGGAAGGGGTTCCAGGGAGGCTGACCACCACGTTGCGGCCGGACTGGGTGCTGATTTCAGCTTCCGCCACGCCCGAGCCGTCCACGCGCTGACGGATGATCGCCACGGCCTGGTTGAGCTGCTCCTCGTTGATGTCCGAACCGCCCTCGACCTTGGGCGCCAGGATCATCTGGGTACCGCCTTCAAGGTCTAGCGCGAGCTTGGGTGCCCAGCTTGCCTTTCCGGCCATGGTGCCGCCCGCAAGGACGGCCGTCAGGACAGCCAGGATTACGCCAAGCCAGACCAGCACCCGGAGGGATGGTTTCTTGCGGCCAGTTCGTGCCATTGTCGATCTTTCTATTAATTACGGAGGAGCCGACGGTGCGGGTCAGACACGCTCCGGCGGCCGCCCGCAGCCGTAGATTTGGTACTTAGCGGGACAGAACGCGGCGGCGGACTAAATGTCCTTTTTACCCTCATCGTTGAGGCGCTTCAGGGTCTCGTCCGGGGTTTCGTTGACGGCCGCAGCGCTTCCGTCATCATCGGCGGTGAGGGACGACGCGTCGTCGGGAACTGCCTGCGTCTCGGCAGCGGGCTCGACGATCTTGGTGACGGACTGGCGGTGGACAGTGGCCACGTTGCCCGGTGACAGTTCGAGAAGAACCTTGTTGTTTTCGTCGTCGATCGACACGATGCGGCCGTAGAGGCCGAAACTCGTCATGACCTCGATGCCCGGCGCAAACTGCGACTGGAGCGTGGCCTGCTGCTGCTGTGTCTTCTTGTTGCGGCGGAACATCATGAAGATGAAGAGGCCGAGCATGACGAACAGCAGGATGGTCATGATGTCGATGCCGCCGCCTGCCTGCGGCTGGGTCTGGGCAGAAATATGTCCGAACACAGGGTAGTTCCGTTCTGTACTTGCATAGCTGGTTGACGGCAGCGTCCGTCCCGCACCGCGTTCTCGGGCCAACTCAATGGCCGGCAGCGGCGGCCTGTTGGGGCCAACCACGTAAACAAGACACGAAAACAAAGACACGGACGTGCCGAGCGTCATTCCAGTCTAGAGGGAAAGCTGGAAGGACGCTGCTATTGCGTGCTGGAAACCCGTTCGGACGCTGTTTGTTCATCAGCCGCACCGTCGTCGAACAGGTCCAGGGTCTCCTGCCCGAACACGCCGGCGGGAACGGCGAAGCCCAGATGGGTCCAAGCCGGGGCCATGGCAATACGGCCCCGGGGCGTGCGCCCCAGCAGTCCCTCGCGGACCAGATACGGTTCCGCCACAGTCTCGACAGTCTCCGGTTCTTCCCCCACGGCGATGGCCAGAGTCGACAGGCCGACGGGCCCGCCGCCGAACTTGGTGATGAGCGCCTCCAGGACCGCCCGGTCCAGGCGGTCCAGCCCGCGTTTGTCCACCTCGTACATGTCCAGGGCGGCGGACGCCGACCGGGCGTCAATCTGTTCGATCCCGTGGACGAGTGCCCAGTCCCTGACACGGCGCAGCAGCCGGTTGGCTATGCGCGGAGTACCCCGTGATCTGCCCGCGATTTCGCTGAAGCCCGCGGAGTTCACCTTGAGGTCGAGGAGTCCGGCCGATCTGCGCAGCACGAGCTCGAGCTCTTCGACGGAATAGAACTCCAGGTGCCCCGTGAACCCGAACCTGTCGCGCAGCGGCCCCGGCAGCAGCCCGGCGCGGGTGGTGGCACCGACCAGGGTGAAGGCCGGCAGCTCCAGCGGGATGGCCGTCGCACCGGCCCCCTTGCCCACCACAATGTCTACGCGGAAGTCCTCCATGGCCATGTAGAGCATTTCCTCCGCAGGCCGGGACATCCGGTGGATTTCATCCAGGAAGAGGACCTCGCCCTCGGAGAGGGAAGAAAGGATGGCAGCAAGGTCGCCGGCGTGCTGGATGGCGGGGCCGCTGCTGATCCGCAGAGGGGCATTCATTTCCGCGGCGACAATCATGGCCAGGGTGGTTTTGCCCAGACCCGGCGGACCGGAGAAAAGCACGTGGTCGGCGCTGCGGCCCCGCATGCGGGACGCCTGCAGCACGAGGGAGAGCTGCTTGCGGACCCGGTGCTGGCCCACGAAGTCGTGCAGGTTCTTGGGCCGCAGGGCGGCCTCGATAACTCTTTCCTCGGGTTCCTCTCCCCCGGCCACGAGGGACGGTTCAGCCACGGCTGCCTACCCTGTTGCCGGCGCGGGCGCCGTCCTGGCCAAGCCAGCGCAGGGTGGTCCGCAGGATCTCGGCCACGTTGCCCTGGTCTGCCAGGTCAGGTGCATCGGCCAGCGCCTTGTCGATGCTGCCAGTGGCGTCCTTTTCGGACCAGCCGAGGCTGGTCATGGCAGCGACCACCTGCGGCTTCCAGACCGACTCGCCGGACGGCGACGGGGCCGAACTCGGCGCCGTGCCGTGGGGCACGAGCTTTCCGGCCAGTTCCAGCACGATGCGGCCGGCAACCTTCGGGCCGATGCCTGGAACCTTGGTGAATGTCTTGCTGTCACCGGTGTGTGCAGCCACCCGGATCGCTTCCGGGTCATGGACGGCAAGGACCGCCAGGGCAAGGCGCGGACCCACGCCGCTGACGCTGAGCAGGACGTCGAAGACCTCGCGTTCGTCGTCGCTGGCGAAGCCGAACAGGGTCAGGGAATCCTCCCGCACGATCAGGGATGTGAAGAGCTTCCCTTCCTCGCCCGTGCGGAGCCTGCTGAGGGTCTGCGGCGTGGCGTGGACACTCATGCCGGCGCCGTTGAGATCGATCACGGCGGTGGACAGGCCAACGTGCGCTACGGTTCCGCGGAGAAAACTTATCAAGGCCGAGCTCCTGAACTACCGCCGGCCCAAGACCGACTATCCGAACATATCTACGAATACCCTAGCAAGGGCCCCGGACAATCAGCGCGCACGGCGCGCCTTGGCCTCCGCCTCGGCCCAGGCGCGCTGGGCCGGAGTCAGCGACTGGCTGCCCGGGCCGGTGGTGGCAACCGTGGCCCCGCTGCCGGCCCGCCACGCATGCGTGATGGCGAGGGCAAGCGCATCGGCGGCGTCGGCGGGACGCGGCGGGGAGTCCAGCCGCAGAATCTTGGTCACCAGTTTGGTGACGGCATCCTTATTAGACGTTCCGCTGCCCGTCACCGCCGCTTTGACTTCCGACGGCGTGTGGAGCGCCACCGGGATGCCCCTCCGGGCGGCCGCGGCAATCACGACGCCGGAGGCCTGGGCCACGCCCATGACCGTGCTGACGTTGAGCTGGGAGAAGACCCGCTCCACCGCCAGCACGTGGGGTTCGTACCGGTCGAGCCAGTCATCGATGGCGAGGGCGATGACAAGGAGGCGCTGGTCCAGCGTCTCCTCTGGGGACGTCCCCACCACGCCCACCGCCACCATGGTGGCGCGGCGGTTCTTTTCGACGTCCACCACCCCGATGCCGCACCGTGTGAGGCCCGGATCGACGCCGAGGACGCGAAGGGTCACTCGGCTTCCAGTGCGGCCTGCACTTCGTCGCTGAGGTCGGCGTTGCTGTAAACGTTCTGGACGTCGTCAAGCTCTTCCAGGGCGTCAACCAGCTTCATGAACTTCTTGGCCGCATCCAGGTCGAGGGGCACCTCCATGGACGGAACGAATTCTGCCTCATCGGTGTCGTATTCGATGCCGGCTTCCTTGAGGGCGTCACGGATGGCCTGCAGGTCTGTCGGCTCCGAGTGGATCTCAAAGGTCTCACCGTTGTCCTTGACTTCCTCGGCACCGGCGTCCAGCACGGCCATCAGAACGTCGTCCTCGCCGAGGCCGTTCTTGGGCAGGGTCACCACGCCCTTGCGGGAAAAGAGGTAACTGACAGAACCGGGATCGGCGATGGTGCCGCCGTTGCGGGAAATGGCGAGCCGGACCTCGGACGCGGCACGGTTCTTGTTGTCCGTGAGGCATTCGATCAGCAGCGCAGAACCCTGCGGGCCTCGGCACTCGTACATGATCTCCGTGTAGTCCACGACTTCGCCGGTGAGGCCTGCGCCGCGCTTGATGGCACGGTCGATATTGTCGGCGGGGACCGAGGTCTTCTTCGCCTTCGTTACTGCCAGTTCCAGGCTGGGGTTGCCGGCCAGGTCCGGGCCGCCCATGCGTGCCGCGACTTCGATGTTCTTGATCAGCTTGGCGAACGACTTTGCCCGGCGGCTATCAAGGATGGCCTTCTTGTGCTTGGTCGTTGCCCATTTGGAGTGGCCTGACATGCTTTACGCTTCTCCTCTGATCATGCGGATAAAAAGTTCATGTACGCGCTTCTCCCCCGTCACTTCCGGGTGGAAGGAGGTGGCCAGCAGATGGCCGGAACGCACTGCAACAATTCTAGCTGTCCCTTGCAGATCGGCTGTGTGAGAGGCGTGGGCAGGATCTGCCGGCTCCACCTGGGCCAGCACGTCGACGCCGGGTCCTACGCGCTCCACCCACGGTCCCCGGATGAACACTGCGTGCACGGGCGCCACGCCATTTTCGGTGGCGCTGAAGTCCAGGCCCTTGAAATCCAGATCGGTCTCGAACGATTCGCGCTGGCGGCCGAACGCGTTGCGCCGCACAGTGATGTCGAGTCCGCCGAAGGTCTGCTGGGGATTTCCGGCGAGATCGGTGGCGGGGTCGGCAATGTCATCGGCGAGCAGGATCATTCCGGCACAGGACCCGTAGACCGGAAGGCCATCCGCAATGCGCTTGCGGAGCGGTTCGGCCAGTTCGAAGGCCCGCGCAAGCTTGTCGATGGCGGTGGATTCGCCGCCGGGAATAATGAGCCCGTCCAGTCCGTCAAGCTCCGCGGGCCGGCGGACTCCGACGCCGGTGGCACCGGCCGCTTCGACGGCACGAAGGTGCTCGCGGAAATCGCCCTGGAGCGCCAGGACGCCGATGCGCAAGCCAGAACCGGCACCCGGGGGAACGCGGGGAACCGCGGCAGAAAGGGGATTGGTCATCCAAATATCATAGTGTCCCGGATGCCGGGCGACGCCCCCGCCCGCCCTGCCTGGCCTCATTGCATGCCGCTGCTGGGATATATTACAGAGCATGTTTTCCTTCAGCGTTCCGCTCGGCAAGCTCGTCCGCCGGGTTTCCCGGCTCAGGGGCGGAGGCTCCGCTCTTCCCGGGCTTGTGGTCGAAAAAATCGATCCAGGCTTCATGCAGCGGACACTGTCCACGCTCCCTCATGGCGTGGCGGTGGTGAGCGGAACCAACGGCAAGACAACAACCACCAAAATGGTGGTGGAGCTGCTGGAAAGCCAGGGGCTGAGGGTCTTCACCAACCGCACCGGCAGCAACTTCACCAGAGGCGTGGCCGCCGCACTGCTGGGCGAGGTGGACTGGCGCGGCCGCCTCGAGGCGGACATCGCCGTGCTTGAGCTCGACGAGGCCCACGCCGTGCACTTCGTCAACCGGGTTCCGCCGCGGTTCAGCCTCCTGCTGAACGTGCTGCGCGACCAGCTGGACCGCTTCGGGGAAATCGATAAGACCGCCCAACTGCTTCAGCACATCGCCTCCAAGACCACGGGGACTGTGGTCCTGAACCGTGAGGATCCGCGTGTAGCCAGGATCGCCGCGACCCTGGACGGCCCCGAGGTCCGTTACTTCGGACTGGACGACTCCCTCCTCAGCACCTTCCCCAACGACGACGAACTCCGCGCCGGTCCCGGCAGCCCCGCACCGGCGGCCCTGCCGCAAAAGCCACCTGCCGACGTCGTCCTTCGACGGGTGGGGGCGGACAACGCCGATTTTGAGTACGACGGCGCCACGGTCACCACCGGGATGAAGCTCCGCGGTGTTTACAACATCTTCAACGCGGCCGCGGCCCTGACCCTGGCACGCAGCATCTGCGGCGGGGGCTCGGCGGCGCCGGACCACGCCGCACTGCTGACGGCCCTGTCCCAGGTGGCGCCGGCCTTCGGCCGCGGTGAGAGCCTCGTCGTGGACGGCCTCCCCTTGGACCTCGTGCTGGTCAAGAACCCGAGCGGTTTCCGGCTGGGCCTCCAGTCCTTCCCGGCGGGCGGCTACGCCACCATGATCGCGATCAACGACAACTACGCGGACGGCCGCGATATGTCGTGGCTGTGGGACGTGGATTTTGAGTCGCTGCGGGAGGACGGTGTGGACCAGCTGACTGGCTCCCGCGCTTACGACATGGCACTGCGGCTGCAGTATGACGAGGTCAGCATCAGAGCAGTGCAGACGGACATCGCCCCCGCGCTGGCCGACTTCATCCGGAACGCCCAAGGCAAGCCGAAGCGCGTCTTCTGCACCTACACTGCCATGCTCGCCATCCGCCGCGAACTGTCCAAAATCACCACAGTGGAGGTAGTCTCTTGACCGCCGATTCGGGACACGCTCCCCCGACAACCCCGTCCGCGGACGCCAGCAAAGGCACCATCCGGGTCCTGCAGCTGTATCCCCGCGACATGAACATCTACGGCGACTGGGGCAATGCCCTGGTCCTGCAACAGCGGCTGAAATGGCACGGCTACACTCCGGAACTGCTTGAGTACAACGTGGGGGACGAATTCCCTGACGATGTGGACCTCATTGTCGGCGGCGGCGGGCAGGACAGCGGGCAGTTGGTCATTCAAGACGACCTGCAGTCGCGCGCGGAAACCCTCAGGGGCCTCGCGGAGGACGACACGCCCATGCTGCTGATCTGCGGGACGTACCAGCTGTTCGGGCGCTTCTTCAAGACACGTTCCGGGTCGGTCATTCCCGGCATCGGTGTCCTTGACGTGGAAACGCACGGCACGGATGAACGGCTGATCGGCAATGTCAAGGTCACAACGACGGAGTTCGGCGAGGTTCTCGGCTATGAGAACCACAGCGGCCAGACCACTCTCGGCCCGGGCGTGGCGCCGCTTGGCACCGTACCCAAGGGAACCGGCAACAACAGCAAAGACGGGCAGGAGGGCGCCCGCTACCGCAACATCGTGGCGAGCTACCTTCACGGATCGCTGCTCCCCAAGAACCCGGCCATCGCTGACTACCTGATCCGGACCGCCGTCGAACGCAAGTATGGGAGCTTCACGCCCGGCGGACCGGATGACCGCTATGCGGTTCTTGCCCGCGAGCACGCAATCCGCCGTCCGCGTTAGGCGGGGCGCCCGTCCAAGCGGGTCAGCGCCCCTTGCTGATGAGCAGTTCGTGGGCCCCCGCCGCGGCGGCACCCATCGACTCCACCACCGATTTGGTCCGCTGCCGCGTCTCGGCGTCCGCCGCCGGGCTGGCACAGACGCCCTGCGGCGCGTCCGAAGCCACTGAACACCAGCGGTAGGGAGCATTGACAATGACGGACGGCGCCCAGCCCAGGTCAGAGGCTGTCCATTTTCCCGTGGCGTCCTGGCTGAACTGGGCGCGCACGAGCAGCCCCTCGTTGTTGACCACGTAGGTGGGCGAAAGTTCCGTCACTCCGTTGCCCAGGCCGTATACAATCCAGGTGCCCTTGTATTTCTCAATGGGCAACACCGAGTGCGTGTGGTGGCCGTAGACCATGGTGAACTGGCCGCTGTCCACCAGGGCGTGCGCCACCTCCTGCTGCTGCGCATTCGGTGCGCTGGCATACTCGTCACCAGCGTGCATGACGCCCAGCACAATATCGGCGCCGAGTTTTCTGGCCTTCTTCGCCTTCGCGATCATGGCCGGGGCGTCGAGCATGTCCACCTGCCAGGCCTGCTCCGGGATCTGACCGTTCAGGCCATAGGCGGCCTCAATGACGGCAACCTTTGCGGCCGGCGTCTGCAGGATGAGGACGCCCTGGGACTCCACGGCCGTCCGGTACGACCCCGTGTGCTCGAGCCCCGACGCGTCGAGGACGTCCAGCGTCCGCACGAGTCCCTCCGTGCCCTGGTCAATCGTATGGTTGCTGGCCGTGGTGCACGCGCGGTAGCCCACCGCCTTAGACGCGGCGATGATCTGTGGCGGCACGTTGAAGGAGGGATAGGCGGAGAACGGTCCCTGCGGAAGCGCCACAGGCGTTTCCTGGTGGCAGATGGCGAGATCGCTCTTGTCGATATACCGCCGCTGCCCCTCCAGCAGCGGACCGAAGTCAAGACCCTTGGCGCCGGCTGCCAGTGCGTCCTGCCGTGCCTGCTCCCACAACTGGGCATGGACCAGCATGTCGCCGGTGACCAGGACGGACGTACAGCGGATCGCGGTGCACGCCGGGCCGGCGCCCGGCGTCGGGGTCGGTTTGGGCGTAGGGGCGGCGGCGGACGCGGCCGAACTGCCCGGCGCCGCGCTGGCGGTGTCCGGGGGGCTGGCCTGCCTGGTGTCCTGAGGCCTGCCTTGTCCGGCAATCACGCCGCAGGACGCCAGTGATGCAACAAGTGCTGCCGCGGCGGCAGCACGGGCCGTCCGGCGGAAGAGTACGCTCCCTGTTTTCCCCATGGCCGCAATCCTACGGCGGGCCCCTGACGGAACCTGCACTCAAAACACGGTGGACACCATTGAGAACGCGTCTCCTGCATGAAAGTGTTGCTTCATGACTAATCCACTGCTGAGCCCGAGTGAACTGCCGTTCGGGCTGCCGCCGTTTGCGGACATAACAGACGCCCACTACGCCGAAGCTGTCGATGCCGGTCTGGCCGAACACCTGGCTGAGATCCAGGCCATTGTGGACAACGCCGCGCCGGCCACCTTTGAAAACACCGCCGTGGCCATGGAACGGTCGGGAGGCCTGCTCCAGCGTGCTGCCGCGTCCTTCTTCACACTGGTATCGGCAGACGCCTCGGACGCCATCCGCGACCTCGAAACCGAGCTCTCTCCCCGCTTTGCCGCCCACCAGGATGCCGTCTACCTCAACCGCGGACTCTATGAGCGCTTCGCCGACATCGATACGGAGGGCCTCGACGCGGAGTCGGCGCGGCTCGTGGAGGAATACCTCAAGGAATTCCGCCAGTCCGGGATCCAGCTGGACGACGCCGGCCAGGAGAAGCTCAAGTCACTGAATGCGGAACTTTCCCGGCTGGGCACGGAATTCGGGCAGCGCGTCAAGGAAGGGATGAAGTCGGCAGCCCTGCTTCTGGACGATGCCGGGGACCTGGCCGGCCTGCCGGCGGATGAGGTCGCCAGCGCCGCCGAAGCAGCCCGCGTGGCGGGCCACGAGGGCAAATTCCTCCTGACCCTCATCCAGCCGAGCAACCAGCCCGCCCTGGCAGCTCTGGAGAACCGCGAGGTCCGCCGCCGCCTGCACGAGGCCTCCGTAGCCCGGGGAAGCAGCGGAGGCAGCCTTGACGTCCTCGACCTCGTAAAGTCCATGGTGCAGCTGCGTGCCGAGAAGGCTGAGCTTTTGGGTTTCGCCAACTACGCCGAACTCGTGGTGGACCGGCAGACCGCGCCGGACTTCGAGGCGGTGCGGACCATGCTCAACCGGCTGGCCCCGCCGGCCGTCCGGAACGCTGACGCCGAAGCCGCCGCCCTGGCCGAGAGCGCCGGGCACCCGCTGGAGGCCTGGGACTGGTCGTATTACTCCGCCAAGGTGCGCCTGGAACGCTACTCCGTGGACGAGCAAGCCATCCGGCCCTACTTCGAACTGGACCGGGTCCTGGTGGACGGCGTATTTTTTGCCGCGACGTCGCTTTACGGCATCTCCTTCCAGGAACGCAAAGACCTCGCCGGCTACCACCCGGACGTCCGCGTCTGGGAGGTGCGCAACGAGGACGGCACCGAACTGGGACTCTTCCTGGGCGACTATTACACGAGGGAATCCAAGCGCGGCGGAGCCTGGATGAATTCACTGGTTGAGCAGTCTGATCTCCTTGGCGCCAAACCTGTGGTGATCAATAACCTGAACATCTCCAAACCGCCTGCCGGGGAACCCACGCTGCTGACGCTGGATGAAGTCCGCACCACCTTCCACGAATTCGGGCACGCCCTGCACGGGCTGTTCTCCCGTGTCACCTATCCGCGATTCTCAGGGACCAACGTGCCCCGTGACTTCGTGGAATACCCGTCCCAGGTGAACGAAATGTGGATCATGTGGCCCGAGGTCCTGGCCAATTACGCCCGCCATCACGCCACCGGAGATCCACTTCCCCAGAACATTATCGACAGGCTGAATGAGTCCCGGCTGTGGGGCGAGGGCTTTGCCACCACGGAATACCTCGGCGCCGCCCTGCTTGATCTGGCCTGGCACGTGCTGGATCCCGGCAGCGTTCCGCAGGACGCGCAGGAGTTCGAGGCGAAGGCCCTGGCCGCAGCCGGAGTCGCGCACGCCCTCATTCCGCCCCGGTACCGGACCGGCTACTTCCAGCACATCTTCGCTGGGGACGGCTACGCGGCCGGCTACTACTCGTACATCTGGAGTGAGGTGCTCGACGCCGAAACGGTGGACTGGTTCAGTGAAAATGGTGGCCTCACCCGTGCCAACGGCGAGCGTTTCCGCAATGATCTCCTGTCCCGCGGGAACAGCAGGGACCCGCTGGCGTCCTTCCGCACGCTCCGCGGCCGCGACGCTGCCCTGGAGCCGCTCCTGAAGCGCCGCGGCCTGGAATAAGAACATCGATTGCTCCGCAACTGCCCTTTTCGACGCTCTAAAGGGCAGTTACGGAGCAATCGACGGGCAAAGCAGTACGACGGCGGCCGGTCACCTAGTAAAGGTGACCGGCCGCCGTCGTACTGCTTTTGGAGCTGTTACCAGCCGCGCTCGGCGAGGCGGTGCGGCTGCGGGATCTCGTCCACGTTGATGCCGACCATGGCTTCGCCCAGGCCGCGGGATGCCTTGGCGATGACGTCGGGGTCGTCGAAGAACGTGGTGGCCTTCACGACGGCGGCCGCACGCTGGGCGGGGTTGCCGGACTTGAAGATGCCGGATCCGACGAACACGCCGTCGGCGCCGAGCTGCATCATCATGGCGGCGTCAGCCGGGGTGGCAATGCCGCCAGCGGTGAACAGCACCACGGGGAGCTTGCCGGTGGTGGCGATTTCCTTGACCAGTTCGTACGGGGCCTGCAGTTCCTTGGCCGCGACGTACAGCTCGTCCTCGGGGAGGGCGGCGAGCTTGAGGATCTCGGCGCGGATCTGGCGCATGTGCGTGGTGGCGTTGGAGACATCTCCGGTGCCGGCCTCGCCCTTGGAGCGGATCATGGCCGCGCCCTCGTTGATGCGGCGCAGGGCCTCACCGAGGTTGGTGGCGCCGCAGACGAAGGGAACGGTGAAGTTCCACTTGTCGATGTGGTTGGTGTAATCGGCCGGGGTCAGGACCTCGGACTCGTCGATGTAGTCCACGCCGAGCGACTGCAGGATCTGCGCCTCGACGAAGTGGCCGATGCGGGCCTTGGCCATGACCGGGACGGAGACGGCGTCGATGATCTTGTCGATCATGTCCGGATCGGACATGCGGGACACGCCGCCCTGGGCGCGGATGTCGGCCGGAACGCGCTCAAGCGCCATGACAGCAACGGCACCGGCGTCTTCGGCGATGCGGGCCTGTTCGACGTTGACGACGTCCATGATGACGCCGCCCTTGAGCATCTCTGCCATGCCGCGCTTGACGCGGTTGCTGCCCGTGACGCTGTTGGCGGACGAGCCGGCTTCGCTGCTTACATCAGGTGTAGACACAAAAACCCCTATGGGTAGATAGATGACCTTCGCCGGGAGTGCAGGTGGCACGGCAATGCCGTAATTCGCACACACCGGATTACCGGATCCATTGACCAGGCAGTCCTAATACTAGTCCCACCGCGGCAGCCCGGCTTAATCAGGATGGCCGGGTGTCTTCGCAGGCCTGGCGCCGGACTGCCAGCACACGTTGGACCACCGTGGCGAGGCTCGCCACGCCCAGCAGAACGAGGGTCACGAACAGCACGATGCTCGGCAGCCCCAGGCCGGTGAATCCGGTGACGACAAGCACGGAGACCAGCCGCTCGGCTCGTTCGGCGATGCCCACGTTCGCCTGGAACCCGAGAGATTCCGCCTTGGCCCTGACGTAGGACACCACCATGCCCAGGACAAGGCAGACGACGGCGGCCACGGCTATCGCCGTCTCCCCGCCGCCGGTGAAAAACCATATGGTGAGGCCGGCAAAGAGCGCCCCGTCGGCCACGCGGTCCAGCGTCGAGTCGAGGAAATTCCCCCAAGGGCCACCCCGGTCCTGCAGCCGCGCCATGATGCCGTCGATGACATCGGAGAAGATGAAGGCCGTGATGAAGATCGTCCCCCACCAGAGCTGCCCCAGCGGGTAAAACACTAGAGCGCCCACCACCACACCGGCCGTTCCCACGATGGTGATGGCGTCCGGCGAAACGCCAATTTTGAGCAGCCAGCGGGCAAGCGGGGAGAACAGCGCGGTGAAGAAACCGCGGGCATGCCTATTCAGCATGCGTCTCCCCTGGCCAGGCCTCGGCAACCTGCTGGCGGACTTCATCGAGCGTCTGGGTGATGGCCTTGGTCTGGGCAATGATCGGGAAGAAGTTCCCGTCCCCGCCCCAGCGCGGAACGATGTGCTGGTGCAGGTGCCCGGCGATGCCTGCGCCGCCCACTACCCCCTGGTTCATGCCCAGGTTGAAGCCGCCGGGGTTCGCCACCTTCCGCAGCACGCGCATGGCGGTCTGGGTGAGGTCGGCGAATTCGGCGGTCTCCTCAACGGTCAGGTCCGTGTAATCCGGAACGTGGCGGAAGGGGCAGACCAGCAGGTGGCCCGGGTTGTACGGGAAGAGGTTCAGCACCACGTAGCTGGTGCGGCCGCGGTACACGATCAGGGATTCCTCATCGGTGCGTGCCGGGGCCACACAAAAGGGGCAGTCGTCCTGGTTCTTGAACTGGTGCTGGCCACCCTTGATGTACGCCATGCGGTGCGGAGTCCACAGGCGCTGGAAGGCATCCGGAACGCCGGCGAGGCCAAAGTCGTCCGTCACCTCGGCGTCGCCCGGATAGCCTGCGCCTGTGTTCTCCTGCACTGTGTGCCTTTCCGCCGCGGGCTAGCTGGTCCGGTTGCGGACGGCGTCCACGATCCGCTGGACAGCCTCGGCCACCGGCACGCCGTTGTCCTGGCTGCCATCACGGAAACGGAAGGACACAGCGCCTGCGTCGGCGTCCTCGCCGCCGGCGATCAGGACAAACGGGATCTTGTCCTTGCTGGCTGTACGGATCTTCTTGGGGAAGCGGTCGGAGGAGATATCGACCTCGGCTCGGATGCCGGCGGCTTTCAGCTGGTCCACGACGTCGAACATGTAGTCGTTGAAGGTCTCGGCGACGGGAATGCCCACCACCTGGACCGGTGCAAGCCAGGCCGGGAAGGCTCCCGCGTAGTGCTCGGTGAGTACACCCATGAATCGCTCCACCGAGCCGAAGAGGGCACGGTGGATCATGACTGGGCGCTGCCGGGTGCCGTCGGCGGCCTGGAACTCAAGCTCGAAGCGTTCCGGAAGGTTGAAGTCCAGCTGGATGGTGGACATCTGCCAGGTTCGGCCAAGCGCGTCCTTCGCCTGAACGGAAATCTTGGGACCGTAGAACGCGGCTCCGCCCGGGTCCGGAACCAGGTCCAGGCCCGAGGCTTCGGCGACTTCAGCCAGGGTGCGGGTGGCCTCTTCCCACGCGGCGTCCTCGCCGACGAACTTGTCTTCGTTCTTGGTGGAGAGTTCCAGGTAGAAGTCGTCCAGGCCATAGTCCTTGAGCAGACCGAGGACAAAGTTCAGCGTGGTGGTGAGCTCGTCCTTCATCTGCTCACGGGTGCAGTAGATGTGGGCGTCATCCTGTGTCATGCCCCGCACGCGGGTCAGGCCGTGGACCACGCCGGACTTCTCGTAGCGGTAGACAGAACCGAATTCGAAGAGGCGCAGCGGCAGTTCGCGGTAGGACCGTCCGCGGGAACGGAAGATGAGGTTGTGCATGGGGCAGTTCATCGGCTTGAGGTAGTAGTCCTGGCCGGGCTTGCGCACGGTGCCGTCCTCGTTCAGTTCCGCATCGATGTGCATCGCGGGGAACATGCCTTCCTTGTACCAGTCGAGGTGGCCTGAGACCTCGTAAAGGTGCCCCTTGGTGATATGCGGGGTGTACACGAAGTCGTAGCCGGCGTCCACGTGGCGCTGGCGGGAGTAGTCCTCCATGGCCTTGCGGATAATTCCTCCCTTGGGGTGGAAGACCGGCAGGCCGGAACCCAACTCATCGGGGAAAGAGAACAGGTCCAGTTCGGCGCCAAGCTTGCGGTGGTCGCGGCGCTCGGCCTCGGCGATGCGCTCCTGGTAGGCCTTGAGGGCGTCCTTGGTGGGCCAGGCGGTGCCGTAGATGCGCTGGAGCTGCTGGTTGTTCTGGTTGCCCAGCCAATAGGCGGCCGACGAACGGGTCAGGGCAAAGGCGTTGGAGATCAGCTTGGTGTTGGGCAGATGCGGGCCGCGGCACAGATCGCACCAGACGCTGTCGCCGCTCTTGCGGTCCACGTTGTCGTAAATGGTGATATCGCCGGCGCCGACCTCAACATTGACGCCCTCTCCGGCTTCGGCGGCGTTGTTTTTCTTGCCCAGCAGCTCGAGCTTGTAGGGCTCATCCTTCATGGCTTCGCGTGCTTCATCTTCGGACACGACGCGCCGGACGAACTTCTGGTTTTGGTTGACGATCTTGAGCATCATCTTTTCCAGAGTCTTCAGGTCTTCCGGGGTGAACGGCTCGGCGACGTCGAAGTCGAAGTAGAAACCGTCGGTGATGTAAGGGCCGATTCCGAGCTTGGCGTCGGGACGCAGCTGCTGCACGGCCTGGGCCATGACGTGGGCGGTGGAGTGGCGCAGCACGTTGAGGCCGTCCGGGGAATCGATGGTGACGCCTTCAATCTCGGCACCTTCGGGAAGCGGCTGGTCCAGGTCCCTCAGCTCGCCATCAACGCGGGCTACAACGACGTCACGGCGCTCAAAGAAGAGTTCCGCGCCGGTGGTCCCGGTAGTCACCTTCATCTCTTCGCCATCGACGATGAGGGTGATCTGCTGGGCATCTGACACGGGTGTCTCCTATTCAAAGTTAAGGCTTCGTAGCTTGTGGCATACGGGGACCACAGCCAGCCTCGTCCATGGTATCTGCAAGGACAGAGGCCAGCCAAAGCGGCGCACGGAAGGGGCGGGACCGGGCAGGTCAGCTGCCCAGCCCGGTGATGGCAAGGTTCCTGCTGATTCCGCTGAGTGGCCCGGGGAGCCGGAATTCGTCCGGAATGACGGTGCCGGGATGAGGCTCCCCGCTGTCCGGCTTATGCAGGTGGTGGGATTTCTCCCCAGGAAAGGGCGCATTCTCAGGGAAGGGCAGGGTGTCAATCCGGCTGAGATCCCAAGCCATGCTGGCACTGAGGCTGATCCCCCGCGGGCCGGTTCTGCGTGTTGTTCCGCGGACCAGCAGAAGCCGGGTTCCGAAAAGCAGAGATCCCGCCTGCTCCTGGGCCTCGTGGAAGAACACAGAGTCCACACACCCTGTGCCGTCATCGATACTGATGAACACCACCCGCCGGCCCCCGCGCATCGGCGGGGTCTGGGTGGCGATCCTTACCCCGGCCACCAGAACCTCCGTGCCGTTCCTCAACCCGAGGAGTTTGTCCGCGGTGGTGACGCCCAGCCTGTCCAGAAGAGGCCGGTGGCTCGACATCAGGTGCTCGCTGACATCAACAGCCATCAGGTCCAACTCAGCCCTGACGTTTTCGATCATGGTGGGAGGTGGGAGTTCAGCCTTGATATTCCTCAGTTCAACGTCTCCAAGGGGCAGGGCCAGTTGGCCATCAATAACGTCGATTCCTTTCCTGGGCTGCCGGTTCTGCAGGTTCTGAAGATGCTGGACAAGGTCAGCCCGGTTGGCGGCACCGCCGGATTCACGGTGCAGCGAATCGAAGGCACCCAGCTGTGCCAGTCTCTTGATACTCGGTTTACTCAGCCTTGACCGTGCCCTGAGATCAGCCAGGGAGTCATAGGGCTGCCCGGCAACGATTCGTTTCAGCTCCGCTCCTGAGAGGCCGAAGATACCGTTCAGGCTCAGCCGGATGCCAAGTTTCCCGCGGTCCGGCCCCTCTTCGATCCGCTCCACACGGTACTCAGCCAGGCTGCGGTTGATGTCCAGCGGAAGAATTGGAATCCCCAGACGGCGGGCCTCGGCGACAAGCAGGCGCTTGGGGTACATGCCGGGGTCGTGCTCCCAGAGACCGGCAAGGAACGCCTCAGGATGATGGGCTTTCAGCCAGGCTGACTGGTAGGTGGGCACGGCAAAGGCCGCACCGTGGGCCTTGCAGAACCCGAAGCTGCCGAAGGCCTTGAGGGTTCCCCAAACCTTGTCCACCACTTCCGGGGTGTAATGGTTTTCCCGCGCTTTCCGGCGGAAGAACTCCTCAACCTTCGGCTCAAGCTCCCCGTTGCCGAGGGCGCGGCGGAATTCGTCGGCCCTGGCAAGCCCGCAGCCCGTCATGACGTCAAATGTCTTGAGGATCTGCTCGTGGAATACGGTCACCCCGTGGGTTTCCTGCAGCACAGGTTTCAGGTCCGGATGCGGGTAGACCTCCGGCGCGAACCCATGCCGGTGTTCCAAAAAAGGCCGCACCATGTCCGATTTCATTGGCCCGGGACGGAACAGCGAGATATCGATGATGAGATCGTTGAATTCCCGGGGGGCCAATTTACCCACGAGTTCGCGTTGGCCCGGCGATTCGATCTGGAAACAGCCAAGAGTATGGGTGCTCCGGATTAGTTCGTATGTAGGCTCATCATCCAGCGGCACAGCGTTGAGCTCAATGCGGCCGTCCTCACTGATGTAATCGGGCCCGTTGCCGTCAGGTCCCACGGGATGGGCGCCGGCAGCCACCACTTCACCCTTTGAAGGATGGATCCGGATGATCTCCCGGACGGCGAAAGCCATGGCGCTTTGCATCCGGACTCCCAGCACATCAAGTTTGAGCATGCCCATGGGGTCCATGTCGTGCTTATCGAACTGGCTCATTGGAAGCCCCAGTCCGCTGGGCTGCACAGGGGTCCGGTCCATCAGGCCCGCATCGCCAAGGATTACCCCGCAGGGGTGCATGGAGATGTGACGGGGAAGCCTGTCCAGACGTTCGGTCAGGTCCACGAGCAGGTCCAGCTGCTGGTTTCCGGAAAAGTCCCGCTGCTCCACCCGGCCAGCAAATTCACGAAGCTCAGGTTTTTCCTCAAGCGCTTCCCTGAACTTCCGGGCAGAGAAGCGCCACAGCTGCTTGGCGATCTCCCCGACATCGCCATCATCCATTCCCAAGGCCATCCCGGCATCGCGGACGGCACCCCGCGCACGGTACCCGTTCTGCATGCTCATAAGGGTGACGCGTTGAGCGCCGAAGCGGTCAAAGATCTTCCGGTAAACATTGTGCCTCTCGGCGCTTTCGACGTCGATGTCGATGTCCGGCAGGGTGGACCTGTCTCCTGACAGAAAGCGTTCGAAGATGAGGTCATGCTGCAGCGGATCCACCTGGCTGACATCGATCAGGTAATTGACCAGACTGGACGCTCCCGACCCCCTGGCAGCGGCCCTCACCCCCATATCAATGATCATCCGCGACACTTCAGCCACGGTCAGAAAATATGAGGCAAAGCCCAAATTGGAGATGATCTTCAGCTCATGACCCAGGCGGGCGCGCATCGCAGCCTCCGCTTTGCCGGAAATCCCGGGGAACCTGCGTGCCACACCTGCCTCACACCTCAGCGCCAGCTCCGCGAGGGGATCACCCTCTATGCCGATCACTGACGCTTCCGGAACCACCGGCTGCTTCCAGCCCATGTCTGAAACGGGATCTATCCTGCAGCGGTCGGCGAGCGCCTCCGTTTGAGCGAGCAGCACTTGAAGATCCGCTGCCCCATACCCGGCGGCGTGAATAATTTCCCGACCCAGCTGCAGCATCTGCGCCGGCGATTTCAGCCAGCCCTGTCCGTTTGGCTGCAGGAGAGGGGCGGCGGAAAGTTCCGGCAGCGACTTCAAAGTCCGGGCGGAGTCAAGAACGTCGGCCGTAGCTGCCCCGTCCTCGGCACAATAGCGGACAGCATTGGTGAGTACAGCCGGAACACTGTGCTCCTCGGCAAGTCTGAGCATCCGTACTGCGTGGGCAGTACTCAGCGGCTCGCCGGGGGTGCTGAGATGGGAAACAACTTCGGCAGCGAGGCTTCCGGCTGGCATCGTGTCCAGCCAGCCCTTGAACAGGGTGCGCGGCCGGAGGTACCGCCGTCCTCCCATGGCACGTCCGACGTCGGAATCCGGACCAATCAGCACGGTGAGGACCGGCTTCAGGGTTTCCGGGTCAAGGATCCTTGATGCCAGTTCCGCCCGGGTTACGGCAACTGGGACGACTCCCCCCGCTTTACCAGTGGTGCGGGCGTGCGCATCCGAAATCAGCCGGCAGAGCGCCTTGTATCCTGCTCCGTTGTTATTGCCGTGCGCAAGCACCACGACGCGGCCGGCAAGCTGGGTGCGGAGGTCGCCGTCGTCGTCGAAAACGGCGAGGTCCACCCCGACGACTGGGTCGAGTCCGGCACCCATGCACGCCTTGAGGTGCTTGATGGTGCCGTACAGTCCGTCCCTGTCAGTGCAGGCAAGGGCTGTTGCCCCTTCGGCTGCTGCCGACTGGGCAAGGTCATCAGGCCACGAAACCCCGTAATGGGCGCTGAAGGCGGTGGAAACGTGCAGGTGGGTGAAGCTCATGCTGTTTTATGCCGGAGTGCATCGTGGATCCGGAGAAGCCTCCACCGTCCGCTGCCGGTATGCCTTACCAGATCAAGTGTCAGGTGCTCATCAGCCGGCGGTGTCTGAGTGGCTTTGGCAGGCGTTTTCGCAGAGACCACCTGGACGCGCCAGATCTCGTGATCCACGAGCCCCGGGCCGCTGCCCAGCGGGGCCCGCTGCTCCTCAGCCCACCATTGGCGGCGTTCATACCAACGCACCGGTTCAGCGCCTACCGTGTACGTCCTGCCGCCCCATTGAAGCTCCACCGGCTGGCCTTCCGCCCCACAAACGACGTCTACGGACTCGCTGAACATGCCCATAGGTGCCTCCGGAAGCTAAACTGAATGTGCGGTAAATAAGGGTTATTAGAATATGTATTCGAATAACACCAGTCTACGCCGGGGCTCCGACAAAACCTAGATGAGGTGTGGACGGACGGCGGCTCAGGGGGCAGGATGGAGCCATGAGTTCCAATGACGCACTCCTGAAGCACGTAAGCATCGCCGCCAAAGACACCACCCTGGTGGCCAAATTCGATATTGACGGCAACATTCCAGGATCGGGCGCCTTCGTAGTGGGGCTCGTGGCTGCAACTCCGGATTACTCACATCAACGGAGGCTTGGAATTGAGTTCATGAACGGCGAGGCGGTGTCGATTTACTCGTTCAGCCATGACGGCACGGAGGAGAACTTCGACGTCAACAGCGTCGAACATTCCGGCAGCACCATTACCGGCAGTTTCCCCATGAGCACTGTGCTCGGGCTGGGCAAAGGCCACCTCATGTCGGCCTTCAGCGAGGCCGACGGCCGGGAATTCCAGTCAGGAGTGCCGGTGGACGAAGCGCTCTAGGCGCTTCGCAAAGTTCTAGCTGTTGTCCTTGTGGATTTGCAGCTCAAGCTCGATGAACTTCGAGATCATGGCCCGGTAGGTGCTTTCCACGATATCCGGGTCAATTTCCTTTTTCTCGGCCGCGGCACGGACATGTTCGATCACGCGCTCCACCCGTCCGGGGGCCCGGACTTCCGCGTCGTCGCCCTTGAGCGTTCCCGCGATCCTGATCAGTCGTTCGCGGCGCGCAATCAGCGTGACGATCTGGTCATCAACCTCGTCCACGGCGATCCGGACAGCTGCGAGCTGTTCCCTGTCAGCCTTGGCGTTCTTATCGTCTCCGTGATTTGTGAGCATGTCCATGACAGTATCGAACCATGCAGCCCCGAGTCGATTTTATTTCACTGGGAGTGCGAAGCGTCGCCGCCTCCCGCCGCTTCTATGTGAACGGCCTTGGCTGGCCCGTCCACCGCGAGTTTCCAGAGGTGGTGTTCATCCAGGTCAACCACGGCCTCATTCTCTCGCTCTGGGACGCCGGGCAGATGCAGGCCGAGGCGGCCGTCGACGCCCCGGCCGCCGTCCCGGCCGCCGTCCCCTGCATTACGCTCAGCCACAACGTGGCAAGCGCAGACGAAGTCGACCAGGTGGTGGCACAGGCGCAAGCCGCCGGAGCCACTGTGGTGGCCAGCCCCAAGACCCAGCCGTGGGGCGGCTACACGGGGTACGTCGCCGATCCGGACGGCTTCCGGTGGGAGATTGCTTTCAACCCCACCTGGACAGTTGACGACGGCGGACGTGTCACCGTCTGATGGCTGCCGGCGGAGTATGCGGCGTCAGAAGAGGGCCTCCACTGGCTCGATGAGTTCCGGCGAATTATTGCGGACGTTGCCCACGGCTTTCCCCACCGAATCCACGCGCCAGCCGGACGCGACATCCTTCACCCCGGAGCGGACCAGGTCCACCAGCCCGGCGGCATCATCAACCTGCGGGTCGAGCCAGGCGGCCATCGTTTCCCTGCTCATGGGCAGCGGGACACGGTCGTGGAGCGCCGTGAGTTCACCGAACACCGTGGCTTCAGCGCCCTCCGGCGGGGAATCCGCCGTCATGATGGACATCGAAAGCATCCACCGTGCCGGGTCGCCCGGCGGCGTGGACGGATCCTTCCACCACTCGTACAGCCCGGCAAAGACAATGCCGGTGCCCTCGGTGGGGTGGACGTAGTAGGGCTGCTTGCTGCGGCCCTCGCCCTGCTTCCATTCGTAGTAGCCGTCCGCCGGCACAGCGCAGCGCCGCGAC
The DNA here is from genome assembly GCF_056395905.1 of Arthrobacter sp. 05T444. Lineage (NCBI taxonomy): Bacteria > Bacillati > Actinomycetota > Actinomycetes > Micrococcales > Micrococcaceae > Arthrobacter > Arthrobacter sp. 05T444. Next base: position 121,708 of record NZ_JBFTKK010000006.1, read on the forward strand.
TGCACGGCCTTGCGGAACGCCGGCTTTTCCAGCACGGTTTCACTCCGGGCGTTGATCATCTTCGGCCCGATGCGCGGGTCCTTCGCCCAGGACGGCACGAGGCCCCAGCGGGCGATGTGCAGCTGGCGGGTGGTGCCGCCATCGATCAGGCGTTCCAGGACGATGGGGGCATCGTCCGTGGGGGCAACGTTCCAGGATGGCGGGATGGCTATTTCATTTTCGAGTTCGGCGTCGAATTCTGCCAGCAGGTCCCCGACGGCCCTGGCCATCACGTAGCGTCCACACATGGCACCAGCATGCCATCGCAATACAAGCGGGGGAATACCGACGCACGGGTTACGGTTGACGGGAACGAAACTGACCGGCATAAAACCTAAACACGAGGAGAGCTCCGTGGACTTCACTCCCGAAGACGGCACCATCACCATGTTTTCCACCACCTGGTGCGGCTACTGCAACAGGCTCAAGAAGCAGCTCGATGCCCAGGGAATCGGCTATACCGAGATCAACATCGAAGAAGTCGACGGCACGGCCGAACTCGTCGAGCAGATCAACGGCGGCAACCGCACGGTTCCCACCGTCCTTTTCCCGGACGGCACCGCCGCCACGAACCCGTCGGCCGCCGAGGTCAAGAGCCGTCTCGCGGCATAAGGTCAACAGCCGCACAGGTTCAACCTGGCGCACGGGAGGGAGGCGGTCAGCGCAGTTGCGCGGCCGCCTCTTTTGCGAGTGACGTGGCGATCCGGGTGAGCGTGGTTGATTCGATGGACCACTGCTGCCAGTAGAGCGGTACGTCCAGATACCCGTTTGCATCCAACACGGTGAGGGTGCCGGCGTCAAGAAGTGGCATGGCCTGAAGGTCGGGCAGCATGCCCCAGCCGAGCCCGAGTTCAATCGCGTGCACGAAGTCCGAGGACGCGGGGACGAAGTGGCGGGGCGGGAACTTGGCACCTGAGCCCAGCCTGCGCTCAAGGTAGCGGTCCTGGAGGGCATCCTTGCGGTCGAAAACCACCACCGGCGCCGAGGACAGGGCCTCGTCGGTAAACCCCTCGGGCAGCCACTGTTCCGCAAACGGGACGCTGGCCACAGGGCGGTAGCGCATGACGCCCAGCGGGCGGGCAGTGCATCCCTGCACCGGCTCCGGATTGGAAGTGATGGCCGCCATCGAGGTTCCTTCGCGGAGGCGGTCGATGGAGTGGTCCTGATCGTCGATGGTGATCTCAAAACTTGCCCGTTCAACTCGCGCCAGGGCCGGGAGAACCCACGTAGCCAGCGAATCGGCGTTGATGACCAGCGGAATGCGCGGGCGCGCCCCGGCACCCTCCAGCCCCAGTTCATCCATGGCCTCACTTTCGAGGAGAGCCACCTGGCGGGCCAGCCGAACCACAACGCTTCCGGACTTCGTGGGCCGGACCGGCTTGGTGCGGAGCAGCAGGACGCGTCCGGTCTGCTGCTCCAGTGCCTTGATCCTCTGGCTGACGGCAGACGACGTCACATGCAGCGCCGCGGCGGCACGGTCGAAGGTGCCGTGGTCGATCACCGCCGCGAGCGTTCTGAGCTGTTCGGTTGTCGCATCCATCCTGAATTTTCCTTAATAGAGTTAAGAAAGTTTAGCTGTACTCATGATTCCGTGGCACCTAGAGTCAGGCAGGTGGAAATCCCTGACACTCTCGCTGCCCTTGCCACCGGCTTTGGAGCCGGCCTGTCCCTCATCGTCGCCATTGGCGCGCAAAACGCCTTCGTCCTGCGCCAGGGACTGCGCCGCGAGCACATGGTCCCCATCGTGGCTGTCTGCATCGCAAGCGACGCGGTCCTGATTGCTGCGGGCGTGGCCGGCGTGGGCGCGCTGATCCAGGCCGCACCGCTGGCACTGGCCGTTGTCCGCTGGGCCGGAGCCGCCTTTCTTCTCGCCTATGCTTTTTTCGCGGCCAGGCGCGCCCTGAAGCCTGGCGCCATGACGGCCGCCGCCCCATCCGCACGCAGCACGCTGGCAGCAACGGTGAGTACCGCCGTCGCCCTGACATGGTTGAACCCGCACGTGTATCTGGACACCGTGGTGCTCCTGGGCTCCCTGGCTTCCGACCGGGGCCCCGATGGCCGCTGGCCGTTTGCCTGGGGAGCGATCGCGGGAAGCACGCTCTGGTTCAGCCTCCTGGGCTTCAGTGCGAAGTTCCTGGCCCCGGTTTTTGCCCGCCCCGGAGCCTGGCGGGTTCTCGACGGCGCCATCGCCGTCCTGATGGTGATCCTGGCCGCGTTCCTGGCCGTTCCGTAGGGTTGCCCGCTCACTTAGTGATGGGCTGGTCCAGGGTGAGGCTGATCGTCTGGCCGGGTTTAAGCTCGCCGGACGGCAGGTCAGTGAATTCAATCCAGGTCCGCGTTCCCGGCGTCAGCGGCCGATTGGCGGATTCGAGTTCATCGAGGCGCAGATTGAAGCGGAACGCGACCTGGCGCTCGACGTCCCCGGCCGCCATCGTGTAGGTGACAGGCACGCCGTCGGCGCTGGCAGTAGCGGTGCCCTGCGCGCCCTCGATCTTCAAGTCTCCCGGCATTAGCCTCACCCGGGTTCCGGCGGGGATCGGCCGGTCTGCCTTCAATCCGGGGTTGTACAGCAGCAGCTGCCGGGTGGTGGAGCGGAACCGGTAGCCGAGGCTGTCAAGGGAGTCCCCGTCCACAGTGGTGTAGAAGTCGGCCCGGCCGAATGAGTTGTTGACGGTCTTTCCGGTGCCGGATCGGCTGTCCACCGGCTTCTTCTGCAGCTCGATCTGCTGACCCGGGTGAAGGAAGTATACGTTCCCCTGCTCGTGGACGAACGGGACCTTGTTTGCCTCCGCCAGCTGTTCCTCAGTGATGCCGAAGCGGTACGTGATGCCGTCCAGCGTGTCGTCGGCCGACACGATGTACGTCCTGGGGATGCCAGCGGCATCGACACTCGCGGTACCGGTGGCTGCGGCCATCGGGCCGGCAGGAGGAATCAGCCGCAGTTTCGTTCCGGGTACCAGCGGCGCCCCGGGAGTGAGCCCGTTAAAAGCGGCGATCTTGGCCTCCGAGATCCCAAACGCGGCAGCCAGGGCCGCGTGGGTGTCACCCGCCGCCGTCGTGTAGAAATCGACGTTTCCGAACGAATCGGCCACTTTGGGCCCCTTCAGTGACCTCGGAGTGGGAGCACCCGACTTCACGACAGCCGCGGACGCCTGCGTCTCAGGCGTCGCCGGGTCCGTCGCCCGCACCGCCTGAGCGCCGCACCCCGTCAGTCCGCCGGCAAGCACGACGGCAAGCACGACGGCGAGCGCCAGCCTTTTGGCCGGTACATCTGAGCTTCTTTTCCCTGTTTCAACCATTTCAGTCCCCCCAATCCGGCAACGCGGGAAACCCGCGTAAAGCACGCCATCGAGCATAGGCGATACACCGGCTGGCTGCCGTTAACCCTGCAGGCTGCTGAAGTCCGCGTGCGCGAGGGCTGCGTAGCCGCCATAAGTGCTGATCACGGCGTCCTCGATGGCCTGAACGTCCAGGTGCGGCACGAGGTCGTCCGCCGCGCCTGCCGTCGCCGGATCCCAGTCCAGACCAAGGGCGGCATAGCTCGCTGTAAGGACGCTGCGGATCGGCGCCGAATTCTCCACCACGATGACCGAGCTGAACAGCCACCCGCCGGACACGACGCGCTGCGCGGTTCCTACGAGCTTGACCTGATGCGAGGGAACCTCCGGATCGGTGCCGTGGACGCTGAATTCGCCCGGGCAGTACTCCCCCGGAATCTCGCCTACGGCAGCATCCACACCGGTGCTGCGGAGCGCCTGCGCCAGCATCTCGCCGAAGAACGCGAACCTGCCCTTGGCTCCGGCGATCGCATCAGTGTGGGGTTCCACATGGTCAACGATCAGGGTGCCCTCGTGGTACGCGGCGGCCCGTCCGCCGGCTTTGCGGATCAGCGGCTCGAAGCCCTGCTCGCGGCACGCCTGCGCGGCGGCTCCGAAGCCGGCGAGATGGGTGTCGCGCTGCCCGAAGGCCACCGTCGGCGCGGGGCGGTAGAGCCTGAGCGTGGGCCCGATCCGGCCCGCCTTGGCCAGGCCCAGCAGCTCGATCCCGAAGTCAAGGTCCCTGGCTGCCCCCAGCGAGTGGTGCTGGCGAACGACGGTCAGCGCCCGCGGTCCGGCCCCAGCCTGCTGCATATTGCTAAGCTCCCTTATGGTCATAGTGCAATTTCTGGTCGTAGCAAGTGCGTTCGCCGTAATCGACGCCGTATGGCTCAAGCTCATGAACCCGTTCTACCGCAGCCACATCGGCGACCTGCTGGCCGATCGGCCCAATCTAGGGTACGCCGTCGCTTTCTACCTGATTTACATCGCCGGGATCGTCTTTTTCGCGCTGCGGCCAGCGCTCGACGGCGGCGGCTGGCTGGCCGCCGTCGGCTATGGGGCGGCGCTGGGTGCGTTCGCATACGCGACGTATGACCTGACGAACGCCGCGACGCTCAAAAAGTGGCCTATCCAGCTGATTCTCGTTGACCTGGCCTGGGGCGCCGTGCTGACCGCGCTCGCCACGCTGGCCGGCTGGCTGGTGTTCCACTAGGCCGGTTCACCGGATCCGGCGGCGGCTCCTAGCTCTTCCGCAGCGTCAGGATCTGCTCTGCGCGGCCGAACGGCCCGGCCAGGTCATGCAGCACCGTGGACGTGAGCCCGATCCCGTCGGTGCCAAAAGACACGGCGTTGTCCAGACCCAGCCATTCGCCCTCCGGCCGGCGGTACATGTGGATCTGCAGGTCCAGGTTGGGGAACGCATAGCTGTCCTTACCAGGGGGCACCCTGGCGGCAATGCCGTTAGCCGTGTCCACGAGGCCCATCAGCCGTGCCATGTCAGTGCTGTCCGCCGCGTTCGTCAGCGAGTGGTCGGTGCGCAACCAGACCTTGCCCGAGCCTGGCCGGTGACCGTCCGCTACCCTCATCTCGAGCGACCGGATGTACCCGCCGGGCCAGACGCTGGCGCCGTCGTATGGCTTGCAGTCGCCAGGGGACGGGATAGCCGTGTCCTCGAAGGCGGCGACGGCGGCGGTATCGGAAGTGACCATCCGCCACGCGGTGGCCCGGATGGCCACCCGTCCGGCCGACACCAATTCTGCCTGCAGGAGTTCGATGGTCCGGCCGGGGCGGAGCGTTGTGGTGACGATGTCGAAGCCGCCGCCGGGAATCAGGCCCAGGATCTCGTAGCTGATGCGCGCCATGCGCATGTCAGCGCGCGGCTCGTGCCGTTCCAGCCGGTCGGCGAGCAATCCCGAGGCCGGCGCCATGTGCTGTTCGTGCACGTTCCAGGCCCCCTGGGCATGGATGGTTGAGCAGAAGCGTCCCCCACCCAAGTCCTTGTAATAGAAGTCGCCCTCGGCGAGTTCCGGCAGTGCAGCAGTCAACGTCGACCCCTTCGAAGCTCTGATTGATCATCCCGAATCACCCTATCGCTTCGCGCCCCGGGCAGATGTCCCAGGCCCCCTGCTTCGGGGGCACTGGATCCTCCGGACACTCGGGGGCGGGGACGGCTCCACATCGGACAACGACACCGACGACGGCCGCGGCTGGGTGCTGGTCCCGCCTGGTCGCGGCGCCGCCGGACGCGCGCGCTTAAAGCTCCCGTTCTCCATATGATGTTCTGGGTAGACTCGGAGACTGGTCCTTCTAGCAGCCCTCAGAAGAGGTGTTCCACTGATGCGAGTAATTAGCTACAACCTCCGCAAGCACAAGGCGAGCGGCGAGCTGGTCAATCTGGCCCGCAACTTCGGGGTCGATGCCCTTTGCCTGCAGGAGTGCGATTCAGCCGACCTGCCCGACACCCTCGGCCCCCTGCACTTGGCCGACTTCACCAAGGGCAACCGGCTCGGCTTGGCAATCTACTACCGCACCGAACGGTTCACGGCGCTGGAAACCAAGACCTTTGCCCTGAAGAAGTCCATGCACGACCGTGTGATGGCGCCCGCCCACGAGCGTCTGATCGGCACCCGAATGGTGGACAACGAGACGGACCACGAATTGGTCATCGGCTCCTTCCACGCGGCGCCGCTGACCGCCTCGAATTCGCTCCGCCGCAAGCAGATCCATGCCGCGCACGCGGAGCTGCTGAGCATGGGCAGCGGGCTCATGACGCTGATGGTCGGGGACTTCAACTACCCCTTCTTCACCAAGAGTCTGCACGCCAACATGAAGGACTCGGGTTACGCCCTGTCGCTCAGTAACCGCAGGACCTATACGCGCTACAAGGTCTTCAAAGGCCACTTCGACTTCGCGACGTCCCTGGGGCTGGACATTGAAAGCGTTGAGACGCTGCCCCGCGGCAAGTCCGACCACCTGCCTATCCTGGTCACCGCGGAATACGGTCAGGACCGCTCACCGATCAAACAGCAGCCCGTTTCCTGACCCGGCAGTTCCTGGCAGGGGCATTCCTTTCAGGGGCATTCCCTTCAGGGAATCGCCCGCCAGCGGAATGACGTCGATCAGGGCATTCCGGCCAACGACCACCAGCACATACTCGCCCTCGGCCCACCATGGCGCCCCGATCGAATGAGTGCCAGTGAATCCCTGAAGGCCGGAATCGAGCAGCGCCCCCAAAGCGCTGACCGCCCCGCCGGCGCCGATCAGCAGTCCGAACACCGAGCCCGCCACGGTGGGCACCTCTGCGAGCCGGCCGGGCCCTTTGGCAGGATGCAGCCACATCCACCGTTGCCACCCCCACACAGCGGCCCAGACCAGACAGATGGCGAGTCGCCACGGGGCGGTTTGCACGAGCCATCTTCCGTTGACCTTGACGAGATCAAACACATCCTCGGTCTCGTACTCCGGGTTCCCGAAAGGGCCCGACCCGTTCGAGGCCGGCGATGATGAAAAGAATGACAATCAGGATCCTGTCGGGCCGCCTCGTGGATGCGCTCACTGGAGGGGACTATGTGGGGCGGTGCTCGACAGTGAAGTCGCCGCCGGGATACATAATCGTCTCGTGGCCGTCGTCAAAGCGGACGTGGTACGGCGGGGTTCCGTTGGGCCCGCGGACTTCCAGAATCTCACCATGCCGGTCCGACGATTCAACCGTCCTACCGTGTATGATGATGCGGTCTCCCTGGGTTGCCTCCATGGCAATCACCTCCCAGCCCTAGCGTACGGTGCTGGCCCCATCTTCGGAACAGGCCGTCAGGACAGGATGACGGGCCGTGTTTCGTCAGGCTTTGCCCCGCGCGTGACGGATGCAAAATGGCGTCCACGGCCGCGCCTCAAGCCGCCCCTCCCCGATTTGCTCCCCGCAGATGGAGCATGAACCGTAAGTGCCTGCGGAGATCCGCTCCAGGGCGGCCTCGACCTGTGTCAGGCCGGACCTGCTTTGGTCCAGCAGTGCCGAGGCCTGGGACAGTTCGAAGGCGATAGTGGCGCCTTCAGGATCGTGCTCGTCGTCGACATTGGAGTTCTGGCGGGCGGCGTTGGCCGAGGCAATGTCGGCGCGGAGCGCGGGCAGCAGGGCGAGTTTGCGGGCTCGTTCCGCTTCAAGAAGCATCCGGAACCGCTCGACATCAATCATGCAGCAGCGGGTCAGTCATGAAGCACCGGCCGTTCGTGCTCGAGCAGTTTCTCGCTGAGTGCTGGCCAAGACGCAGCGAAGGCGGGGTGAAGGTTGAGCCCGGCCACATCGTCGACGGGGATCCACTTCAGTTCAATGCTTTCGGGGTCGGTGATGGCGGCTTCGAACGGCTCCAGGACGACGACCGCGACAGTCGTGTAGGACCAGTAGCCGACGTCGAACACAGAGGTGAACAGGACCCTGACGTTCTCCTCCGGGACAGCGGCCTCTTCGAAGGCTTCCCGGAGTGCACCGGTGACAGGGTCCTCTCCCTGATGGAGCGCGCCGCCGGGAAGGCCCCACGTACCGCCGTGGTCGCTCCACGTGGCGCGGTGCTGCAGCAGGATGCCCTTCTCCGCATCATGGGCCAGGAGCCCTGCTGAACCGAACCGGCCCCAGAATCGCCCGCGCTCCCCTTCCACCCAGGCGTCGCCGGGATCACGCGGGCCGAACGGGCGGCGGGGATCTCCGGGCGGCGGCGAAACCATATTCTCCATCGTTCCAGTGTGCCCCATGGGAAGATGCTTTGATGAGCCTGCGGCTGCTTCTCGTTTCCGACACCCACGTCCCCAAGCGGGCCAGGACGCTGCCTGAACAGGTGTGGGCCGCCGTCGCCGAAGCGGACGTGGTGTTCCACGCCGGGGACTGGGTGACGGCGGAACTACTGGACGAGTTCGAGCGGCGCAGCCGCAGGCTGATCGGTGTATGGGGCAACAACGACGGCGGCGACGTGCGGCAGCGGCTGCCCGAGACGGCCAGCGTCACGTTGGACGGCGTGCGCTTCAGCATGATCCACGAGACCGGGCCGGCGAAAGGGCGGGAAGATCGCTGCGAAGCGCTCTTCCCGGACGCAGACGTCGTGGTCTTCGGCCACTCGCACATTCCCTGGGACACGACGTCGGGCTGTGGCCTGCGCCTGCTCAACCCCGGCTCACCCACCGACCGCCGGCGCCAGCCCGTGTGCACGTACATGACGGCCGCCGTCGGCGACGGCCGCCTGCTGGACGTGGAACTGGTCGAGGTCAGTCGTGCTTGAAGGCGTCCTTGACCTTTTCGCCAGCCTGCTTGATGTCGGCTTTGGCCTGGTCGGCCTTGCCTTCCGCTTCGAGGCCTTCATCGTCTCTGGCCTTGCCAGCGCCTTCTTTGGCCTTGCCGCCAAGCTTTTCTGCTGCGTTATCAATCTTGTCGCCCAGACCCATGACTGTCCTTCCGTCGTGCCCCCGCTGGCTGCGGACCGGCTCGTGTTTCCAGTGTAGGACCGGCGACCCGACCGGAGAAGGAGTCGGGCGGATGGCTGCAGAATATGGGCTGCCCCCCCATTTGGGGGGTGCGGGACGGACCACCAGATCGGGTCTGAAGCCCGGGCTTTTCCCAAGAGACAGCAGTGAGAGTAGCTGTGTCCTGAAGTTGAAGGAAGCCGCGAACCGTCGATGAGGGACTGCCGGGTCCGGGCGCACTCCCCCCGAAGCGCCGGACCCGGCTACAACGCCTGCCTGGCCGCTCAGCCCATCCGCTCACCCCCAAGAAGGGGTCAGCGGCGAGGTCGCTGTTCCGCCAGCAATTCGTCCGTTGCGGAGTCAGGCGTTCCCTGGAAGTACTGATCAAGAATTTTCTGGAAGGCCGGTTCCGCTGGTGCTGCTGCGCGCAAGAACAAGGTCACGGAAGAATGCAGCTTCTGCGCGTCGATGCCGCCGAAAATCTGTCCCGCCGTCCGGTTCTTGAGCCCGGCCACTGCGTCCGCACACTCGGTCAGCCTCGGGCCGAGCACCGGATGCCGGAGGTAAGCCCGCGCCTCATCCAGCGAGGAGATGGCGTACAGCCTGGACGTGGCGCTCTGGCCCAGCCCGGCAATCTGGGGGAACACGAACCACATCCAGTGACCTCTCTTGCTGCCGCCCCGCAGCTCGGCCAGTGCGTGATCGTAGGTGCCGCCGTCGTTCTGGGCGGTCAGAAAGCGATCAAGGTTATAGGGATCATCCACAGCTGCTCCTCGGTCGTCGACGGGGTTCCCGCACTGTACAGACGGGTTTCCCGCACTGCACATACGCCATCGTGGGCGCGCCGCGAGGTGGCGGTCAACATCCCCGCCGCCGCACGGCCACTCCGGATGCCCGGTTAGGAGCCGTTCACGCAGCCGCAATGAACCGCTGCTGGACGTGTTTTCACCGAGCCATTCCGGCCAAGGCCCATGTTTCCGCGGCAGAGACCTTGCAAATGCCCAATAAGGCCGCGCCTCAAGCGGCCCCGTTAACATTCCGGAAACAGAGCTGTCATGCGGGCTTTACTTTAGGACGATTTCTGAAACGTTGACGTAACTCGGCTTGCCATGGCCTGAAACAAACGTCCACGAGTATCGATACGGGGGAAATCGGCCGGCATCATCGGAGCCCGGTTGGCAAACTTGATGCGAAGGGACACACGGGTGGAACTCACTGCGGGAAACGTCTGGGTAATGGTGTCGGCGGCACTCGTTCTACTCATGACCCCAGGTCTGGGCCTCTTCTACGGCGGCATGACCCGTGCGAAGGCTGCCCTCAACATGATCATGATGAGCTTCGTCTCGGCGGGGATTGTCGGAGTCGTCTGGGTCCTCTGGGGTTATTCGATGAGCGGCGGCGAAGGCTTCCTGGGCGTGTTCGGCAATCCGTTCGCCAGTTTCGGCCTCTCCAACATCGTTGGTTCTGACCTGATCAAGGCCGGCTTCAGCGGAACGTTCGCCATGGTCACCGTGGCCCTGATCAGCGGCGCCATCGCAGACCGGGCGAAGTTCACCGCCTGGGTCATTTTCGTCCCGCTCTGGATCACAGCCGTCTACTGCCCCCTCGCTTTCATGGTCTGGGGCGGCGGCCTCATGAGCCACGGCGGAGCGGTCAGCGCAGTCTTCGGACAGGTCATCGACTTCGCCGGCGGCACCGTCGTCGAAATCAGCTCCGGCATCGCTGCCCTGGTTCTTGCCCTCATCATCGGCAAGCGCCACGGCTTCGGCAAGGACGCCAGCCACCGGCCGCACAACGTCCCGTTCATCATGCTCGGCGCGGGGATCCTCTGGTTCGGCTGGTTCGGTTTCAACGCCGGCGCAGCCACCACCGCCGAGCAGGCCGGACTGATCTGGATCAACACGCTTGCGGCTCCGGCAGCGGCGATGCTCAGCTGGCTCGTCACCGAAAAAGTCCGCCATGGCCACCCGACTTCGCTGGGTGCTGCGTCCGGCGCCGTCGCCGGCCTGGTCGCCATCACTCCCGCCTGCGCCAACGTCAGTCCTGTCGCCGCGGTGGCCCTCGGTTTGGTTGCCGGGTTTGCTTCGGCCATGTTCGTGGAGCTGAAGTACAAGTTTGGATTTGACGATTCGCTCGACGTCGTCGGTGTCCACCTCGGTGCCGGGCTTGTCGGCACACTGGCCCTGGGCTTCATCGCCCTGCCCGGCAACGGCGAAGGCGGCGGCCTCTTCTACGGCGGCGGCATCCAGCAGCTCGTTGCCCAGACTGTTGCCGTCCTCATCACCCTTGCACTGTCCGCGTTCATGACGGCCGTCATCGGCATCGCCCTCCACAAGACCATCGGCTTCCGTGTCAGCCATGAGGACGAGGTCACGGGCGTAGACCTGACCGAGCACGCCGAGACCGCGTACGAGTTCGGCGGACTTGGCCCAAGCCAGTTCCACCCGCTCCGCCAGCACATCCACACCATGCCGTCGGCGCAGCAGAGCGTCCAGCCCGAGCCGGAAACGGTCAGCGCCTAAGCGGCTTCGGGTACAGCCGCGGACCTATAAGCCGGTCGAAAGCCGCAGCTCCGGCCGGCTTTTCGCCACTTCATCCAGTACGAAGGAGATTGCCTCACGGGCTGCCCTGCACTCGGGGCCATCGCCCGCGGGTTCCTCGAGAATGGTCCTCGCCTGGCTCGAGAACCTGTCCCAGTCACCCCTGCCGCGCCGAAGTGCCCGCAGCGGCGCCAAGAGGGCAGCACGGCGCAACCAGACGTCAGACTCCTCCGCCCACCGGTCCAGCACAGCGTCAGCCCGTCCCCTACCCTGAGCGTCGAGACCCTCCATCAGGGGACCAACGACGTCCACCGCCAAAGGATCGACCAAGTCGCGCAATCGTGCTGTCCTGACAAAGCCTTCGATACGGGTCAGGTCTGAGTTCATCAGTAGCCGCACTTTGGATTGAAGCAGTACGACGGCGGCGAGGCGGCGTTCAAAAACCGGCACAGCCCAGAGCTCTGAACTCAATGCGGTGACCTCGTCGTGCGTCAGGTCGGAGTGGCGGCGGAGGGCATCGCGGATGGCGCCCCGCACCGCCCCAACCGAGGAGCCGTAGAACTGAAGATCGTCGCCAAGCTTGAGACGCATATCTTCGGCCCGATGCCACGCACCTTCACGTTGAAGGGCGATGTCGATGAACTCGCCAGCCTCACTCACCTGACTATTCTTTCCGGTCCCGCGCCGCGACGTCTAATCCCCCTGATGCACGTGTCTTGGTCAATTGTGAGGGCTTATCCGAGCCGACGGCCGCGCCTATACTCGTTGCACCGGCTCTTTCACTGCGCAGAGGCAGCGACGGAATATTGAAAGGTCGAGGTCGCCGTGGTCACGAACCCGTTTCGGCACCTACAGCACGATGACTCTGAGGCTTCGAAGAAGCACAGGCACAAAACCACCTCATGGCTGCAGCGCGAAGAAAGCCAGTTCAGCCACGGCAACAGCAGCCTGTTCTTCATCGCGCATGACACGCCGTCGCCTCCCGGCGTGACCTGCATCCAGGGGCATGAGGTCAGGCCCGGTGAAACCACCTGCGACCACGGGCATCCCGTCGGTTGATCATCAGCGCAAGGGCACCCCCGGCCATTGAGTCCCGGCCTCGATCGTGGAGTATCGACAACTGCGACCGAACGGAGGAGGCTGTCACCGTACGCAATCTGGTGAATGGTTTGCCGCGAAATCTGCGCGCGCGTGCTCATTCTGCTGTCGGGTTTCAGTATCTGACCTGACGGCCCATATCCACCCCACGTTGAAAGAAGGAGTGCAATGCCCACTAACGTTGTCACTCAGCTGGATGTGAAGTCACACAACACCCCTGACGAAAAGCGCCGCCCGGATAAGGCCGCGGTCGACGTCGTCACGGTTGGCGACTACACCATTGGCCGGCTCACATTTGAGCCCGGATGGCGTTGGTCCGAGTCAATCAAGCCCGTGGTCAATACCGACTCGTGCCAGAACAGCCACGTCGGCTTCTGCGTCGCCGGGAAACTGGTCGTCGAAACGACTGATGGGAAACGTATCAACATCACTCAGGGCGATTCGTACACCATCCCGCCAGGCCACGACGCCTGGGTCGAAGGAGACGACTCGTTTACGGGCATCGAGTTCCTGAGCGCTGCCACCTTCGCCAAGGCGGCGGACTAGCCTTACTGCGCCGCCTTGCCGGCTCCCGACGCGGTTTTTGCCTGCAGTCTTTGGGTCCGCGCCGGCTTCCCGGATCGGTGGGCCGGCTTCCCGGATCGGTGGGCCGGCTTCCCGGATCGGTGGGCCGGCTTCCCGGATCGGTGGGCCGGCTTCCCGGATCGGTGGGCCGGCTTCCCGGATCGGTGACCAGGGAACCTGGCCACCGATCCCTCGGACGCTTGAACACCGGGAGCCCGCTGCATGCAGGCGCCGTTAGATGCGCCAATAGCGCTGATCGGTAGCGGGCAGAGCCCGCGCTGAACGGCAGCGTCGGTCCCACGGGGCCGTTGCGCCCGAAACGTCAAAATCGCCAGCCGACGCCTGCTCCTGCATGGTGACCATTCCCATGCGACCGGACATTGCCAAGCACTCGATTCCATCCTGTCAACCGATTTCGGTTTGCAGTCAATGGTCACGAACAGGTAACGTTGGCGACTGGCCCGGAGGGCTGGCCCGAAAACCGGGCCCCGGATGCCTGAACGCAGGGCTCTGGACCCGTCGGGCGGCACCGTTGCCGCCCCGGCTCCCGTAAAGGGGGCCGAAGAACTTCCGCATGCGTCATCACACCCCGGCTGTGGTTCGTGTGCGCCATTCCTATGCCCGGAGGGGTCCTCTTTTGTCCAAGAACAAGCTCGCCATAGCCATTGCCATCGGCGCCCTGTCCCTGACCGGGTGCAGCGTCGCGCCATCTGCAACCGGCACCACCAGCCCGTCGGTTGCCGCCGATCCAGCCGCGGGTGCTGCAGCCCCCGCGTCCTACGCACGCGGCGCTGCGGCAACGACGGTTGTGCCCGCCTCCTACCTCACCACAGCGAGCACAGACAAGCAGGCCGCCACAAGCCTGCGCTGGGGCCGGGTCCTTGCGGGCGACGAGTTCTCCCGCGCCGGTGCACCGGACGCCACAAAATGGAGCGTCTACAAGGGTTCAGGGCACGCGGGCAAGGGTGTCCGCAGCGCGAAGGCCTGGTCCGTCGCCAACGGCGTGGCCACGGTAAAGGGTGACTCGGCCGGCACCACCGGCGGTATGTCTGCAAAGTTCGGGCGCCAAAAGTACGGCCGATGGGAAACCCGCATGAGGACCAGCGCCCGGGCACCGCAGTACCATCCGGTCCTGATCCTCTGGCCCAACAGCAGCACGGGACCGAAATGCTCCGAGATCGACTATGCCGAGGGCACCTCTGATACCACCAAGATGAAGTTCTTCCTGCACTACGCCTGCGGCGGCTCCAGTTCCCAGACCACGATGGCGAAGGCCGTTGATACGACGCAGTGGCACAACTACGCGGTGGAATGGACTCCTTCCGGCATCACCGGATACATCGACGGCGTGAAGACCTTCACCGACACCAACCGGGCGCACCTGCCGTCGGTTGCCATGCACCAGACACTGCAGCTCGACTGGTTCCCGAACGGGGCACGCACCACGCCTTCTCAGATGCAGGTCGACTGGGTCCGCGTCTACAAGTAAGACGGGCACCAACGCAGGCCTGGCGGGTCCCTGTTTCCTCCCCTCCCTCAAACCGGGAGCGGGAGGAGCATCGGGGCAGCTTCCGCACCGCCCAGGGCCTGCCTGCTCAGTCCCCTGAGCGGCCGGGTCGGCGTCCGGACAGGTCCTGCACCGCTTGCTGGATGCCCACATCTTCGCGCTCGACATTTTCAAGGTAGAGGCGGCCTGCGGTGATGAAGTCTCCAGCCACTTCGAAAAGGGTCACCCCACGGACCTGGAACCGCTGCCCGTCAGTGCGGTTTCCGGACCACAACCATTCGCTCCATGTGGTGTTGCCGTCGTCGACTGAACGGACCACTTCCGCGCGGAAATCAGGAATGCCGGCAAACATCGCCCGCCAGTTTGCGTGCATTTGGGCCCGGCCAACGAAGGCCCTGCCAGGATGCGCCGGCTGCTCGCTTCGGTAGTCCTCGTGGAACAGCGCGGCTGCCGCTTCGAGGTCATGGGCGTTCATTGCCGCCGCCAGTCGATCAACAATTTCACTCAACAGTTCGCTCCCCTTCAGTTGCTAACTGCTCCGGTAGGCCGCAAGGAACGCGGAGATTCTGCGCACTGCTTCCTCGATGTCTTCCACGGATGGAAGGATGACGAAGCGGAAATGGTCAGGCTCGGGCCAATTGAACGCCGTTCCGTGCGAAACCAGGATCTTCTGGTCCCGCAGCAGATCCAGGACAAACTGCTCGTCGTTCTTTACCGGATAGAGCTCTGGATCAAGGCGTGGAAACAAATACATTGCTCCCGCAGCGGGGACGCACGTCACGCCGGGTATGGCGGTGAGCAGTTTCAGCGCTCGGTCACGCTGTTCCCGCAGTCTTCCCCCGGGCCGGATCAGCGCATCGATGCTCTGGTAGCCGCCGAGACAGGTTTGAATCGCGTGCTGGGCAGGGACGTTGGGACACAGGCGGAGGGAAGCCAGCAGTTCCAGCCCTTCGCGGTAAGCCAGCGTCGCCGCGTGCGGACCGGTGACGGCCACCCAGCCAGCGCGGTAGCCGGGCATGCGGTACGCCTTGGACAGACCGCTGAACGTTAGGCAGCAGACATCGTCCGCCACTGCGGCAGTGTGGATGTGCTCGGCGTCCTCATAGCGGATTTTCTCGTAAATCTCGTCGGAGAAAAGGACGAGGTTGTGCTTGCGTGCCAGGGCGGCGAACTGCTCCAGAACCTGCCGCGGATAGACGGCCCCGGTGGGGTTGTTCGGATTGATAATAACGATCGCTTTAGTGCGCTGGGTGATCTTCGCCTCGACGTCGGCCATGTCCGGCCACCAGTTTTCGTCCTCGTCGCACAGATAATGCACGGGTTTGCCGCCGGTGAGCGAAACGGCTGCGGTCCACAAGGGGTAATCGGGAGCAGGGATGAGAACTTCGTCACCGTTTTCCATGAATGCCTGAAGACTCATGGAAATGAGTTCGCTGACACCGTTGCCAATGAATATATCCTCGACGCCAATCTGCAGGAGACCCCTGGTCTGGTAATACTGTGAGATGGCGGTGCGGGCCGAGAAGATGCCCTTGGAATCGCTGTAGCCCTGGGCGCCGCGCAAGTGGTGGATCATGTCCACCACTACGGATTCGGGCGCTTCAAGTCCGAATTGCGCGGTGTCCCCCAGATTCATTTTGAGAATCCTGTGTCCCTCGGCCTCCATTTGCTTGGCCGTCTGGAGCAGGGGTCCTCGGAGTTCATACCGGACGTTCTGGAGTTTGCTGGAGAGCTGCATCGGACGCATGGTTGATCTTTTCATAATCCCGCCATGAGCCACGTTGTTGCCGCCGATTTGTTTTCGCCAACCCGCGCGCAGCCCATTAGAGATATGAAGTATTGTGCCCCAGCGCCCCATGAAGTTGCCGCGCACGATGGCCCTGCGCCGCGAGCCGGTGAGACACTCACTTTCATGCGTGAATTGGTCGTCCCTGGCACGTCCTCCCAGGTTCCGACGCGGACCCGCAACCACAACGGCTACCTGCTGCGGTGGGACGGCGAGGGCCTGCTCTTCGACCCGGGGGAAGGCACTCAGCGGCAGATGATCCACGCCGGAGTCTCGGCCAGCCAAATCACGCGCATCTGCCTCACTCATGTCCACGGCGACCACTGCTTTGGGCTGCCCGGAGTGCTTTCGCGTATGGTTCTGGACGGCGTGGCGCATCCGGTGCACCTGCACTATCCAGCCTCCGGCGAGGACGTGGTCCGGGCGCTCGTGTCCGTCACGCCTCCACGCCTTGACCTGCGACTGCACCCGCACTCGGGTCCCGGACAGATCGCGCCGGGGCTGGAAATGCGGCCACTTAAGCATCGCGTCGAGACCTACGGCTACCGGCTCACCGAGCCGGACGGCCACACACTCCTCCCGGACCGGCTCGCAGCGGCCGGCATTGCAGGGCCGGACATCGGCCGCCTGCAGAGAGACGGCAGCTTGCGCGGAGTGCACCTCAACGAGGTAAGCGTCCGTCGGCGCGGTCAGCGTTTCGCCTTCGTCATGGATACGGCGCCGTGCTGGGGCGCAGAGGAACTCGCGGAAGGAGCTGACCTGCTGGTGGCGGAATCCACGTTCAGTGACGACGACGCCGACCTGGCCGCCCAGTTTGCCCACCTCACCGCCGGGCAGGCAGGCGAACTGGCTGCCGCAGCCGGAGTCGGCACGCTCGTCCTCACCCACTTCTCGTCCCGCTATGGGGATGTTAACCTGCTTGCCGGGCAGGCCCGGGCATGCGCCGGCGGGGCAACAGTCGTGGCCGCGAAGGACCTTGACAGGATCACATTCCCCAGCCGGCAGCGGACGCTGTAACGTGCGGGACGCAACCTAGTCGTCATGAGCATACGGGCCACATGGACGCCTCTGCGCCAACGCGCGCACCGTCAGACGTACTTGCCGAACCAGGCCAGTGTGTCGTTCCAGGCGGCGGTCGCCTGCGTTTCGTTGTAGCGATCTCCGGTGTCGTTGTGGAACGCGTGGTCGACGCCGGGATATACCTTGAGCTCGTGGCGGACGTCTGTGGCGGCCAGCGCATCCCGGAACGCCGGCATCGCGCCGGTAATCCGGTCGTCAAGTTCCGCATACACGCCAAAGACCGCCGGCTTGATGGACGGGACCTTGTCCAGATCGGGAGCGGGTCCGTAAAACGCCGAGGTTGCCTTCAGACCAGTCAGCTCCGTCGCCGCCTGCCAGGTGATGCCGCCGCCGAAGCAGTAGCCGGTCATGGCGATCCGGTCCGGATCTACGAAGTCCTGGGACTGCAGGTAGTCGAAACCGGCGGAAAAGTCCGCCACGTGGCGTTGTGCTCCGGCCTTGGTCAGTGCCCCAGGGACGGCATCCCGGTCCAAACTCGCCGTGCCTCCCTCCCTGCTCAGCAGGTCCAGCGCCAACGCTGTATATCCGGCCTTGGCGAACCGGCGTGCCACGTCCTGGATATGCGGGGTCAGCCCGCGGTTCTCATGGCAGACCAGTACAGCGGGCCCTGCCTTACTGGCCTCGGGGCGGGCAAGGTAGCCGCTGACGTCTGCTCCGCCGGCAGGGAATCGCACCGTGGCCGTCACCAGGCCTGCCGCACCCTCAGGAACGGAAAGGGGGCTTTTCGCCCCCGGTACTGCGCCGGCGGAAGCCGCGCTCCCGGGAAGCGACGACGAAGGCGCCGGGGTGGGCATGGGATCGGTGCTGCGCGGAACTTCATTCGGCGAGCAACCGACCAGCAGCATCGCGGCCGATGCTGCTGCCATGCTGCCGGTGACGAATGCGACCCTGCGAGTGAATGTGTGCTGGGTCATGGCGCCAGCGCGGTAATCGTCGAAGAATTCCTCGATCAGGTACTTCTCAAACTTGCCAAGCTGGGTCATGAGGGCCTCCTGGAGTTTTGCCGCAAATCCTCCTCCGAAGCCCGTCGTACTTCAAGGGGCGCGGTGCGACCGGTCCCGGTGGTCGTCCGCCGGCAACTACCGATCAGCCCATTTCCCGAAAATCTTCTTGCTGATCTTTGAAAAGACGCCGGGCTCCTTTGCCGGATCAATGACCACGGGATCCACAGAGAAATCCGTGCCGGTATCGGACACGGGCAGACGTTTGTTATCCCAGTCGACAGTTTTCATATCGGCGTTGTACACCGGAGGGGAAACGCCGTCGGCGCGAAAAACATCCCACATCCACTGAGGAATGTGGTCGACAGTACGGGGAAATGCCAATAACTCCGAAGTCAGTACGCCCGCCGTTCCGACTCGCCGGGATGCGACTCCGCCGGCACCTCCGGAAGCCGGAATTTCCTCGTCGAAAACCTCAACGAATCCAGGTGCATCGGGAAATACATGGACGCGTACCGTGATCCAGCTACCGAAACCGGGACGAAACGCGCTCTTCTTGAACTCGCCGAGCCAGGCCAGCTCAGAGACCGGAATGCGGTGGCGGCCCGTAGTAAAGGCCCACGTGTCCCCGGTCCTCATGTCCCCGTATCGGTGTGAGAATCCCGCAAAAGTGGATTGCGTGATGACCAACTCGTCGACGTCGGCAAAGGCGCCATCCGGCCCCATGCACGTTCTCTGGAGAGCTTGGAGGGCCGTCTGCACCTCAGCTGTCCCGGCCGACTGGCTAAAATCTGGCACCTACTTCACTCCCTGAACGAGGTTATCGAAGACGTCGAAGACTTCGCGTTCGCCCGCGAACTCGTACCCAACAGCAATGGAGTGCGGCATTCCGGGCTTAGGCCCGGGCACGTTCTCCATGGACCAGCTCACATCTACCGCCTGGCCGGCCGCCAGTCGTTGCTTGACGTCGTCCCTCATCGTACGCTCCAACTCGTGGAACGCGGGGCCGCCGGCGTTAGGCACACCGGCGCCGCGATTCTGGAACTGGTGCTGGGCGAACAGGCCGATTCGTTCCCCTGCACCCCCTAGGAACGAGGGTACTGAATGCCCACCCTCGTAGGCCGGTCCGCCGACTCGCTTTCCTGCCAGCAGCTGCTGCCAGGCGTTTCGGTTCATGTTCCCGGCAAAGGTCGACGTGATGCGGCCCGAAACACTCTGGGCATGTCCCGTGGCGTCAGTTGCGTAGGTGAATGTATTTTCGAGGTCTCCGTCGACCTTCGCCACCACGTTGTAGGTCACATTCGGCACCGGCTTATTGAGCTCCGGGGACCACGCACCGCGGACTCCAGCGTAGGTGTCTACCCTGACTACCTTGCCGGTGGCATCCGTGTAGTACTTCTCAATCGAGTCCACGGGTTCATGGGTCACGTGGTTCATCGTTGTGCGGTGTTCAACCACGTACTCCGCGTTGGGCTTGAGTCCCACGCGGTCGGCGAAGCTATCCCTCTTGCTGACCGGGAAATTCGCCTCCCCATGCCGGACCACGATGGTCTGCGTGACAGTCTCGGGTTTTGGAAAGTGTTCAACGGGGCTGACAACCTGCGCCATGGGCGTCTCGGGAACCTTGGCCGCGCGGACATGTGCCGCGGCCGAGTCCAGGCTGTCGGCCATTCGACCCATTGATCCGTGTCCAAGGCTGGCTGCACCGCCGGGTGAAACGGCAACTTTCGGGATCGCCTGATCGGTCGCTCGCAGGAGCGTCGACGCACCTTCCAAGGGACGGACCACCGCATGGTCCCAGACGGCCACCGGCGCTTTCTCAGCTGCCATCCACGCACCTACCTTGACTTTGGTGAGAGCGTCCAGAACGTTGGCGGTTGTTTGTGGCATGACGAGGTCGGAAACTTTCAGTGCCAGCGAACCGGGCTTTGACAGGACCGTTCCGGTGGAATAGAGCCCTTGGGCCGTGGTCCCGAGCAGGGCGGAGACCTTTCCAAGCCGGGCACTGTCCATCGTCGCGATGCTGAGTTTCTCCGCCGCCAGCCCGGCCTTACTGGCGACCGTCCCGGACTTCACTGCGGCGCCGGCCCCGCCGCCAACGAACAAGGAAGCGGTGTTGAATATCGCAGCGCCCATGGCCCAATTCTGGTTTGTGCCCGCTTCGTCCAAATGCGCAAACGATGAAAGAACTGACCCCCAGTCCACAGAACCTGGATTGGTGACCAGGGTGTTGATGCCACCCCAGGCCTGATCGCGCTTTGCCTGGTTTCCAGTGCCAGTCAGGGACCAGACACCGTCCACAAGTTCCACCGCCCCTGCGCCCACACCCTGCAGGAACCCCAAAACCCCGTTCGGGCGGTACGGGACGGTCTGCATGCCCCAGGGCTGCTCTTCGTCGTGGTGGTCGATACCCACGAACGTGCCGGCGTCCCACAGCCAGTCATCCACCCAGTTTCCGGACCGGTGATCCGTCATGGGTGCCTGCGCCACGGTGTGCACGTCTCCTCCGGAGAGCACCGCCAAGGTAGCCGCACAGGTGTTTTGGGCCGCATTATAGTCACTGCGAATGGCCGCGACGTCAGCTGCAAGGGCGTTGCGCCGGCCTGTCAGGTCGGCGTCGCCGCTCCAGTGCTGGGTGACGTTCGTGGTGACCTGCTCACCCTTAACCATCGTGGTCTCTTCCACCGAGGTGGGAAACGAATCGATGTCCGCATCCAGCGAATGAACCCGCCGCCCGTAGGCTTCCAAGCGTTGCTTCAACTCCCGGCAGGTTGAAGAAAACGCGGTGAGGGCAGTCGCCGTCTCCGTTCCGCCGCGCTGCACCCGTTCTGCGGCGGGTGTGACCTTCCCGAAGGCGGCCAAAACAGTTGGAGCATCGTCGGTGGAGTACGACGACCCCAGCCCCTGCCATTGGCTGGCCGAGGAGGAGATGCCCGCCATGAAGTCGTCCGCGTGCCGCTGCAGCCCATGCGCCGCAGCGTCCAGGGCATCGACGTCGGGCAGGCGGAAGCCGCCGCTCGGATCCAGTCCGGACGATCCGGTCTGAACACAGACATCGGGAGCCAAAGCCATTTCGCCGTTCAACCCCTCACTAAAATTCTCATCATTGAACTGTCGCCGAGCCGGCGTTCTTGAAACCTGCCGACTCGTCGCCCGCAAGCACTGCCGCGGCACCGGCACTCCGCTGCGCCGAGGAGGCCATCGCAAGGTCGCCCTGCTGGTAGAAATTCACTGCCTGCACGGTGGACGTGATGATGGTCCCGGACCGTCCCACCACTTCATTGGCTGCGGGCCCTATTCCCAGGTTCAGCACATCATTCAGGGCGGCCAGCACCACGGCTGCTTCGCCCGGGATCGCTGCCGCTGCCTGCTCCAATGACCTGCCCATGCCGACGAGTGCGGGCTGGACGGATTCAACCTGGGCGGCCGTCGCCTTAATGGTCGCCGCTGTCGCAGCGACGTCGATGTTCCACGAGCCTGTCATCAGCCGGACATCCGACCGCGTTAGCCGATGCCCTGCACCGCATTGCGGGCAGAGGTGGCAGCCGTGGAGGCGGATTCGTCGTTAAGGCCGAGCGTGCTGCGGACCAGCGCGACGATTGCCTTGACCTCGTTCGCCGCGTTGCCCCACCGCGCCTCAACCGCCTGGTATTCGGCGTCGACGCCGTCTGCGCGAAAGTCGGCCATCGCTTGGTTGACGTCGGACTGGCGCTGGGCGATGAGGCCTTCGAGTTGGGCGGCGAGCGCCTGAATGTCGCCCTGTACCTGGGCGGAAACGTTGGTGTCGTATGCGATGCGGTTAGCAGTCATGGGTATGTCGGAGCCTGCGGCGGCTCCTGCTCCGTTCCGGATTCAAAGGAAATTTGTTGCGGACAGGTGGCAGGAACTGCCTCAGTTGGCACGGCCCTGGAAGCGTGCGCCGTCGAAGTTCGCGGACCCTTCCGTACGGCGGGCGTTATCACTGGCCGCCAGGTCGCCCTGCTGGAAGGCTGTGTTCATCCCGGACTGGCCGTGCACGATTGCGGCGAGTGCCGCGTTGAGTTCGGACGCCACGAGATCGGAGCGGTTCTTGAAGGCATCAAACGACGCCTTGCCTGCTCCGCTGAAACGGCCCTCGAGTGGCGTCACCGCATCCACAAAACGCCGGACCAAGGCACCGAGGTCCTGATGCGACACGTCAGTCTGCTTGTTCAGGTTACCGATCGTGTCGGCACCCATATCAAAAATGGCCATAGCTCCCCCACCGGAATATGAGACCGCGCCGGCGCCGGACGGCGCCAAGGCACGTTAACCAGCATGGAGAATCCCGGCGCATAAGTCCAGTCGATGCACTAAACAGGCTCCTACAACGCGTGACTTGCGGAGTCCGAATAGTGCCGCGGTAGGTTTGTGGGTGCCCTGGTAACGGATATGGAAGGGGGCCCGTTCGTGGCAGACGACTATGACGCCCGGCTACTTGAATCAGCACGCGTCAGGAAGCACAGGCTTGACGACTCACTGCTCTTTGGCGGCAACACCCAGGAGCGGAGCTATAGCTCGGCAACGGGCCGCCTCCTGCAATCGTTGCTGATCGCTGCCCTCGTCGCCGCGATCTGCGTTGGCTACAGCTTTGTCCACAGCCTGTTGGAGGACCAGAACCGCAAGCAGGCCGGCTCCGCAGCCACCATCCACTCCGCCATGATGAATGGGATCACCCCTTGAGCACAGCCCTCAGCCGCGTCACGGTCATTTCCGCTCACCGGCATCTGGACCTGCGGCTTCCATCAGACGAGCCACTGGCCTCGCTCATACCCCAAATCCTCACGCTCCTGCACGATGGGCCCCCGGACGCGCCGCCACAGCCCTCGCGTGGAACGGCCCCCGCTCTCATCACGTCGTCGGTCCTGACCACCAGCCTGGGATCGACCCTGGATGTGTCGCATACACTGCGGCAGTCCGGGATCGTCGACGGCGCACTGCTGTACTTGCGTGATGAGCGCGATGTGCCGCCTGCCCCGGAGGTCTACGACGTCCCGTCGTTTGCAGCGGCAGCCACCGAGCGGATGCCCGCGCTCTGGTCAGGCACCCTGCGGACGGTCGGACTGGCCGCAGTCGCAGGACTGCTACTGGCCGGCAGCAGCACCGCCGCCGTCTTGCTGCAAGGCACCGGACCAGGCGGCGGCTCCGCCCCACTGACCGGGATCCTCTTCGCGGCGGCCCTTATCCTGCTCGGCGTCCCCGTCATGCGGCTGCGTGCCCTGCCGGCCGGGGTGGCGTTGACGGCTGCAGGCGCCGCCGTGTCTGTGACGACGGCTGCCTGGGCCACGGCGGATCCTGGCACGGGAGCCCTGTTGGCGGTCGGCGCCATAACTCTGGCCATGGCCGCCATGGCCGCGGGGACGGGCAAGTATGTTCCCTGGCTTTCCAGCGCCGGACTGCTCTCGGCGCTGGGCGGGACCTGGGCGCTGCTCAACTGGAGCACGTCCGATGCACCTCTGGCCGCAGGGCTGGCGGGTATTGCCGGCATCTTCACGCTGGGTGTCGCCCCGCGGATGGCCACGGCGATTGCGGGTCTCAGCGGCCTCGACGACGACCAACGCCAAGGCAGGCGCATCACCCGACGCAGCACCTTGGACGCCATCCATTCGGCCCACGGGGCGCTCACGGGGTGGACCCTGATTTCGTCCGCGGTGACGGCGACCGCCGCAGCCGTCACCGCGACTGCCGCGGACCGGCCCGTCTGGGCGGCCTTGCTGCCCCTCGCGTTGCTGGGCGCGCTGACGTTCCGCGGACTGTCACTGCCGCTGCTGGCACAGCGCGCCGGCGTCTATGTCGCCGCCGCCGCCGGATTCCTTGCTTCCGTCATTGTGCTGGCCCGTGCGGCGGAGCAGCCGTTCCTGCTGGCCGGGGCTGCAGGAATGGGCGTGCTCGTGCTGGCAGCCTCCGCAGCCCGGGTCCGGGACCAGACCGCAGCCCGCCTCCGCGTGGTCGCCGCACGGATCGAACTCTGTTGCGTGCTCTCCACCATCCCACTGGTTCTCGGTCTGTCCGGAGCCTACACACAGCTAGGACAGACCTTTGGCTGACCAACGCCGCAACGGATTCCCTCTCGGCATGACATCCGAGCGACGGCTGGCCTCCCCAGAGGATGCTGCTCCGCCGGAAACAACGACGGCGGCAGCTGGCTTTCCAGGCATGGTCGCCGCTGCGGCCGCGCCATTTGGACCTTCGGCACCGCTCGCTGTTCCTGCGCCACCCCAAGCCCGGGCACCGCGAGCGCAGGCACCGGTCGTGGAAACGCGTCCCGTTCCGACGCCGCGTCCCGATCCCGCGCCGAGCCCTTCAACAGGCCACCGAAAGAACGGCGACACGTTGTGGGAACGGATCCGCTTCGAAGTCACCGACGCTGTGACATCCGGGTCGCTGTCGGAGCGCCTGATCCGGGCCAGCGCCGCTGTCGAGGCGCCCATCACCACGGGACGGCGGATCGTCGTCGTCGGAACTGCCGGCGGCGCCGGTACGTCAACGGTGACCGCGGTCCTGGCGAAACTCTTCGGCAGCCTCCGGCAGGAAACCGTCATGGCTCTGGACAGCACGGACCAGTCGGGGAGGCTTCTGCGCTACCTGGGCGCGCCAGGACCGGCGCCCCTGTCCGCGCTGATGCATCAGCTGCGTACCCAACCTGTCCGGACCCTGCCGGACGCCACGGCCTGTGCGGTCCTGTGCGGAAACCAGATCTTTGCCGCGGACCGCCGGGACGTGCTGACGCTGGCCGACTCGCCAATCGGCGTCGCGGAATGGACTGATGTGTCCTCTACCCTGTCGCGGTTCATGGCCGTCACGGTGGTCGACGCCGGGCACTCCCCGCTGTCGCGCCACTCGGCCGCGCTGCTGTCGACGGCGCACGCCGTCGTGCTGGTCACTCCGCCGGGAGACGCCGATGCGGCCCTCCTAGGCAAGATACGCGCTGACCTGGCGGATTCGTTCCCGGCTGCCCAGCAGCTGAGCGTCACCGTGCGCTCGCGGCAGGCCGGGGCGGCAGCCGCGGACGGCCTGCCCTACGACCGCCACCTGGCCTCAGGCGGCGCCCTCCAGCTCAGCAGGCTCGGTTCACGGACCAGGATCGCCGCCACGGAACTGGCAGGTCGGGCTCTGCTGGCAGCCAACAGGAGCTGATATGACTATCCGAATCGTCCACAGGCCGGCCCGGACCACCCTCCCCGAACAGGCCTCGGAGGCCGCCCAGCTGGATGCGCCCCCGCAGCTGGCGACCGGTGGCGGCACAAACCTGCTGGCACTTGTACCCATGCTGGGCGCCGCGACCTCCGTGACCGTCATGATGCTGTTCCGCGGTTCATCCCTGGCCGGCATCGGTGCCATCATGATGGTGGCCACCGTCCTGGCCTCCGTGGTGCTGCTGTTTTCCCAGCGCGGCAAGTCAACGCGGCAGCGGGCGGCCAAACGCCGCCTCTACCTGGACTACCTGCGACGGCGGCGGCAGGACTTTGAAGCGGAGGAGCACCGTGCCCGGGCTTCGGCCAACGCCGCACACCCGCCCGCCTCCCGGCTGGTCGAAAATGTGGTCAATGATCCGCACCGGCTGTGGGAGCGGCGGCGGACCAGTCCGGACTTCCTGATGACGCGTTTCGGCACGGGTGCCGTCCCCCGGCGGAGTATCACGGTCCAGGACAGCGGCGACGCGGTGGAGCGGCCCGACACTTTCATGCTCTCCGAAGCCGAGCAGCTGCGGCAGCGGTTCATGTCCACCCCGGATATTCCCCTGACCCTGCCGCTGGGATCCGTCTCCGACGTTTCAATCGTCGGTGACCGCGCCGCGGCACTGATGGTATGCCGCAGCCTGCTGGGCCAGCTCGCAGCCGCCCACTCCCCCGAGGATGTGGAGCTGGCCATCGTCGCCGGAGAACGGCAGCTGGACGATTGGGACTGGGCCAAATGGCTGCCGCACCTGCAGGAGACGGGTGGCAACGTCCGGCAGGCTGCGTCCTTCCAGGAGCTGGCCCCACTGCTGCGAAGCTCACTGGACGCACGAGCGGCGGCCCTCACCAGTGCCGCCCGTAACTTCCAGCTGCTCCCGGCAGACGCCCTGCCCCGCCTTGTGGTCATCTCGGACCTGCCGGGACACAACGCAACGCCTCTTCCCGGCGTGCCGGCCGGCCTTGACCTGAACCGGCTCGCGATCACGAGGATCCACCTGCTGACGGAACAGCAGCACGAGCCCGAACGCGTTGACCTTCGCCTGACCGTCTCATCTGATGCACTGACAGTGGAGGCCACGGCCACCGGTGAAATGGTCACAGGCATTGCCGACGAGGTGCCGCCCGAGGTTGCCGATGGCTTGGCGCGTGCCCTCGCGCCCCTGCGCCTGTCCGAGATGTCCCACGAATTCGGCGAGCACAAGTCATCCCGCAGCTACGCGGAAGCCCTGGGGCTCACTGAGTACACGGCCGAGGCAATGCTCCGCCTGTGGCACACGGACCGGGGTCCCGATTTCCTCCGCGTGGCCATCGGCGAAGACGATGACGGCGCCCCCGTCCACCTGGACCTGAAGGAACCGGCCCAGCAGGGCATGGGCCCGCACGGGTTATGCGTGGGGGCGACGGGGTCCGGCAAGTCAGAACTGCTCCGCACCATCGTCCTTTCGCTGATCGCCACGCATTCCCCGCAGGACCTGAACATGGTCCTGGTGGACTACAAGGGCGGCGCCACCTTTGCCCCCTTTGAGGACGCACCCCATGTCTCAGGCCTCGTCACCAACCTGGTGAGCGACGCCAGCCTGGTGGACCGGATCCATTCCAGCCTCTCGGGTGAGGTCAAACGGCGTCAGGAACTGCTCAAGCACGGCGGCGATTTCGCCCACATCAACGACTACCGGCTGGCGCGGGAACGGACGCCGGGCAACCCGGCACTGCAGGAGCCGCTGCCTTATCTGTTCGTCTGCATCGACGAATTCGGCGAGCTGCTCACCGCCCGCTCAGACTTCATCGACCTGCTGCTCTCCATCGGCAGGATCGGCCGTTCCATCGGCATCCATCTGCTGCTCGCCTCCCAGAAGGTCGAATCAGGGATGCTCCGCGGCCTGGACACGTACCTTGCCTACCGGATCGCGCTGCACACGAACTCGGAAAGCGAAAGCCGCACCATCATCGATGTCCCGGACGCCTACCACCTGCCCAGCACACCGGGGCACGGAATCCTGAAGGTGGACACCACGGTGTTCAAGAGATTCCGGGCAGCGTACGTGTCCGGCGCCCTTCCGTCGAAGGACGACGACGGCGGCGCCCCCGCCGAGGAGGCCGTCCCGGTCACGCTGTTCAAGCTAGGGGCCCAGCCGCCGCTCCCCGTACTGCAGGGAGCCGGCCCAGCCGGCGGAGCCGTCTCCCCCGACGGCTCCAGCGTCGCGATCCAGCCCGAAACCCACTCGTCCGACGGTTCCGGGGACCGCCCCACCATCCTGTCCGCCGTCGTCGGCTTCGCATCCGCGCAGCCGCGCATGACACCGCCGGTGTGGCTGCCGCCCCTTCCGGCTGCCGTGTCCCTGCACGGTACCGGCGCCGCCCTGAACCTGACCTCCACAGGGCCGCGGCTGGCCCAGCCCCGTTACCTGGCCCCCGCCGTCGGGATACTGGATGACCCCGCGCGGCAGTGGCAGGGCCCTTGGCATCTGGACTTCACAGCGCGCGGCGGCAATCTCGCAGTGATCGGCGCGCCGCAAAGCGGCCGGTCCACGGCACTGCGGACCGTCGCTGCTGCGCTGGCCCTGAGCCACAGCGTGTCCGACGTCAACCTCTATGCCGTGGATCTGCTCGGCAACGCCCTCGCCGGGCTGGCGGACCTGCCGCATTGCGCCGGCGTGGCCGGCCGCGGCAACCGCGAACTGCTCCGACGCACCATTGAGGAGGTCCAGGGCCTCCTCAACATCCGCCAGACGGCGTTTGACGCGAACAGGCTCGACACGGTTCAGGCGATGCGGTCGGCACGCGGCAAAGGCCGGCTCGAA
Source organism: Arthrobacter sp. 05T444 (assembly GCF_056395905.1). NCBI lineage: Bacteria > Bacillati > Actinomycetota > Actinomycetes > Micrococcales > Micrococcaceae > Arthrobacter > Arthrobacter sp. 05T444. Next base: position 150,025 of record NZ_JBFTKK010000006.1, read on the forward strand.
GAACTCAGCTGCACCGACGTGTTCCTGCTGATCGATGGATTCGGCAGCCTGAGTTCGGAGTTCCCGGAAATCGAGGATGCAGTCCACGACATCATGACCCGCGGCAGCTCCCTGGGGATCCACGTGGTAGTGAGTGTCCGGAACTGGTCGGAGGTCCGCATGACCAGGCAATCGCTCCTCGGCAACAGGATCGAACTGCACATCGCCGATCCCGCGGACTCGCTTGACCGCAGGCTCGCCAGCACGCTGGGGCCGAACCGGCCCGGAAGGGCACTGACCATGGACAGAACCATCGGCCAGTTTGCCTTGCCGTCCCTGGCCGAAGCCCCTGACGCCGGCAACTCCGCCGCCGAGCTGGGCGAACTCACCCACGCCCTCCGGCAGTTCAGTGACCGGACGGCACCCCCCGTACGGGTTCTGCCGCCGCTCGTCCGGCTGCCCGCAGGCGCCCCGGTATCCGGCACGGTCGCACTGGGCATCCGTGAGCATGACGCCGAAACAGAGCATCTGGACCTGTTCGGATCAGACCGCGGAGCCGTGATCTTCGGCGACCCGGAAACGGGCCGGACCAACCTGCTGAAGACCGTCGCCACCCAGCTCATCGCCACGCATGAACCCGGCCAACTCGCTTTTGCCGTGTTCGATCCGCGGCAGCAGCTGCAGAATTTCATCCCGGATGAGTATCTGGGAGAGTACGCCTCCAACGGCCTGCGCGCCGCGCAGCTGGCCGACTTTGTCGCTGGCCAGGTCAGGGAACGGCTCGGCGACGGCACCGGCGCGCCTGTGAAATCACCCCGCATTGTGCTGCTTGTGGACGACTACGACATCCTTGCCGCAACAGGCAGCCAGCCGCTGCGGCCACTGGCCGGTTACCTGCCCTCGGGTTCCGACGTCGGGCTGTTTGCATTGGTCACTGGAAGGATCAGCGGTGCGGCGTTGACTGTGCACGATCCGTTCGTCGCAGGACTGCGCGCTGCCGGCGCCCCGGTGGTCATGTTCTCCGGCGACCGGTCCGAAGGCGTGATCGCCAACGGAGAGCGGCCCATGCCGCTGGTCACCGGGCGCGCCAGGATACTCCGCCCCGGACGGCACGCCACGGTACTGCAGACTTTCCACCACGACAGCGAGGCCGCCCTGCCGTGAGTTACGACTTCCACCTGATTTCAGACCAGGATCCACGGCTGGGGCTCTTCGACCGGGCTTCGGCACAGTTTGAAAACAAGTTCACGCTGGTGTCCGCAGAGAATTCTGCGGACCTGATCATCGCTTTCAACGGTGAAGACCTCGCGCTGCTCAGCGCACCCCAACGCACCGCCAACGAGGAACTTCAGCGCATCTTCGGCGCCGACGTGGCCGGCCAGCTCAAGGGCGACGCTTGGGTCTCGGAAGTCAGCTGCGCTGTGGACAAGGAAGATGCGGAGTCGGAAGACGCGGACAAGGAAACCGCCGAGTCGGTCCGCGCCTTCCTCATGATCACTGTGATTGGCACCAAAGGGCTAGTCGTTGATCCGCAGGCCAACCAGGTCCTGAACGCGGGCTGGGGACCATGAACGCGGCGCTGCCACTGCTGCTTGTGGCCGCGCCGGCGCCGCACCCCTGGCTAAGCCGTTCGCTGCGCGCCCAGCTCGGCGACGCCGCCCGGGCAGCCGCCCCCGGCAGCGTCGTCGCCCTGCAGACCCAGCCGCTGGCAGCACCCAGTTATCCGCTGCTGGCGTTCCTCAAGGCCTCCGGCGTCACTTGGGTGACTGAAGTCCCAAGCGGAACCGGGCTCTGCGGCGCCTTCTCGGCGCGCGGGCCGGGCGACGCACCGGCGCCGCATCCCGCCGTCGTCCTTCATGGCAGCGTCCTGCATGCGGCGAGCCATGAACTCGTCATCGGAGATTTCACGGCAGGGATGCTGCAGGCCGTCACCGGCGGCAGGCCGGAGTACGCCGGGCCCGCCGAGCCGCTGGGTCAGCCCTGGGAGACGGCACCCATGACCACATGGTTCCGGAAGCACATGCCGTCGGCAACGATGCTGTTCTCCGGCCGGGGCTTTGCGGGCGCGCTGACCGTTGCCCGCACCGGATCCGGCGTCGTGGAATCCTTTGATGCCATGGTTTCCGCTGAGGTGCGTGCTGATCCTTCGCGTGCAGATCCTGACTGGCGGAGTGCCGAGAAGGTGGCGGTGGCGTGCGGCGCGCATGAGTTCGGAGTGGAGCTGCATTTCGGTGCCGACGGGCTCGCAGTTCCGGCCGGCCACGACGGTTTCCGCGTGCCGCAACTGGCACTGATGGGGCCTGGCCTGGTTCGCCAGCTACGGCCAGATCTTTCCACCCTCGACGGCGTCAGCGCCGAGTTCCGGGGATCACCGCCGCTGCGGCACCTGGCGGTCCGGTTCCCTGAGGCGGCCGGCCAGGACGCAGGCGGCTGGGACGCGGGCCGTGCCCTGGTACTTCGGGAGCGTCTGCTGCTCGGCCTGGCAGCAGATGCCTAGGATTTTTGTGTGTGCAGGATCCGGGCCTAGACGTAGCCGTCCACGATAGCGGCGGCAATTTCCTTGTATGACCGGCGCGTCCCTGCTGAGATCTTGTCCAGCGAAATGCGGTCCCCGTCGGCCACGCCACGGTCGTGCGGCACGGTGATGAGCCGCCGGCAGTAGCCGGCCAAGTGCTCTTCAATGGCGCGTTTGTTTACGCGGTTCGACACCTGGTCCTTGTCCGTGACCACAACGATCGCGTTCCGCGCAAGATTTTCATAGCCGTGTTCGGCCAGCCACTGCAGCGTATTCCTGGCGCGCTTTGCTCCGCTCACGGCATAGCCGGACGCGATCACCAGGTTGGTGGCCTCCGGCAGCACCCCCGCCATCGCGGGATGGGAGACGCCGGTGCCGCAGTCCGTCAGGGTGACCGAATAGTACTGTGACACGAGCTTCTTGATCTTGAGGTATTCGTCGGCGGTCAGTGCGTCCGACAACGCAGGATCCTGCTCACCGGCCACGAGGTGCAACCGGTTCGCGTGGTGCATGTAGTCGGTCAGGGCGGTCAGTGAGCTGATGGCATCGATGTCACGAACGATGTCCGTCACGGTTCTGGGCTTGACCTTCTGGTAAAGCATCTCGCCCAGGGCGCGCTCGGCGAGGTCCCCGCTGTCCGGGTTGGCGTCGATGGCGCAGGGGTGGTCGCCCCTGTACTCGGCCAGGATCATCCCGACACCCACCGTGGTGGACGTCTTGCCGATGCCTCCCTTGAGGCTCAGGACGGCGGTGTTGAAGCTGCCGGACAGTGGCCGGGCGATCCGGCGTTCCAGTTCCGCCTCATCCTGGTCCTTGGCACTGGGGCCCAGGTTCACAAACCCGCCGGTGGCAGAGTACAGAACGCCCCGGACTCCGCTGGTTGGCCGCGGACGGTCCGGCCGGACGAACTGGGTCTCAATGTGGCGCGCTCCGTACGGCGACGGTTCTCCCGCGGCGCCGGGCGCTGTGTCCATGTCCGGCCGAGGAGCCGGCTGCTCGGTGCGCGGGAAATCCTCCCGCGCAGCAGGCAAAACGGCCTCCGCGACTGGTTCTGCGGTGCCATCGGCCAGCACCCGGAACCGGCCCTCTTGGCCATTGGTGTGGTCAACGGCATGTGCAAGCGCCGGCGAACCCGAACTGCGGGCGTACTCGGCGAGGACTGCAATAGCCGCTGAGTATGGGTCCATTCCGTCAGGAGGAGCGATGGGCTCCCCGCCAACTGTTACCCTGCCATCGACGAATACCTCGACGCGTGTGGCCCCCAGATCCATCACTTCACTCCTCAAGTACTGCGTCCGCCACACGGCGCCGCCCCAGCGATACTATCCGGTGCCCGCGGGTGGGGTCATGTCACGGCCGCGTTTCGGGGCTTTCCGGCCACAAACAAAGAACCCCGGACCTGTCTGGTCCGGGGCTTGCGTTGGCGTCTGCTAGCGCTCGATGGTGACGCTGAGATCCAGGTGGATGTCGTTGTCGGCCACGAGGCGGTCCTCGAGGTAGCGGGCCAGGCTCGCATCGGTCACGGTGTGCTCACTTTGCGGGATGGCACCGCGAAAAAACGCCTTGGTGTTTGTGGACTTCACGACATCCAGAGGCGCCCAGCCTCGGTGGCCTGCGGTGAGCCGCTCGATGTCGGTCCGGAAGGACCGTTTGTGGCCCTCTTGGACGGTGGCGTGCATGGTGAACGGGATAAAGGCGGTGGGCAAGGGAATCCTTTCATGAGGGCAGCCAGTCTTCGGTGCCCCACATAGAACAAGGCATTCGCAGGTTCTGCTATTCCCCCGGGGCAGCCAACGAGTCCGACGTCACTACTCCGGTTCGGAAGTTTCCTTCTCACCTTCACCGCGGCGGGGCACAGCAGCCATGCCTTCGCGCTTGTAAAGGACGGGGTCCTCACCGTGTGGAGTGCCCCTAGTCAGTGGAGTCCACATCGCGAGCATCTTCGCCGCCGTCGGAATCTCTGTACCGCATTTCAGCAACCCTGTCCCGGGCATCCTTTCGAACCTCGGCGAATTTGATGACCGAGGAGTCAGAATTGGCGATCAGGTCTGTGAGGCGCGCGACGATGAGGCTCCCTTCGAGCTGGTCCTCAACGTAGACCAGGGTGACGGGGACTGCCCGCCCTATGTCAGCAATGACTTCGCCCTGGTCCGGGGTGGCATAGTCCGGCCTGCCGGTCGTCCTCGTCAGAAAGATCCGCTCTTCGCGGTTGAGATAGGCAATCCGGTCAATCCTGGCCACGTTGATGGCATCGGTGGCTGTCTGGAGTATGCGCATGGTGACCCCTCTGGTGATGCTGAAAGGCTACTCGTGAGAGGACACGGTCGCGAGAGGCACGCAGAAAATGTACCGCCACCGCAGGCGAACGGCACGGGCCGCCGGAGCGACCCGTTGCCGCCATGGATGCGCGTTGCAGGCCCGGTCATAGCGCCGGGGTGCGCGTAGTCTGTGGGCACGGCCACGGGCTCATGGCCACGGCGGCCATGATGGCAGCAAGTACGACTGGCCATCATGGCCGCCGGATTCACTCGAGGGCATGCCGCCCAAGCGGAGGCGCCTGGTCGTCTACGCGTCTCTGAGGTTGTTGCCTGTGGGGTGGCTTCTGGGCTTGGGGCTGCAGACAGCCGGCATTCCGCGGCCCTAGAGCTCCGCTTGATCATCGCGGTCCTGGCCTCCGTCTTCGTGCCCCTCATCCGTGCGGCAATGCAGGAAACGCGTCAGCTCCGTACCGAAGGGATCGACAAGGGCGCCGCCGACATGAGAGGCCCCACTTCTCGGCCGCTAGGCCTGCCCATTTGACCCTTTACCATTGCCGCGGCGATCATCCGGCGGCCTTTCAGCTCCTTCGCCTTGCCGGCGGGGAGGTCCACCCGCTGCCTCATTGCGCCCTGCTCCACCACCTGAGGTCAGGTGACGGAATGCCAGCGGCGTGAACCGGCTCGTTGCAGAGTCGCCCTGGCGGTGACCGCGCTGTCAAACGAAGGATCTGGATGCGCCCGGAGCTGGCCAACCACGGTGCGACCGGATTGTGCCCGAAGGAGCCGAAGCCTGCGCCGGAACGGCTCCCCGCGATGCCCTGAGGACATGTCCCGGATGAGGCCGGTCCCGGCAACCTCCCTAATGAGACCAATGCCGGCCGCCGCCCGTCGCTTCGTCGGAAAGGTCTCTGATACGGCCAGGATTTCCCCCGACGGCCCTCGGAGCCGAGTGCGGAATCCTCCGTCAGGGGCATCAATAATTTCAAAGTACCCGGACATGTTGCGCCTCCGTTTCTGCTGTTTGGAGAGGACGGGCGGGGTCGGCTGTCCGCTCTCGGCCATGATAAGTCCGGGTTCGGGCAGCCACCAATGAGGGTGGCCGGGCAGTCAGTCACCAGGAGGGGGCCTTTAGGAAAGACGGGAACTCCCCATCAAGTACGCGGGCACTCCCCGACCCCCTGCTCTTCCGTCAGAGCATGCAGCGGCGGTGGCGCTGGATGAGACACTTGGCCATCTGCCGGGCGAGTTCGGCGGCCCCCTCATCGCCTTCCATGGCGGAGATAACAGAGCCTTTCAGCAGGAGGTGCCATGCCCGAGCGAACAAATCGGAGTGCTCCAGCCCGGCGTCCTCGGCCAAGGTCTGGACGTGTCCTCGGATCCTGGCCAGGTATTCGACGCTGGCACGGCCCAAGGGATGGTCCGGGCCCATTTCCATGAGGACTTTGATAAACACGTTGGATTCGTAGCCGCCGCTGCCGAGCCAGTCAGCAAAGACGTCGAAGATGACCAGCAACTCTTCCTCCGGAGTCCCGCTGCGGCGCTGTGCCTCGGCAACGACCTCCGCGAACCAGATCTGGTCCCGGAGGGCCAGAACTGCCAGGACCAAATCGTCCTTTGACGGAAAATGCCGGTAGAAGGTCGACTTCGCAACCCCGGACGACTCGATCAGTTCGTTGACGCCGACATCCCGGATGCCCCGCCGGGAGAACAGATCGTAAGCGGTGCCGAGGATACGATCCACAGTGCCGACAGTGGCCACGGAGGGCTGGCCCGGAAGCGACATGCCGTGCGGAACCTCTGCTGCGGTCATGATCCAAATGTCCTAGGTTCACGGCGTCGATGCAGGGCCGAAGAGCTCCGCTGGTCCGCCGGTCTCTTGCAGATGATGGCGGCTATGGTGCGCAGCAGGGATCCGGTGTTATCGGTGAGCCATTTCAGCGCCGAGCGGCTGGGCATGTCCCAGTTACCCGTGGTGCCTATCGACATTGATGTTGCCTTCCTGGGCCGGGCTGCAAGCGCCATACAGGCGACTGGATGGCGCCCAGCGTACGCCCGGAGAGTGGGTTGGGAAAGTGACCCCGCCGCGGTTGGACCAGACGAAGTGACGGTCGCCACCCGCCCAGTCTTCCGTGTAGTTCCCGGCGATGTCCGCCTGGCTGAGGATGCCGACGAGGTCGACCAAATCGCCTGGTTTCCGAGTCTGACGGAGCCCCTCTCATTGAAGGGCTGGCTTACTCCCCGCCCGCCGGATCATTCGACCCGTCCCGCACATCATGACCGGACTGACCTTAGACGAAATCTCTTGGCGGGTTTCGGACCACTACCGCCCTGGCAGACTTCCTGCTGGGGTCGTGATGGCGGCGCAACCACCCAGAGGAATCGCTCCGCACTGCGACTTGTCTGACGCAAAATAGCAAGTAGGCTGAGCAGGTCAGGCCACGGGGGTGAGCGGAAGACGCGTATGCGTTATGCCGCACCTGACGAGCGTCCCTGTGCGGCCAAACTAACTCGCCACGTGATGGGACCCAAACACGAATGCAATCACTCCAGGACACCGCTGCCGCCAATGTTGGCGTGGATCTGATCAGCGAAGGAATCGTTCGGATCACCCTGAAACCTGGGGCACGAATGACAGCGGAGGATGGAGCCGCTGCCAGCGAAGGGCTTCTGGCGCTCATGGGCGGGGAACCCTCGGTCGTACTGCTCCAAATCACCGGCGTCGGTTCCGTCAGCAGAGAGGCGATCAGCGTCTACAGCGAAGCCGCCACCGTCAGGGCCTTCGCCATTCTCGGCGCCACGCCCGTGGACAGGGTCATTGCCCACGGCATGCTCGGCCTCCCCAAGCCTCCATGCCCCACCGAGTACTTCACGGACGAGTGCGAAGCCATGCGCTGGCTGCACGGTCACCGACCGTGACCAGCGGCCGCAGTCACCGTGCCCACGGCAGCAGGAAGTCAAGTAGACGGTCTGCGTTGAGAGAGAGCTAGCCGTATCCGGCCACTGGATGCGCAGGGTCCGCCAGCTTTAGAGGACGCCAGATGTAGAGACGAGCTGCGCCCGGCCTTCTTCGAGCCGGTACGCGACGCCGATGACCGCGGTGGAGTAATCGTCCACGGCGTCGAAGATCACCCGTGAACTGTCCAGCAGCCGGCGCACGGTCTGCTTGGCATGTTCGACGACCATGTCGTTGATGTCCGTCTTGTCCTCGCGCAGCGATCTCAGCACCGACGGTGTGATCCGTTCAACCAAGTCGCGTATGTGGCCCTGGGGCACCTCCCCCGTTTCCACGGCGTCTTTCGCGGCCGTGACGGCGCCGCAGTTGTCATGGCCGAGGACGACGATCAGCGGGACGTGGAGCACCGAGACACCGTACTCGATCGAGCCGAGAACGGCGTCGTCGATTACGTGCCCGGCAGTGCGCACCACGAAGACGTCTCCGAGACCGACGTCGAAGATGATCTCTGCGGCGAGACGGGAGTCCGCGCAGCCAAAGATGACCGCGAACGGGTTTTGGGTGTTCACCAGTTCGCTGCGCCGGGAGGCGTTCTGGTTCGGGTGCAGTGAATCTCCCGAGATAAAACGCGCGTTGCCTTCAAGTAGGCGCTGCCATGCATCGTACGGGCTGATTCTGCTCACCCTGCTTACTTTACGGGGGCGTCCTGACTCATATGGGGAAGTATCGCTTCCGTGGCCGGGTTAAGGGGTCTGGGTCGGACTGCTAGGCGATAGGGGCGGGACCCGCCCTGCAGAATGCCGGTGACGTAAATCCGCGCGTCGGTCACACCTGCGCAGGCGAGTAGCCAGGCACGCACAAAGTCAGGTATTGGCCACTGGTGCGGTGCCCGGGCGGCCAGTGTTGAATTGAAGGTGAAGCAGCCCTTCATGCCCCGCCGCGGGGGCTCAGCGGCTGCTTCACCACTTCCCGAGCACGGAGCGTTCGGGCTTTGACCGGGGCCGGCGACGAACTGAAGCCCTCTGAGACCGGGGCTTTGGTACCCCAGTCGTCGCTGGCCCCTCGGGCTGAGGATGCTTGGGCACTCCTCGTGGCCCCGACGGCTGCCCTTATGCCTGGTAGGCAGGGTCGATTTCGGCCGCCCACCCTCGCGTCGAAGGCACCTGTGCTGACGAGGTTCGGGCGCAAAGTAGTTGAGCCGCCAGCCCTGCCTCGGAACTCCGGCTGTTCCGGTTCCGTCGGAGCGGCACCATTCGCCTGGGCACGTTCGGCCTCCCGGCGCTCCGCCCGGTGCATGTCAAGCCGACGGCGGCCGGCGGCGACTGCGTAGCGGGTCACGACGGCTGGGTTCCACGCTTCGGCTTCGGCCAGCTTCACCGGGCCGTTGACTGCGCTGCGGCGCTTGAGCTGCCAGATGGTCGTGAGACCGATAGCCGTCCAGAGCAGCAAATCAGGACACCCGGCGAACTCGACCAGGTGCGCCGAGAGGTCAGGATTCCGGTCGGCAGTGGGCCAGATACCGGCCATCAGCTCATACGTGTTTTGCGCATTCGAGCACCTCCGGTGGCGGCGAAAAAGGCGGCGTGGCCGTCGTCGTACCTTCCAGTCAAGCACTCCCGCATCAGGTGCAACAAAGCGGAAACACCGGTACTTCGCGGGGCGTTAATGCCGCGCAGGTCCGAACCAGCCGGCCATCGCATCCTCCAGCCCTGGCTGAGTCCCGTCTCCTGTCCACGCCACATGCCCGTCGGGCCGGATCAACACGGCCGCAGGAGCGCTGACTGCACCGATCACCGGAAGCTCCCACCCGCCGTCGTACGCGGCGTCCACCAACTGCACCCGATCCGCCCACGGCCCCGGGTCGATGCTGCCCGGCGCGCCGAGGTTGAGCAGCACCGCACGGGCATCGTGCAGGAGGGTGAACACGCGCAGGGTGCCATTGGCGGTGACGACGTCGAGATCGGGCATGCGGCGCCCGAGCAGCGGGTGCCCCTCACCGAGGTCGTAGCGGAGGTCCAGGCCGGAAATGAGTCCGCCCAGCCGCTTCCGTGCCTCATCGATCGTCAGCAGGCCGGCCACCGTGTCGGCCAACGCGCCGATGCGCGGGTCGGCCCGCTGCATGATCGACTGCGCCATCGTGTGCTTCAGCGCGCGGGCCCCAGCGGGGTGCCGCTCGGCGTGATAAGTGTCCAGCAGGCTGTCCGGCGCAATGCGCTTGACCACCTGGGCGAGCTTCCAGCCGAGGTTCACGGCGTCCTGGATACCAAGCCCGATCCCCTGCCCGCCCGAAGGAGCATGGATGTGCGCGGCGTCCCCGGCCAGCAGCACACGGCCGCTGCGGTAGGCCGCGGCTTGGCGCGTGGCGTCGGTGAACCGCGAGATCCATGTCGGAGTGTGGACACCGAAGTCGGTGTTATAGACCTCGGTCAGCGCCTTGCCGAGGTCAGCCAGGGTGGGCTCGGTCGCCGGTCCAAGTTGCTTCTCGGTCACGATCACCCGCGTGGTCCGCCCGTCCTCCATCAGGTGCAGCCCGTGGATCCCCACCTCGTCGATGCGGATGCCCGCCGGCGTCTCCTCGGTCACCTCCACTTCGGCGATCAGGCTGCTCCTCGTCGCATCCCAGCCGGGGAACTCGATGCCGGCTGCCTTGCGGACAGCACTTCGCCCGCCGTCGGCGCCGACCAGGTACAGCGCGCGCATCGGCCCGACGTCGGCGAGATGCACGTCGACCCCGCTGTCGTCCTGGGCGAAGCCGGCCACCTCGAGCCCCCGGTGGACCGGCACACCCAGCTCCTCGATCCATCCTGCCAGGATCCGCTCTATATGGTTCTGCCAAAGGCCGAGCGTGTAAGGGTGCCGTGTAGGAAAGTCACTCACGTCCAGCATCGTTTTCCCGAAGAACGCCGCCTGGACGGGCTTGCCCTCGGCGAGGAACCGGTCGGCAATCCCGCGCTGATCGAGGATTTCGATCGTCCGCGAGTGGAACCCGCCTGCACGCGAGCCGACCAGTTCGGGCGTCGGGCGGCGCTCCACAATCGCCGCATCCACCCCCGCCAGCGTCAGCTCACCGGCCAGCATCATCCCAGTCGGACCGCCTCCGGCAACAATCACATCAACCATCTCAACCCCCGCTTCTCCAAGCCTTTTCCGTACACCTTCTCAGGGCCCGTCCGAGCCAGTCTGAGGCATGACGGGGGCCTTGCCGCAAGCCCCTATGTACGCGATAAGTTGGAAGTGGCAACACACAGCGCCAGCAGGCACGAGAGGCACGGCCGTCGCATGCTCCGGTCGACGCTCGTTCAGCGGTGTGGTGTCCACCTCGCTATACCTCCACGGCAAAAGGCCCCGGGTGTGATTGGCAATCCGCGAAGTCCGCTCTTCGATCATCCGGTTGACGGTCTCATCGTCAGGGCAGGGCCGGTCATCGAACGGGCATCGGCCGGAGCCGGGCAGTCCCTGAGGCCCTGAATCTTTTCCACACACATGGTGCAGAACGTGGTCGCTTCGGGCAGGATCACCGCCGCTGGTTCCTCATAGCCACACTCGGCTTTGCGCCAGTCCAGGTCCCGGCAGCAGGCGAGGTCGCATGACTCATGGCAGATGTAAACGGTTCTTGAGCAAACCTTGACGAAAGGCGGATCGACACTTGATGGGCGGGAGGAAGACTGGGCTAAGGCTTAGCCGGTTTGGTGCCCGCGTTTGTCCGGGCGGTGAGCGGCAGGCAGCAGGAGCGTTTTTCCTTCACCAAAGCCGGAATGAATTCCGGCGGTAGCAAAGGGGGTCAGCAATGCCAGTCCGGCCAACGACCATCACAAACAGCCTCTTCGAAGACAAGCCGAAGACTCAGTTCCAGCTCTTCGACCTGCCTCAGCACGACGCTGCCCCACCGACAGTCGGGCCTGATGAAGAGTCTGTTCCCCCACGCGCGGCGCTGAATCTTCCCGACATCTTCCCCCTTTACCCGTTTCTCTGAAGCGGAGCTACCGGAAAGGGGCCAGCGGCCGGCGGCCAGCCCGGATGATCAGGTCATCAGGCCGACCCCCACGTCAGTGCGTTCCAGGATGGCCCTTGCTAATCTCCGCGGCGCGCTGGTAGCCGACTTCGGCCCGCCACACTTGCCGGTTCTCCATCCAGCGCCACCGCAGCGGCTTCCCTGCATCTTGTTCCGCGGCCGCTTTGGCAGCGTCAAGGCTCTGCAGGGGTCCCACCCGGTCGGCAGGGTGCGGCCCCACCGTCAGGCGAGAAACCCAGGTCCAATGTATACACAGCCGTCATGGACATGCTGTGCGTCGCCGCGATCGGGACCATTTTCGCCCCCGCCTGAGTGTCAGTTCCTGGCCCCTACGATGATTCCCCAACAAGTGAAGAGTGGTCTCAGATGGAAGAGCAAGGGAGTGCCAAATTGACCGGCGTCCAGGTCACCGGCCTGTGGATCGCGGCGTGCAGTCTGGCCCTGGTGCTGCTCCGCACCATATTCGACGTCCTGGACGTGATGGGGCGGTGAGGGCTAGATGCCTCGAACAGAGCCTTGAAGCCGAGACGTCATGTGAGGCCCTGCAGCGACTCTCCCGGCACCACTTGGGCGCTTGAGTAGTGAACCCAGTCGTCGCTCCGGCCCTCCCGGAAGAGGCGGTCGGCTGCGGCTTGGCATTCCTGCATGTCCCTCCGGGAAGACTGAGGTCCATGCCCTAGAGCTTCACCCAACTGCTTCCACCCGACACGGCGCGTCGCGCCCGGTTCTGTCATCACTTCGTACATGGTGTGACCACGCACGAGCAGCCCCTTGCGGACCGGAGCTTCAACTTGGCGGAAGTATGCGTATCCATTGGCGAACATGGAGTTCCCGATTTGCTTGAGCAAGGGCGATAGGGGTGCTTCACCACCATTGGCAAAATCGGTCAGCCTCTGAAGCAGCTCCTGATATTCCTGGTCCAGTACCTCATCAAGGGATCCGTCCTTCTTCTGCACGTACACGTCACCGAGGCCGCCGCTGCCTCCCCTGAGTGTTGTACGGACCCACTCCCGAGCATCTTCCACGCCCTGATCTGAGGGATCAGATCGAAGTTCCACCGCGAGGGATTCATAATTCTGGGCCAATTGCGGCTGGCTGATGAGTCTGAGCAGGCCCGCGAACTTAAGCATGTCGAGCGTCAGGGCGTTTACATCGGTAGTCATCTCTGTCTCCATTCCGGGGTGCTTGCTCTGGACGCTAAGGCGCAGGTCGAATGCAATCGGGTCGGTGTTCCACTCCCGCCTCAGCGGCTGAGGCTTCGGATTCTTGAGGAAGTCCTCCAGCGCCGCCTCGACAGGTCCAATGTCGTGTACGAATTGCGACGGGATGAAACCCTTCATCCGGCCCATCGGCACTTCCACCGACTCATCTGAGGCATGTCCGGTCCGGGACAGGATCGCCCAGGAGTTCTCATCGTCGGCATCAGGATTCCGGTGGCATACCAGCTTCGATGGCAAGGTCCCGGCGACCTCGAAGCGTGCTGAGCCGTGCTCAACGACGACTCGCGCACGCTTGTCCCCGTCCAGGGAGTGCAGCGCTTCCTGGGCCACCTTACGCGCCTCGGTCAACGTGCCGATACCCCGACCGTTGACGGTCCACTCGGACCGCACCTTTGGCTGGACGACCGCAAGCCGCCAAGCAACACCAAATTGCGACCCTGCAACGTATCCGCCCATCCACATGAGTCCGGGCTGCCCCAGCAGGAGGCCGACGACGAGGAACGATGCAAGGAGCAGGAAGTTGAGCCATACCCAAGGTACGCCGAAGCGGAACAGGTAGATGCTCACCGCCAATCCGGCAAGCAGGGGCCCGATGTCATCTGACACCTGTGGGTTTTTGCCGAACAGCATGAGTGCAACAGTCCCGATCAGGACTACCGCGCCAAAGATGGAGTAGTACCAGATCTCATTCCGGGTTTTGTTCCCAGCCATAGTGTTCCTTTTTAGCCAGCTCAAAGGGATTTCAGTCCCGGATCTTGTCTTCAAGATAGTTGGTTACCCATTCGTGGAGCCGGTTGGCGCTCCCGGCGGGTGTTGGGACCAAGAGAACTTTCCGGTCTTCGCGGAGGACTCGAGTGATGCCGTCAATGCGAGCTGCTCCACGTGTCCCCTCGGTTGGTCCTCATCAGGAACAAGCGCAGACGGCGGGCCTGGCGGTGCTTCAGTGGCTCACCGTCGTGCATTCCTTGGACCGGCCTAGCTGATGACTCGCCTGATAAGTGCAGCTGCCTCCTGAACGGCATCATGGGCCATGGTCAGTGGTTCCGGGTCGCCGGCCAGCGTCACCCCGGTAACGTCCCACAGACCGAAGCTTGCCCAGCGGGGCTCGTAGAAGGACCACCAGGAGAGGCCGGCGTAGTCGCCGGTTTCATACATGGACCGCGCCCACTGCTGGGTGGAGGCCCGGTCCCGGGAGGCAACGTTGCTGGGCCGCAGGGACCAGTCCTGCAGCACCTCCGGGTCATCCAGATCCAGGATCGACGGATCTCCCTCGTACTTCACCAGCGCTTTCCTCGTGCCGTCAGGTGTTCCCGGTGGCGGGGCCAGGATGTCAGAAGTCCAAACGGGGTACCGCCCGAGGGCTTCAGCCACGGCACCCTCAGCCGAGTCGCCGACGTAGAGCACCATGTATTGGTGGTCCGGGTCGTCCACCCGGCCGGCGCCCTGCCGCGGCCAAATGTAGAGCGGGTGCCCGTTCTCGGATGGGGAGGAAGCATCGGGGTGCCAGTTGAGTACGCGCCAGAACTCCACCTAGGCGAACGCTCCCTGTTCGAAGGCGCGGATCGCCTCGATCACCGGCGCTGCACCCTCGAGCCGGTACACGTCGATGGGGCGGGCGCGCAGGTGGGCGTCCTGGCCTTCCAGCCAGAGCCTGGCCTGGGCCGGGGTGAACGCGCTGTGCAGATGGCCCACGAGGGCATCGAGGTCCGCGAGCTGGGCGCGGTTCTCTTCGTTCGGCGCGTCCTGACCGGAGACCCACCGGCCGGGCCTGTCCTTATTAACTCCGAGGAGGGCCGCCACCGCGTTGTTGCCGAGCGCGTTCACCAGCCGCTGCGTGATGGCCTGCGGACGGTAGTCCGGCGCGTCCCTCAGACCTGCCAGGTTGACCGTGACCGCCTTCAGTGTCCTGTGCCGGGCCGGGGCGCGTCTGGGTGCCACGCTGAATCCTTTGGGAAGAAGGATGACGCCGTTCCGCATTTTGACCGGGGTCTCGCGGCCGCCGCCTTTCAGGATGACGGTCTGCTCCACGGTCTTCCGCTGCTTTTCCATAGCCCAACACTATCTGTTGGGCAGGGCGGCCGGAAGAGCTGCGGCTCAGTCGGTGAGCGATGCATTCCTTGCCCCGGCCGACCGTGCCTTAGGAGATGAGGATCAGCCCGCCGGCGTCGTTGTCCCATTTGCGGGCGACGACCGCACACCAGGCGGGTGGTACAGCGTGCCGGTCCGCGTCACGTAGACCTGGCCGGGAGCCAGCCGCCGGGAGCGGTCCAGGCGCAGCCGGGTGGGATGGACCGGGATGATCGGGCCCAGGTCCTGGACGTCCTTGTAGATTTGCGTAGGGACCGTGCCGAGTAGCCTCCGTGGAGTCTCCTGGTCCGGACGGCCCCGCACCCTTTAGCGGTAGGAACCTGCCCTCGCCATCCAGGCTTCGGACAAAGTGGTCGAACCGGAGGAGTCAGCGTCGACTGTCCTCGGCAGTCAACGTTCGGGTCCGCTGGGCCACCGTCGAGGTCTGTCCGTGAGCTGCTCAGGCTCTCAGTTTCCACACGCGGCCCCATGAGGTCGGCCCGGCACCCCCTTGTCGGGGGGTGCCGGGCGGACCTC
Source organism: Arthrobacter sp. 05T444 (assembly GCF_056395905.1). NCBI lineage: Bacteria > Bacillati > Actinomycetota > Actinomycetes > Micrococcales > Micrococcaceae > Arthrobacter > Arthrobacter sp. 05T444. Next base: position 165,566 of record NZ_JBFTKK010000006.1, read on the forward strand.
CTGCTACCTGGGTGCACTACCGGCCGGTGGTGAAGCTCCAGGAGCCTCCGGCGAGCGTGTTTCCGACGGCGTCCTTGATGCTTGAGGACATCGATGCCGTGTATCTCGTGGTGGCGGCCAGGGTCACATTCGGGTTCAGTGTTGCCACCCGGGTGGAGACGTTGTAGCTGACCGCGTAGCTGACGAGCGCCCCTGTGGTGGCGTTCCTCAGCGCGAAGGTTCCGTTTGCGACACCGGTGACGGCCTCACTGATGGTGACCGTGACGTTGGCGGTCCGGCTGACACCGGTGGCGTTGACCGCTGGTGTCCTAGTCGCCATGACTGGCCTGGGCCCGGTCGTGAAGACCCAGGAGGACGGGGCCAGCGGGTTGCCCGCGAGGTCCGTGAGGCCTGCCGTCAGGCTTGCCGTGTGCCGCTTGTCCGCGGCGAGGGTCGCCGTCGGGTTCAAGGTGGCAACGCGGGTCGCAGCGGTCCAGGTCACGGGTGCGGCAACGATGGCTCCGGCGGCGTTCTTCAGCGTGAAGCGCGCAGCGCTGAGACCCGAAATGGGCTCATTGAAGGTTGCCGTGACATTGCCCGTTTGGCTTACCGCCATGGAGTTAACTGCCGGGGCCTTCGCCGTCACGAGGGGCGCCACGGTATCGACCGTCACGGCAAGGGAACCGGCCGACATGGTTTCGGTTCCCCCGGCCGTGGTTTCGCTGGCCGTGATGGTGTGCCGGCCGTTGGTCAGAGCCGTGGTCGGGGTCAGCGAGAAGCTGCCATTTGCGGCGACCGCGGCCGTGCCTTTGGCCACCCCGTCTACGTACAGCGTGGCGCTCGTGGAATCAGGGAGTGCCACAGCACCGGTGAAGGTGGGACTGACGTTGCGGGTGATGTTGTCCGTGGTGGAGCTGCCGGTGTCCGAAGCGGCAGTCATGTCGGGAATCGACGGACCCTTCGCCAGCGGCGCTGTGCACGGGGCGGTGGGGCCTCCGATCTGACCGAACTCGAAGATCGTGTTTTCTGTCAGGAGGGCGGGGTTGCGGCCGAGCCACATCCCGCGGCTTTCGGAGTTGACGGGGTTCGATGCCCTGTCCGCATCGGAGATACCATCGAATCCACTGACGCCTGTGAGCCCTGTCCACGTGGCCGTCCAGGTGGTCAGGCCCGGGCCGTCGTAGGCCAGGGCGCCGTCATCGCCGGCGGCGGCGCTGGCCCGGAGGGTGCGCTTGCCGTTGAGGACGAAGGACTGGTTCTTGGCCACGATTCGGGCCTCAATCTGGTCGATGGGAATCTGTCCGCCGCCAGGCGCGACAGCCGTTCCCTTCATCACCACGGTGCCGGGTCCGGTCTTCGTGGCCTGCTGGGTGACGGTGACGTTCGCGGTGAAGGTCTCGTCCCCGACGGTGGGGGCGGTGAGAACGCGGACGACATCCCCGGTGCGGATGTCCGGTGTGACACCGTCCCAGCAACCTCCACCGGGGTGGTTGACTTCCACGAGACCGTCAAAGCCCGGCGTCCCGGGATCGTCCTGCGGGATGAGGTTGGACGCGGTACCGATGACGGCCCCGCCGCGAAGTACCTGAACAGTGGCCACATCGGTCCTGGCATACCCGGATGCCGAGACGAAGTCCCGGACCGGGAAAACAAGAATGGAATGCGGCGCGACCGGGACCGCGTTGATGGCCGCCGAAGCCGGCACTGCTGCGCTCTGCACCGCCAGGATGGCAAGCGCACCGGCCGCGAGACCGGCCGCCACCCGTTGATGGTTTCTTTCAGATTTCATGGAAAACTCCCCTCAGAAGCCCCAGACTTCACCGGGCCGAGTCCGGGCCGATGATGCACTCCGGTCCATGGCCGGCGTGGATGCCAGTATCGGGAAGCGACCCTGCGGAAACCCTTGACGAAAACCCCTGGCACCGCCCGAGTAGCGTCACGGACACGGCGAATTCCTCGGAGTTTCGGAGGCAATTCTCAGGAAGGACTTTTACCTTGGACACAAGGCCCACCGAGTCGCAGACTTGGCGGGCTTGACGTCAGGAAATGCCCCGTATTCCCTCCAAGGCCGCGGGGCTTTTCCTGCGTCCGCCCCCAGTGGGGTTCGCCAGCGGCTACCCCGGACAGGGGCACCTTGCAGAAGCATTGGGCGACGGCCGCAGCGAGGGGCCCCGTTTGGGCCCCCGTCCCCGTCACCTTGGTACAAGGTGTGGGGCATCCGTCTGAAGCTGTGAGAACAACCAGCTACAGTCCGCCGGTGGCACCCGGCGTCGCTCCCCGGATCAGTCCTCGTTCCGGAGGACGGCGCGGAGCCGGGCGGAGCGGGAACCGATCCCGTTCGTCTGGCCGGTCATTCCGATGAGGTTGCTGTTGTTCGAGCAGTCGTCATACACCGGGTCCGGGTCGTTGATAACGGTGCCCACGCCGTTGGCGTCGGGCACGCGCACGGCACTGTCACTGGCCGTCGGCGTCAGGGGCTGTCCCGCGGCCGTGAACTCCTCGGCACCGTGGGTCTGGCCGGAGACCAGGTTCAGCCAGCGAACACGATTCGCTGAACCTGATTGTGGTCGAAATCGAAACTGACAGACGCGCGGGGTTCGGCCACGTACGGGCTCCTTAGTGGAGAAAATTTTGCGGAAGGGAAGCGGGCGGCTGAATCTGCAGCCTTTGTCATCATTTCTGTGTCCCCATCACTCGCAGAAGCCTACCTGTTGGTTGCGTCTACTGGCTGGACGATGCCGCGGCCGGGACGGAACCCTGTATGCCCCAAAGGCCGCCGTGGTTTGACGAAAAACAGCGAATTCAGGCTGGCTCCGGTCTCACGAGTGCGCCTGCGTCGTCAAGGTGAGGATTTCGGCTCCGTCGTTGGTGATAGCGATCGTGTGCTCACTGTGTGCTGTCCGGCAGCCAGTCGCACTTCGGAGCGTCCACCCGTCGGCGTCCTTAATGAGTTCAGCGGTGTCCGCCATGACCCACGGCTCCAGTGCCAGCAGCAGCCCGGGACGCAGTTCGTATCCGCGGCCGGGCCGTCCGGCGTTCGCAATGTGCGGGTCCTGATGCATCGTCGATCCGATGCCATGACCCCCGAACTCGGTGTTTATCGGGTACCCCGCCTCGCTGAGGACGGAGCCGATGGCATAGGAGATGTCGCCGATGCGAGCCCCCGGTACGGCAGCAGCTATCCCTGCGCTCAACGCGCGCTCGGTCGCGCTGATGATCGCGACGCTCGCCGGGGGCTGGGAGTCGCCCACGATGAAACTGATGGCAGAGTCTGCAGCGACTCCGCTCTTGGAGACGGCAAGGTCGAGCGTCAACAGGTCGCCGTCGGCAAGCGAGTAGTTGTGTGGCAGTCCGTGGAGCACGGCGTCGTTGACGCCCGTGCAGATGTAGTGTCCGAACGGTCCGCGACCGAAGGATGGCGCGTAGTCGACGTAACAGGACAACGCACCCGCCTCGGCGATCATGGCCTTGGCCCACCGGTCGATGTCCAGCAGGTTCGTGCCGACCGTGGCCCGGCTCTTCAGCGTCTGCAGGATGTCAGCGACCAGGGCGCCTGTCTCTTTTGCTCGGGCCACTTCGGTGGGGTTCAGGATCTCAATCATCCAATAACTATACCGGTCATATTATCCCGGTATAATCGGAGCCATGGTCAGATTGCCGCTCACATTCGACGAGGTCGAGCGCGGACAGCGCCTCGGTGCCCTGTTGCGCCGCGCCAGGGGCCAGCGCTCGATGCTCGACATCGCGCTCAATGCGCGTGTCTCACCGGAGACCCTCCGGAAGATCGAGACGGGCCGCGTAGCGACCCCTGCCTTCCCGACCATCGCTGCGATCGCCGATGTCCTCGGGCTCTCCCTCGATGTGGTGTGGACCGAGATCAATCAGCCCGAACGTGGCATTGAACCGACCATCGCTGATCACAAGACACGTGAGCGGTTAGCCTCGTAAGTCTTCCCGCAACTGCGGTGGAGGCTTCGAGCAGAGAGAAGGCATGGGCGCGGGCTCTCACCCATGCCCCCGGTCAGTACAACTACCACGGCCGCTCCGCACCACGTTGACACAATCAAACAGCCCGGGGTTGACGAAAAACATAGGGGCGACCCTAGCCGATGGTGGCGGTGACCGGTGCGTGGTCCGGGACGGTGGCGTCCCGGCGGCTGGACGGAGTGTTCCCGATCGTGGTGATGTCCTGGACGTACGCGTCAGCGCCTGCGAGGTTCTGGACCAGGGTGTGGCTGAGCAGGATGTGGTCGATGAGCTCCCGGTCGCCTCCGTGTAGGCGTGAGAACCGGTGCCCGTCAGGGATCCGCGGCGCGATGTTCCAGAGCCGGGCCGCGTCACCGGCATCGGGCCGGTCGAAGCCGGGTGTGCCCAGCTGGGATCCGTCCGGGCCGTAGAGGATCTGAGTGGTGGCCGCCAACTGCGTGTCGTTCATGTCGCCCAGGACGACGAGGTCTTGCACGCCGCCTTTCAGGATTCCGTTGGCGTAAATCCGCAGCGTCGCGGCTTCCATGGTCCGCCGGTACAGGGCATAGGCGCCGTACCGGGCCCGTTCGTCCTCGTTCCGGGGGCTGAACCGGCCGCCGGGGTAGGTGAGCAGCTTCGACTTCAGGTGCGCAGCGACCAGGTCCAGGTCGCGGCCGCCGGCCGTGGTCCTCACGTGTAGGGCTCCGCGTCCCATTGACCCGTCGGTTTCCGTGGGGGCATCACCGACCTGTACCGGCAGCAACGGGGCCGGCAGCGCGGTCACCTCCTCCACCGTGATGAGCGGAGTTTGGCTCAGGAACCCGACCCGGATCCCCCGGTGGTCCGGATGAGTCGACAAGGCAGTCTGCCACGTTCCCGGGAGCCGGCTGGCCAGATCCGCCAGGGCAGTGGGGTCCCCGACCTCCTGGACGGCGACCACGTCCGGGGCCAGGGCGCTGATCCGGTCAGCGAGGTAGGCGAGCTTCTTCTCGTAGACGTCCTGGGTGCGGGGGCCGTACTCGCCGCCGGGGCGGAAGAAGTTCTCCAGGTTCCAGGTCGTGATTACCGGCATCTCAGGGCTCCTTCAAGGGACGTCACTGACGAAACCACGCTACCGCCGCAGAATGAACGGGAAGTGTCTCAGTGGCGTCGGGACACCCGAAGCCGATCGTCAAGGCTTTTCCTCGCTACGGCCCTGGTGCGGGGACGGGCCACGGTCCTTCAACAGTTCACTCAGCTGCTCCACCTGGGCGGTGAGCTTCCGCAGCTCCTCGTGGACCGGCGCCTCGGCGGCGTCGAGCTCGGCCTGGGTTTCCTCGGCGACGGACTGCACCATCCAGGAGGCAACGGATGCGGTGACCACGCCCAGGACAGCGACGCCGCCGACCATCAGCCCGGCAGCCACGCAGCGGCCGAGGAAGGTCACCGGGTAGTGGTCGCCGTACCCGACCGTGGTGATCGTTGTCATCGCCCACCAGATAGCGTCTCCGAACGTGGTCAGGTTCGAGCCCGGCGCGTTTTCTTCGGCGTCCAGCACTCCCAGGGCGCCGGCGTAAATCAGGAGCGTGGCCGCCCCAAGGACATAGGTCAGGACCCTGCCCCGCAGCGCGTTCCCACCGACCCGGTGCATGACCCGAAGGAGGGTGACCAGCCGCAGCAGCCGCAAGGGGCGGAGCGCCGGCAGCGCCACGATGGCCAGCTCGTGCAGGTTACGGATGAACCAGCGTCCGCGCTCCCGCGCCAGAACAAGATTCATTACGTAGTCCAGAACGAACGCCGCCCAGGTGCCCCAGATCAGGACCTCAACGACCAGCAGGTCCGTGTTGGCGATGACCTGGACTGAGTAGGCTGCCAAAAATACGAGTGCCGCGACGGTCAGGGGCCATTCGGAGCGCCTCCGCCATGCTTCCTGTGTCATTGCTGAATTCTAGGGGAGGGCCTGTCGGGTCCAGGGATGCTCCCGACTGGTGGGCGGGGTCAGGGCCAGATCGCAGGGGGCCACAGCGGTCAACATACAAATTCCCCGGTCACGGCGAATGCCAGAACTGGGAGTTAACCTTCGGTTGGCCTGAAGGTGGGGTGTAGGTGGCCAGCTGTTGGCACAGGGCGGACACGGTGTCACGTGCACCTGCACACCACCAGAGTGGAGAACACCACATGCACACCCCTACGAAGCTCGGCGCTGCCGTACTCAGCGCGGCCCTGCTGCTCGCCATCCCCTCCCAGGCCATGGCTGCTGATACCAACCCGAAGGGCGGAGACAACCACTTCGACCTCCAGGCCCACCGCGGCGGCATCGGACTCACGGCCGAGTCAACACTGGCGTCCTTTGCAAAAGGGATCGAGACCGGCGTCTCGACCCTCGAGCTCGACCTCCAGATCACCAAAGACGGCCGGGAAGTCATCACCCACGACCGCAGGATCAGCGACAAGAAGTGCACCGACACCGGACCCGTCACGCCCGGAGACGCGCAGTACCCGTACGTCGGCAAGTACATCAAGGACCTCACCTTCGCGCAGGTCCGCAGCCTTGACTGCGGCAGCCTCACGCAGCCCGAGTTCCCAGGCCAGCAGGCCTCTCCCGGCGCAACGATGCCCACCCTGGCCGAGGTCTTCGCCCTCGCGGACGCCCACCACGCCAGCCAGGTGAAATTCAACATTGAAACGAAAGTGGAGGCCGGCGCGCCGGAGCAGACAGCTCCCCGTGAAGAATTCGTAAAGGTGGCATTGCGCGAAATCAGGGCCGCCAACATGCAGCACCGCGTGTCCATCGAAAGCTTTGACTGGGGTGCGCTGCGCCTGGTCCAGCAGCAGGCACCGCAGATCCCCACCGTGGCCCTGACCAACAAGGACTTCCTGCAGGCCGGCCAGCCCGGAAAGTCCCCATGGCTGGGCGGCATCGACTCCGACGACTTCGGTGGAGACCTGGTCGCCTCCGCCGCTTCCGTGGGCTTCGACGCCATCTCCCCCGTGCACGGCACGCCGCAGAACGGCACCGTCGAGGACGCCAACTACGTCCCCTACGTCACCAAAGACATGGTCACCCGCGCACACGCCGCCGGCATGCGCGTCATCCCCTGGACCGTGGACGACAAGCCGACCATGCGCGCCATGATCGCCACCGGCGTCGACGGAATGATCACCGACTACCCGAACCGCCTCCGCGAGGTCATGGCCGAGTCCGGCATGAAGCTGCCGCACAGCTAACGGTGCCCATTCGGAGCATGAACCGGGCTACTGCCCCGTCCCTGTCCGGAGGAGGTCTGGAGGCGGCCAATGCCCAATCCGCGCATCGGCCGCCTCCGCGCTTAGCCCGAGGAGGTCACCGGACCGGCCCTGCAGCAATGCCTGTCACCGGACAGCATCCGGCAGACAACGCGGATCCAAACCCTCTCCAAGGCGTCCGGCAGCTCCTCCGGGAATACGAAAGCGACATTCAGGCGCGTCTGTATCAAGGCCAAGTCATCGATGAGGTCACGCACTGCGATGTTCGGTTCGTCGGCTTCGGCGAGTTCAACCAGCAGCCAGCGGGCGCTTCGTAGCTTCCCCAATTGACGTGTTCCGTCTAGCGGGTCGACCCCGCCCGCTTCAGTTCTCCACTTCGCAGGCGCCACAAGTTCCCGGCCATGCTACCCCAGCCTGGCGCGGGCCTTGTGACGCCGGGTCCGGTGCTACTGGGGGAGGGCACCGGCCCCGACTGTTCTGGGTTCTTGGTCACCTTCAACTCCAGAACACTCAGAGTCTCCCCTGCGTCTTGGGATAAGCGCGGCCTCTAACGCTGGTGATGGCCTGGGCGTTGCCCAGATTTGGGGGTACATCGCCAAGGTTTACGCAGGGACCGTGCCGACTAGCCTCCCCGCACTCCTGGTCCGGACGGCCCCACACCCGTTAGCGTAGGAACCTGGCCTCGCCATCCAGGCCTCGGACAAAGTGGTCTAACCTGCGGAGGTCAGCGTCGGCGGTTCCTCGCAGTCCCCGTTCTGGGCCCACGTCCCCGTCGCCTCGGTACAAGGTGTGAGGCAGCAAAGCCAAGGTGGCTTCGAAGTGCGGCAGGAGTTCCTCCAGTTCACTTCCGGGGCCGGGCTGGCGCACGTGCCTACCAGACAGCAAAGGAGGAGAGCCCGTTGGGCTCCCCTCCTTTGCCTTACCGGGTGTTGACAGCCTGCTACCTGCGGTTTGGCGTGCGGGTGATGGAGGCGACTGCGCCGGTCTGTTCGTTCAGCAGCACCTTGTCGTTGCGCTGGTGGTGGAAGTTGAACATGGCGGTCATCGACCCGGCCGTCGCATCAGCGGAGGCGTCGCCGATCTGACCCGTGCTCCAGTTGTCCTCGATGAAGCGGAGGATGGAGGCCTGATCCGTTTCGGTGTGGTCGACGAAGTTTTTCTTCGCGTAGGGGGAGATGACCACGAGCGGTTGGCGCGGGCCGGGGCCGCAGCGGTCGGCGTAGCCGCCGGACATGGGAACGCCCTTGTTATAGGCATTAAGGCACCAGGCGGCGTCGTCGGGACTGTTGGAGGAGTTCTTCACCTTGGCCGCGACGTGGTCGTACCAGCCGTCGGAGTCGTCGTAGGCAAGCACGACGGCGGTGCTGTCCCAGTTCTTCGACTTCTGGACGGCGTTGACCTGCTTGGTGATGAAGTTCTGCTCATCGACCGGATCAGAGTAGGAGGCGTGGCCGTCCTGGTAGTTCGGCGCTTTGAGGAAGGACACTGCGGGCATGTTGTCGCTGTTGACGACCTTGTCGAAGTCGCTCACGTCGTACTGGTGGTTAGCCTGGCCGTTGTGGCCGATTTCCGCGTCGCTGGCCGGGGCCAGGTGGTGGGGGTTGGCCGTGGAGGCGTAGTACTGGAACGGCTGGTGGTGCGGGTTGTAGTCAGTGCTGGAGACGCCGGCGACGTTTGTGTGCGTGGCCCCGCAGGATGCCGGGCTCGTGCCTGAGGCTGCGGCCGTGGGCGTGAATCCGCCCTGGAACCAGCCCCAGCTCACTCCCTTGGCGGTGAGCAGGTCACCGATGTTCTTGCCGGTCATTCCGATGAGGTTGCTGCTTTTCGCGTGGCTGTTGTTCGAGCAGTCGTCATAGACCGGGTCCGGGTCGTTGATGACGGTGCCCACGCCGTTGGCGTCGGGGACGCGCACGGCACTGTCACTGGCCGTCGGCGTCAGGGGCTGTCCCGCGGCCGTGAACTCCTTGGCACCGTGGGTCTGGCCGGAGACCAGGTTCAGCGCGCCGGGCGTGGAGGGGCCGAAGACGGTGCTGAAGTGGTTGTCGCTCATGGAGTAGTTCTGCGCGTAGTTCCAGATCCCGGTGACGGTGTTGCCGTCGTAGTAGTCCATGGTGAGGCCGGCACGGCCGTACTGGTTGGCGCCGCACGCGTCGCGGCTGGTGAACTCCACGAACTTGTCCATCAGGCCGCCGTTGTACGCCTTTTGTTCGGCGGTGTAGGTGTGGTCCTGGTCGCAGGTGACCGCCTGGGCGGGGCTGAGCCGGGCGGGCTGGACGGCATTGGGGTTGTTTGGGGCGAGCAGGCCGTCATGGGCGAGGGTCGCGATGTTCTTCGGGGTGTCGGCCGCCGGAGTGAACCGGGCCGCGGCAGCGGCGGTGCCCTGCTGGGCTTCCCCCGCGGTGTTCGCCGCCTTGGGGTAGGTGGCGAAGTAATGATCGAAGGAGACGTTTTCTCCAAAGATCACCACGACGTGCTTGATCGGCGTCGCGGTGCCGGACGGGGGTGTTCCTTTGGCGGAGGCCGGGCTGGCACCGAGGCCCAGCAGGCCGCTGGTCAGGGTGCAGGCCGCGAGGGCCGCGGCGCCGGTGGCAAGAGCTATTCGCTTCTTGGGGAACCGCTTTGCTGGATGAGTCATGAGACCTACTACTCGTTCCTTATCGGGAGCCGGCTCTGCTTGCCGGCCTTTAGGCAGGGGCACCGGGTCCATCCGCGCCGGGTCTCCTACCGATGGGTTGGGGACAGCGAGGCCCGTGGACCAGGGGTATTGCGGCGCTGTTGGGTTCGCTCGCAGGGGCGACACTAAGTTGCCTAGGTAAACCAACTGTGAACGGCAATCAACGAAGGGAAGTCTGCTTACCGTCTTCCCACAGCGACAGGCAGGCCATCACGTGGCAAGTCCATACTGAAGACGCAAAGATGAATGAAGGCTCGGCGACTCCATACCGGACCCTCGGATGTGAAAGTCCGGGCGTAAACCCTGCAGATAGGGCCTAATCCCTGCCGCTGCTGCGATGCGACGTTTCTTTGCGGGCTTCGCGGTGCTTGCGCCCGTCTCCTCGAGAGTTTCTCGACACGGGCAGAGCTCGTAACCGGCGGCCACGTCTCTGTCCAGATCAGCAAACGTGCAAAAGCCCGTGTCGACGCGTTCTCGGTAGGCAGTAGTTGCCGGGGCGAACCTTTAACGTCACCAAAGTCGGCGATGGAATTAAGCTGAGCAGCAAAGGGAATTAAGCTGAGATCCATACGTTCATCCGCATGACAAGTAAGTCAAGAACAAACAAAAAATCCCCCAACGAGCAACCCCCCGGTCACTTCGGCCTGCGTCGGCTGTCGGCAGCCGTACTCGCTCGCAAACCGCTCTCGATCGTGGCCGCAAGCTGCATGCTTGCCCTGGTGGGCGGCGGCCTCGCCGCCGCGTCGACCATCCCATTCGGCCAGCAGCAGGTCGGAGCCCAGGACGAGAACGGGGAGCAGATCTCCTCGAACCAGGTGATCAAGCCCATCGGCGACCGTCTGATGACGCCGTTCGGCAAGATCATGGGCTCGACCGTGAGCCCCGATGGCCGCTATCTGGTCGGGACCAGCGCCGACCGGTCGGTCGCCCTGCAGGTATTTGACCTCAAGACCTACAAGCCGGTCGCTGCCGCGGGCACCCTCGCGGCCGCCTCGTTCGCGACGGCGGCGAGCAACGCGGGCTACCCGGACACGGCCTACCAGAAACTCACCGACGGTTCGGTGGGCCAGGAAGGACCGGTCTTCTCCCCCGACGGCAAGTTCCTCTACGCCCCGGTCGCCACGGGCCTCGTCCGCTACCCCTTCAACGCCGACGGTTCGCTCGGCACCGGCACGAAGATCGGCGTCCCGACCGCTGACGGCAAGAAGGCGCTGACCGCCGGCATGGCGTTCTCCCCGGACGGCTCGACCCTGTACGCGGCCGTCAACGGCCAGAACACCGTCGTGGCGATCGACCCGGCCGCGGGAACGCTCAAGCAAACCTTCAACACCGGCATCGCCCCCCGCCAGCTGAAGTTCGCCGGCACCAGGCTGTACGTTTCCAACGAGGGAGGCCGCCAGGCTGCCGCGGGCGAGGCGACGATGGGCTCCTACGGCACGCAGGTTCCCGCGGACACGTACCTGGGTACCTCCACGACCGGCACGCTCAGCGTCATCGACACGGCGAACACCTCCGCTCCGGTTTCCTCGATCGACGTCCAGCTGCACCCGACCGCGATGCACCTGGACGGCTCCACCCTGTACGTGGCGAACACCAACAGCGACACCGTCTCGGTCGTGGACACCGCGAGCAACAAGGTCCTGCAGACCATCGCGACCCAGCCGTGGGCCTCCTCGCAGGTGGGCTATGAGCCAACCGCCATCACGATGCAGGGGGACCACCTGCTGGTCTCCCTGGGCCGTGCGAACGCGATTGCGGTCTACAAGGTCAACAAGAAGGACCCGAAGGACCCCGCCAGTTACATCGGCCTGCTGCCGACCGACTACTTCCCGCAGAACGTCACCGCCGTGAACGGCCAGATCGTGGTCACCAACACCCGCGGCATCGACGCGCGCGGCCCGGAGCTGAGCTTCAACAAGGGCCCCGGCACCACGGTCGCGACCGGTCACGGCACACACTCCACCACCGCCTCGCTCACCAAATTCACCCTGCCGAACGACGAACAGATCCAGCACCACACCGAGACCGTATTCAAGCAAAACGGCTGGGACAGCAGCTCCGTGAAGGAATCGACGGCCGCAGCCGCCGCCAAGATCCCGGCCGTGGCCGTGCCCAAGCGGATCGGAGACCCGTCGACGATCAAGCACGTGTTCCTGATCGTCAAAGAGAACCGCACCTACGACCAGATCTACGGCGACATGAAGCAGGGCAACGGCGACGCCTCCCTCGCTCAGTTCGGCGCGACAGTCACCCCGAACCAGCACGCACTGGCCAACCAGTTCGGCCTGTACGACAACACCTACGACATCGGCACGAACTCGGCCGAGGGCCACAACTGGATGATGCAGGGCGACAACCCGGCCTACAGCGAGACCAGCGCAGGTGAGTACACCCGCTCCTACGACACCGAAGAGGACGTCCTGGGCCACCAGCGCTCCGGCTTCCTCTGGACGGCAATCGAGTCCGCGGGCAAGACCGCAAGGAACTACGGGGAGTTCGAGTACGGCGAGGGCAAGCCGGCCGGCGCGACCTGGCAGCAGTACTACTGCGCGGCAACGAGCACGATGGCCGGCGGCGACCCGTCCCAGCTCTTCACCCCCTCGCTCCAGATGCACGCCAGCTCGGACATCCCCTCGCTCAACGCGATCACAGACCCGAACGCGGCGCCGTTCGACACCTCGGTGCCGGACATCTACCGCTACGAGACCTGGAAGCAGGACTTCAAGAAGAACGGTCCGAAGAACTTCCAGATGACATGGCTGTCCAGCGACCACACCGGTGGCACCGCCGGCCCGCGGGCCCAGGTCGCGGACAACGACCTCGCCGTAGGCAAGATCGTCGACGAGATCTCGCACTCGAAGTACTGGAAGGACTCCGCGATCTTCATCGCTGAGGACGACAGCCAGGACGGCGCCGACCACGTCGACGGCCACCGCGCCCCGGTCCAGGTCATCAGCCCCTACGCGGTACACGGCAAGACCGTCAGCACGTTCTACTCACAGATCAACATGGTGCGGACCATCCAGCAGATCCTCGGTGCCCAGCCGCTGAACCAGAAGGTCGCCGCCGCCACCCCGATGTTCGCCGCCTTCACCAACAAAGCCGACCCGACACCGTACAAGGCGGTCCCGAACCAGGTCCCGCTGACCGAAGGCGTCAAAACCGCCCCAGCCTGCGGCACCGACACGCTCGGCAAAACCGGCGCAGCCGCCACCGCGGTGAACACCAGTGCAGCCAAAGCAGCGTCCGTCCCGGCCCCGATGCAGGACATCGCCGAACAGTGGGACACCTGGTCCAAGCAGCAGCACCTGACCGGGGAAGGCGCGAAGGAAGACTCCGCGAACCCGTACCTGTTCAACCGCTGGACCTGGTACCAGGCCCACAACTGGCAGAGCCCGTACCCGGGCGACGCCAAGATCTATGGCCCGAACAACGTGCCGGGCATCCCCGCCGGCTCGACCGGCCACGAGGACGGCTAATCCACCACTGACCGGCTGACGACCGCCGATCACCCATCGCCGGCATCCACACCAAAGCTGAAGGCCACCTCTGCGGAGGTGGCCTTCAGCTTTGGGACTCAGGAAAGATCCGAAGACTGGGGGCAGGTCCGCTCGTGCATGCCCTGTCGCCGGGGGCGTTGGAAGGTGAAACGGCGCGTGAACGGTTCGCCAAGTCTCGCTGAACAGCGCCGTTTGAGTGCCGTCGGGAGGGGCGGACCGCGATAACTTCCCAGCATGACTCTCCCCAAACAAAACGTCAGCAGGGCTGCAATCGCTGCCCTGGCCCTGGGACTCCCGGCAGCCTTCCTCACCCCCGTAGGCCCCGTCAATGCAGCCCCGACAGTATCCTCACGCCCAGCTACCGCCCCGATCAGTGCAGCCAAACTGGATCTCGGCGCCTCGGATCTGCCCGAGAAGCGCGCTGACACCACGCTGGCCCCCGGACTGACCAGGACCTCCATCACACGCGGGGCCCCTGACGCTTCCCTTTTCTGGACGGCAGAGGTCGCCATCCCCGCGAACTCCCCCGACCCGGACGCCCCTGCATCAGCACTTTCCGACCAGGTTCACGCCCAGGCAGTCGCAGCAAAGCTTCAGGCAGCAGGCATTCAGGCCCGCGTCGAACATGTGCAGTCCCCTCAGCTCGCAGATGCGGGCGGCGACCTCGGATACCGGGTGCGAGCCGGGCAGTTCCCATCCAAAGCTGACGGCACAGCCACGGTGGCACAGATCAAGGCCGCCGGCTACGCATCCTCAGTGCTGTACACCGGCTGGGACGGCGACGCCGAAACCAGCGGACAAACCCGCGGCCCGTGGAAGCTCGAAGTCCTCACTATCGACCCCAAGAAGTTCCGGGGCGAACTCAGCTCGAGCTTCGGACCCAACCTCCAGGACCGGGAAACAACCAGCGCTCTGGCCGCCGCGGACGGCGCACTGGCAGCCACGAATGGCGGTTACTTCGTGCTGGATCCCAAAGCCGGCGCCCCGGGCGACCCGGCCGGGACCGCCGTCGCCAACGGGAAAATCCTCAGCGAGCCTGTCGGCGACCGGCCTTCGCTCGTGATTGACGGCACCACGAACCGTTCCTCAGTGCAGCGGCTGCACTGGGACGGCACCGTCACGGCGCCTGGCAAGGCCAAGTTGGCGGTGGACGGCCTGAACCGTGTGCCGGGGCTGATCCGCAACTGCGGCGGGACCGACGACGCCCCAACCTCGCTCCCCGTGCACGATGCGACGTGCACTGATCCGGACGAAATCGTCGGCTTCACGCCCGAGTTCGCGGCCTCCACGCCTTCAGGGCCGGGGTTGGAAGTTGTCCTCGATGAACGGGGCACCGTCACCGCCGTCAACACTTCCCGCGGTATGGCAGTTCCCGCGCACGGGCGGACACTCCAGGCTATTGGGGCAGACGTGCAACGCCTGAAGAGCGTGGCCAAGGTCGGCACGCGGATCGAGCTCGACACGGATCTGATCAACGAACAGGGCAAGCCGCTGAAGGCCGGTTCCTCGACCGACGTCGTCAATGGTGGCCCGGTGCTAGTGTCCGGCGGCCAGGAAAAGATCACCGCAAAGCGAGACGGCATGGTCCACGCCGGCGACAGCAACAGCTTCTATTACGGCTGGGTCCACAAACGCAACCCCCGCACGATCGCCGGTGTCGATGCCCAGGGGCGCACGCTGATCGTCACCGCCGATGGACGGCAGACGACGGCACTCGGGCTGAGCATCAAGGAATCGGCCGATGTTGCCCGTTCCTTGGGAATGGTCGATGCCATCAACATGGACGGCGGCGGATCGACCACCATGGTCGTCGGCGGGAAGGTCGTGAACTCGCCCTCCGACGCGGCCGGTGAGCGACCCGTGGGTGATGCCCTTCTCGTACTCCCCCGCCGCAAGGACTGACGGCAGGGAAGACCGGAGTAGGTGCCGGCGGCGGTGCGCTAGGGCTAGACATTGCGCACCGCGGCCGGCTGCGTCCGGGCCATACCTAGGCCGGAGGGCCATGTACCCATTGAGGTAGCCGCCATCCCGGATCGATGCCATCAGCATCCACTCATCGCCTATCTCCTGGACCACGCCGTGCCGTTCCGTGCCCTTCTTGAAGGAACGGGCAATACTGACCGGCTGCAGCTGAGCCATTGACTGCTCAAGCCTGGACAGAATTTTCTTCCGTGACTGCCTCTTATGCCCCATCGGCACATCCTCACACGCCCAACGCAGTCCACCAAGGCAAGGTACTGGCGTCCGCCGCGGCGTCTACGATGCAGGAATGACAGAAGAAGAACCGTGGCAGCGCTACGACCGGGACAAGCTGCCCACGGGGTAGGCCTACCCGCTGGGCCGGATTCAGGTCAGTGCCGCCCTGGTCGCCGGGGGCGTGAGCCTGGGCAGCCTTTCCTTCAGCCGGAACGATCGGGTTAGATCAGGAGATCCTTACGTTCTGCACGCCTACTGGGCCCTCGGATTCACGGGCAAAGTACTTCGGTGCCCGAGACCCCGACATCAGCCCGGGCCACCTAAGTTAGAAAACGGCCACGCTACCGTAGAACCTCACAACCGCGCCCCCTGCACGAGTACCCCTGAAGAAGATGTGAGGCGCAGAGCTATCTGGAAGAACTTCCAAGAGCAAATCTGCGGAATGCCGCCCGACACTTTGCCAGCGAACTGAATCATAATGATCCATGTAATTGGAAGTTTGTGGCGCCGCTTCCACGTGTTTGCCGGCCGGGCGCGTGCTCCAACTTTCTAGGCTGTTTTCCGCGCCGTAGGTCAAGCACGGAGCAGTTCCGGCTCCACAGGTCCCATTGCCGTAAAGGGCAGTAGCTGGCGCCATTCCGAGCTTCTGACCCTCAGGATGGGGCGCCTGGCATCGGCGTGGGTGCCCTCGTTGTTTCAAACCTGTCGCCGCAGAGCGTCCAGTCGACTAACGTGTTGGGCCTGGCGCGGTAGCGCTTATCTCGGATCTCCTGCAGCCTTGCCGCTCGCGCCTTCTTGGGCGCCTGCCCTACCTTGATCTCGTCCCGGACGTCCGCTCGGATGGCGCGGCCCAGCCGCCGCCTCTGCCGCTTGTTGTCCATACAGACTGACTCCAGGCTGGGGGCGGATCTTCATGTTTACTACTGGAGCGGTTTCTGCCGATAACCCGAGACTATGAGCATGATGTAAGCAGCAGGTGCCTTCACCAGTTCGAAGAGGAGCGGCCTGGCGGCACCGCGGGCGGACACCGCTGCTCACGGGCCCCGAAGCGCAATCCGAAACGGTCGGCCCGCATGCAACTTGCATCTCTACAATGAGTCGAGCTTTTATGTCTGCAACCGTGCTGCGACGCGCTGTTGGATGTGGTTGAGTTAGGAACATGACCTCACGGATCGAGGACTACGGTTTTTTATCAGACCTTCGCACCGGCGCCTTGATCTCACGCGAAGGCAGTATCGACTGGCTCTGTCTGCCACGGTTCGACTCTGAATCGGTTTTCGGAGCCTTGGTTGGGACCAACGATCATGGTCGTTGGCTACTCGCACCAGCTCATGAGGACGGGCTAATCTCCCGTATTGCCGAAGTAGACCGCCGGTACAGGCCCTCCACTTTCATATTGGAGACGCGTTGGAGGACCGGAAGCGGGGAAGTCCTAGTCACTGAATTCATGCCGATCGGTGGAAGAGGCAATTCTTTGATCCGCAGGATACAAGGGGTCACTGGGCAGGTCCTGATGCGCCAAGAATTGGAGCTGCGGTTCGGCTACGGAAAAATCGTGCCCTGGGTCCGTCGGATTCAAGACGACGACGGAGAGGCGTTGCTAGCGGTCGCCGGCCCGCAGGCTGTGATGCTACGAGCGGATGGTCTCCCCCAGGCCGGGCCTGATTATTCGCACGTAGGTGAGTTCAAGGTGGAAGCCGGCCAGACTTTCGACCTGCAACTTCATTCATTTTCATCCCATAGTATGCCGCCGCCGGCACTCGACGTCGGCCGGGCGCTGAAAGCCACCAGCAGGTACTGGACAAGCTGGTCGAGCAATTACCTTCCCCAAGGGAACTATGACACGGAAGTAGAACGCTCACTGCTCGTCTTGCGCGCACTAACTCACGAGAAGACCGGCGGAATTGTGGCCGCACCCACCACCTCGCTGCCGGAACAGTTCGGTGGCGAACGTAACTGGGATTATCGCTATTGTTGGCTCCGGGACGCCGCCCTAACGTTGGAAGCCATGATGACCCATGGCTTCCAACAGGAGGCTCTGTACTGGAGGAACTGGCTTCTTCGGGCTATCGCCGGCGATCCCCATGATCTGCAAATCATGTATGGAATAGCCGGTGAGCGCGAACTGCACGAGCGCGTCCTGAGTCACTTGCCGGGCTATAACGGCTCCGCCCCTGTGCGGGTTGGTAACGGTGCTGTCGACCAATACCAAGGTGACGTTGTGGGTGAAGTCATGGTTGCGCTGGCAAAGCTCCGCAACCAAGGCGTGCATGAAGACCACTTCTCCTGGCCTCTCCAACGAAACATCCTTCTCTTCGTAGAGAACAACATCGAACGCAAGGACCACGGTATCTGGGAGATGCGGGGCGAGAAACGGGACTTCACTCATTCCCGTGTGATGATGTGGGCCGCAATGGAGTGCGGAGTGCGAGCTGTCCAGGAATACGGTCTTGACGGTCCGGTCGGGCGATGGGCGGAGATCAGGGACGGGCTCCGCACCGAAATCTTGGAGCAAGGTTTCAACAGTACAATTAACTCGTTTACCCAGACGTATGGGGGCACAGAGGTAGACGCATCCCTTCTTGTTCTGCCACAGGTGGGCTTTCTGGCTTACGACGACGAAAGAATTCTCGGGACGGTGTCCCGTCTGGAACGTGACCTGCTTGACGAGGCCGGCCTGCTGATGCGCTACCGCACGGAAGCCTGCCTGGACGGTCTCGAGCCGGGGGAACACCCCTTCATGGCGTGCTCTTTCTGGCTGGTAGAGCAGTATGCGCGGACGGGCCGGATTGCTGAAGCGAAGACGCTTATGGACAGGCTCATCGGCTACGGGAATGACTTGGGGTTATTGAGCGAGGAATACGACACAAGCAGCCACCGCATGGCAGGTAATTATCCGCAGGCGTTCTCACACCTCACCCTGATAAGGGCTGCCGATGCTCTCAACGGTGCAGCGCGCGATGCAAAAACCGCGACCGGCTAGGCACTCGGCCGGTTCGGCACCGCAGGTTGAAGGGACAAACTGCTGGCGGCGGGATCACGAGTGCCTTCTACCACGGGTGTGACACCTGCCTGGGCCCGTTCGGGAGGGGGGCGGCGACGCTAGAGACAGACATGCGTCGTCTGTCTCCGGCCAGAATGCGTGCTGGCACGGATGCTGGACCCGTACGCGCGAAGCAGTATGGACTTAAGCCAGGCGGCACAGATCAACCTACAAGTTCCGTTGCCACCCCTCAGCAGTCCTAAGGAGTACGTCAATGTTGTCCACGCCTGAATCGGTGAGCACCATCCACCGAGCACATCGCACGGGGGCAGAGGACCCCGCCCAGCTCTTGGATCGTCACTGGACCAGAACACAGCTTCAGGCTGCAGCAGAAATGGACAGGAAGGTCCAGAGGCATCCGGAGCACATGCTCGCGCGCCTGGCACTGGCCAATCAGGGGAATACGTTGAGCCTGGAACGCATCAGGGCGAGCGTAGCGCGGTCGCTGGGAGGGACATCGGGCACGCACTACATCGTTGCCGCACTGCATTTGGCCCATCTTGCGCTCGCCTTTCCACAGACGCTGTCCGCAACCCAGCGGGCGCTCCTCCTAGCCCCGCTGGAGGCAGCCGAGATGGCCAGTGCGGCAACCAACGACGCGTCAGCGGAGGCAGCGATAGCTGCCTAACCATGCCGCACATCGGGCAGGAACCGCGGCCCCGGCCGGCTATCCAGAAATCCGGCCCGATCCGACTCCTCGAAGGTACGTGAGGACGGCAAGCACACGTCTGTGGTCCTCGGGCTCGGGCCTCAACTCGAGCTTAAGGAAAATGCTCCGAATATGGGCCTCTACGGTCCGCTCACCTAAGAAGAGCGACTTCCCTATTGCCTGGTTGGTGCGCCCTTCGGCCATTAACTCAAGGACGCTCTTCTCCCGGCTCGTAAGGTCGTCGCCTCGATCGTGACCTTTATGTGGACGGGCCACCAGTCGTGTAACAAGCTCCGGATCGATGGCCGTTCCCCCCGCAGCAACGCGATGCAGGGCGTCAATGAATTCGTCAACATCTGACACCCGCTCTTTAAGCAGGTAGCCCAAGCCTTTGGCCCCATTCTTCAATAGGGACATCGCGTTTTCCGTTTCCACATACTGGGACAGTAGGAGAACGCCGATCTCGGGGTGTCTGCTTTTTATGGTTTCGGCGGCCTGGATGCCTTCAACGGTGTAACTGGGTGGCATCCGGATGTCCACCACAGCTACGTCGGCCCCACGTTTGTCAATCGCTTCCAGCAGATGCGGGCCATCGGCAGCCTCAGCTACGACTTCTAGACCTTCGGACTGCAACAGGGCGGACAATCCCCGGCGCAGTAATGCCGAGTCTTCAGCGATGGCAACACGCAGCGTCATGGCAGGTCGCCTTCCGGGTCCGTGGAGAAGGGAAGGACGACAAGTATCGTCGTCCCTCTGCCTTCAGGGCTGTCGATGGACAATAGGCCTCCCAGTGCCGCTGCTCGGTCCGCAATCCCCAGCAGCCCGCCGTCGGGTCCCGGCAGGGCACCACCAATTCCGTTGTCTACGATCTCGATTCGCAACTCCTTTTCGTTTCCGTCGATGCAGATTCGCACCCAGGCCGCCCTGGCGTGCTTCGTAGCGTTGGTGACGGCTTCTGCGCAGATGAAGTAGGCAGCCAGCTCCACGTGAGCCGGAAGCCCATTGTTCGTCCTGAGATCCAGTTCCATGGGCAGCGACGATCGCTCCGCTAACGCGGTCAGGGAGCCAGCCAGTCCCCTCTCCCGAAGCGAGGGGGGGTACACGCCTCTCGCCAATTCGCGCAACTCGTCCAGTGCATCCAAAAGCTCGGCCCTTGCCTGCCCGACTAGGCTTTGTACCTCCAGCGAATCCGTCGTACGCTGGGCCCGCGCCAGCTCCATCGACACGGCGACCAGGCGTTGCTGAGCTCCGTCGTGAAGATCCCGTTCAAGCTGACGACGCCGGGAGTCGCCAGCCGTTACGATTCGCTCCCTGGAGCGACGGACCTCAATGAGTTGGTCCCGGAGCTGTTGCTCCATCTGCTGGTTTTCCAAGGCCAGCGACGTTGCGCCGCGCACGGCGGCCAACAATTGCGGCTGGTCCTGGAGGGCTTCGTCAAAAACCAGGGCCCCTACTGGTGTTCCGTGGCGTTCCAAGACCATGGAGGCGCGTCCGGTTGAACCATCCGGCAACGTCTGGGGAACTCCCTTGCTGTCAACAAAGGACGCCTGATCGGGCCACCAACGCAGCAAAGTGAGGGTGGGGTCGTGGACTGATCGCCGAAGCGCGCCGATTAGTCTGTCGCTAACCGGGGCTGAGCCGACTTCCACCATGAGATCACCCAATGTGCCACGCGCGAAACGGTAGCGCCACAGACCAAATAATACGGCCAGCGGCACAATTGAGGTCGCGGGATATTGCCAGAGCAACGCTTCTGAGGACAGAGATCCAGACAGTTGGATCACGGCGAGGGACACCCACACGGTGGCCGCTGTTTTTACGATTACGGCAAGCCATAGCGGCAGGAATGCCGAACGGTAGGCCTTTGTCCCCGCGCGCCAACGGGCGATCAGGACCGTTACGATCGCGACTCCCACCGAGATCTGCAATATGCGGATTGCGTTCCCGAGCGCGGTCATGAGGGACGGGCTGTCCCAAAGAAGCAACAGATTGCGGGACGTGGACTCCCCCGCCGTGACATGGAGGCGAGGATCGAAGAAGGCCCAGCCTGGTACGGGGGCAAACAGCCAAGAAGTGTAGAAGAACGCTACGGCAGTTTTTTCAGCTCGACTGCGCAGCGTTCCTGACGGAAAGCTGAGCGCCAACTGCAGCAAGGGAGGCTGATACATCAGCGTAAGCGTTACACCGAGCGTAAACGCCACCGGGTCGCTGGAACGGCGAATCCCGGACGCCAGCCAAAGCCAACCCGCCACAACCAACAGCAGCCCCGGATTCCGGGAAGGCCGGCTCCGCCACGCCGTCACACCAGCCAGAACGAATGCTAAGCCCACGCCCAAGAACAGTGTCAGTTCAAAAACTGTAAACGGAGTCCGGTTCGGATTCTCCCCCCACCGGAGTACCCCTTGGGCATTTAAACCTAGGGTTCGAGCAGGGTCCTGTAGGGCTGTGGGTGACCAATCGACGCAGACCAAGACTAGGATTACGAAGCCCGTCGTCACCCCGATTACAGAAGTGAGTTGTCGCGTAGTCATTTGCACTTCCGTCCCAAGCCAGCCCTTGGGTCAATTTGGCAAGGCCCTCTGCTGGCCAGAGGGCGGAAGGAGTCGCCATTCGCCGTACCAAGGCCCGGGCCACCACGCACATCCTCGTGATGAAGTGGAGCCTGCAATGCAATCTGCTCCTCAACTTGACCCACAGCATCTTTCATACTCGGAGTCGTGCCTCCGTTGTAGCACTGTGCATCGGCCAGAGCAATATGGGCGGATATTCCGCTTATACCTTCGCCCTCTGACCACGTTCTGCCCAGGGTGAATTTGCTTCCGCCTGGTTTCAATCTTGGCTTGGGGTAGTCTTTTTCCGACGGTTGCCTGGCGTGTCCGGAGGAACGGTAAGGCCGGGGCAGACCTCGATGTAGTCGATGCCCGGAGACACCCACTCACGCCACTGTTTGTGGCTGATGTTCTGGGAAAGTTTGGTACACAATGTGTCGGACGGGGTCTGGGGTGCGGGCCACAGCCTCACTGTGCTGTCGTCGCTCCCGGAGGCGACTCGGCGGCCGTCGGGGCTAAACGCCACGCTGTACACCGGGCCCTCGTGTCCGGTCATCGGTCCAACGAGGGGCTGACCCGTTTCCGCGTCCCATAGCCGCACCGTGCCGTCGTTACCCCCCGTGCTGATGCGGAGCCCGTCCGGGCTAAACGCCACGCTGTACACCCCATTCAAGTGCCCGGTCATCGGCTTACCAAGGGACTGGCCCGTTTCCGCGTCCCAACGCTCCACTGTGCCATCGGTACTGCCGGAAACGATCCGGTGCCCGTCGGGGCTGAACGCAACACTCGTCACCGCATCCYTGTGTCCGGTCAACGGCTCGCCGAAGGCCCGGCCCGTCTCCGCCTCCCAACGCCTTATCGTGCCATCGGTACTGCCGGAAACGATCCGGTGCCCATCGGGGCTGAACGCAACACTCGTCACCGCATCCCTGTGTCCGGTCAACGGTTTGCCAAGGGCCCGGCCCGTCTCCGCCTCCCAACGCCTTATCGTGCCATCGGTACTGCCGGAAACGATCCGGTGCCCGTCGGGGCTGAACGCGACACTCGTCACCGCATCCCTGTGCCCGGTCAACGGTTTGCCGAGGGCCCGGCCCGTCTCCGGGTCCCACACCCGAACCGTGCCGTCATTAGCCCCCGAAAGAATCCGGTGGCCGTCGGGGCTGAACGCGACACTCGTCACCGCACCACGCTTGTTTCCGGTCATCGGCTCGCCGAGGGCCCGGCCCGTCGCAGCGTCCCACAGCCGCAATATGCCGTCATTAGCCCCCGAAAGGATCCGGCGGCCGTCGGGGCTGAACGCGACACTCGTCACCGCACCACGCTTGTTTCCGGTCATCGGCTTGCCGAGGGCCCGGCCGGTCTCCGGGTCCCACACCCTAACCGTGCCGTCATTACCCCCCGAAAGGATCCGGCGCCCGTCGGGGCCGAACGCGACACTCGTCACCGCATCCTTGTGTCCGGTCATCGGCTCGCCGAGAGCCCCGCCCGTCGCAGCATCCCACACCCGAACCGTGCCGTCATTACCCCCCGAAAGGATCCGGCGCCCGTCGGGGCCGAACACGACACTCGTCACCACCCCCGTGTGTCCGGTCATCGGCTCCCCGAGAGCCCGGCCCGTCGCAGCATCCCACTCCCGAACCGTGCCGTCATTACCCCCCGAAAGGATCCGGCCCCCGTCGGGGCCGAACGCGACACTCGTCACCACCCCCGTGTGTCCGGTCATCGGCTCCCCGAGAGCCCGGCCCGTCGCAGCATCCCACAGCCGCAATGTGCCGTCATTACCCCCCGAAAGGATCCGGCGCCCGTCGGGGCCGAACGCGACACTCGTCACCACCCCCGTGTGTCCGGTCATCGGCTCCCCGAGAGCCCGGCCCGTCGCAGCATCCCACAGCCGCAATGTGCCGTCGGCACCGCTGGCGACTATCCGGTTGCCGTCCGGGCTGAACGCTGTACTACTGATTTTGGTCGCCGTTTCTATGATTTTTTGCAGTTCACGGTTCATATTAACGGCGCTTAGTAATGCGCTTTCGCCTCCCGCTGTCGAGGCAATCGCTTGCGCGGCGAGGATGCGCTTTAGACCGTTTGCATCGCCGCCGCCGCGGGTCCCTTCGAGCATGGACAGCCCTTCCGATACAAGCCGAAGAGCAGTGGCCTCGCGGTCGCGCGCGGTGGCCTCGCGCTCTGCAAAGGAGGCCCACACGAAGCCAGCCGCGGCGACCATGGTGATAACGACCGCTGATGATAGGACGATCTTGAGTATGCGAGATCGTTTCCGTAAATCCGCGGCGTGCGTTGCGGCCACTTCCTGCTTGTCGCGGGCCGCCCGTAATTCGGCATCCTGCCGTTTCTTCTCAGTTGCGAGCCGTTCCTCTTCCCGGCTTCGGGAGGCGCGGAGGAACTCGCGGGCAGGGTCCAGCCGTTCCCGGAATCCTGGTCTTCCGAAGAGTGTCTCGGCACGAGTCAGCCTTTCTCCTTCGAAGAGCCACGCCTCATTGCGGCCGCTGCGTTCCCAAGCGGCTGCGGCGCGTTCGAGGTTGTCGGCCTCCTTGAGGTCCTCCTGCTCGCTGGCCAGCCACCCGGCCAGATCCTGCCATTGGCGCAGCAGGCTCTCCAGAGCTACTTCGATCACGGTCTCCCCGAGGCGCTCGTCCCCGACCAACAAACGCCGGGCCACCATGGCATCTATGAGTGGCCGGGCGTCGTTCGGTAGATCGGACAGGCGGGCGATCCGGCGAACCGGCTGGTCGTTGTCTGGGTTGATGGTCGCCAGCCAGGGAATGAACGCAGATTTCAGCAGCTCCAGCTGGCCCCGCCGCACTGCAGGGCCCGGCGACAGCAGGGTGTCGATCTCGTGTTGCACCACCTGCTGCATTCCACCCATCGCATGGTATTCGGCAAGACGGAGATCCCCGTCGCCGCCGTAGTCCTGGTACAGGCGTGCCAGGGTCAGCGAGAGCAACGGAAGGGTGTCCGCGCCCTGAATGCTTTCTTCCAGCAGCCGGTCCACTAAAACAGTCTCTACTTCCAGTGGTCTCCCCGCGCCGGTGGCACGGGCTGCCGGGCCAAGGATGACCTCCCTAAACCGTGCGACCGGCATAGGTTTGAGCTCGTCGAAGACGACGCTCTTAAGCCCGGCCAGCTCAGGTGCGGTCTGCAATGGTTCGTAGAAGTCCGAACGGACCGTTGCGGCAACAATTAACGCCGGCACGGTCCCGACTTCGTGGTCCAGCAGACCGGCAAGCAGATCAAGGAACCGGTGCGCCTGGGGGCCGGCATCGGCACTGAAGAGCTCCTCGGCCTGGTCCAGCGGTAGGACCAGGGTGGGCGGCGACGCCCCGACCGGCACCTCCAGCAGCCGTTCGGCGGCCGCCTGCCGGGCTTCGGCCAGCCACTCCTTCAGTTGTGCCGTGTCGACGCGAGTGCACGCATCCTTGATAGCTCCCAGGGTGGGGGTGTCCAGTCCCAGACGGATGCGACTGGCATGGACCGCGCAGGCGAGGCCGCGGTCCCCGGTGAGCGGGTTGCGCTCGGGGCGCACGGTGTTCAGCACCAGGAACTGCCGGTCCTCACGCCGCAGCCGCGGCACCAGCCCCGCCCGCAGGAACGAGGACTTGCCCGCACCCGACGGACCCAGGATCACGAACAGCGACTCGACACCGGAGCTGCGCATGGTGCGCAGTGCATCCAAACCGCGCACGATCTGTCCGTCCCGGCCGAAGAATACCGCCGCGTCGGCTTCCTCGAACGGTTCCCACCCCCGAAAGGGGGACCGCCCAGCATCCTGCGGCGGCGGCCAGGCGAAGTGCTCGGCCCCGATCCCTGCACGGCGCAGCCCCTGGTGCAGCCGCCGGAGGCCGTCCGTGAGAAAAACAACAGGACTGCATTGACCGTCAATTGGAATTTCGGTGGTGGGTCCGTTGCCGAAGAGGTCGCAGCGCTGCCATTCGCCGGTGACGCCTTCCTCCTCCAGAGGCTCTAGCCGGGCACACAGAATCAGCTTTCCCAGATTCTCCGCGGTCCGGTACTCGGCCATGCATTCGCGGGAGGCCTCCCAGCTGGCAGAGAGCAGGCAGATCACCACCTCGCACCGCTCATTGGCCCGGAGCAGGGCCTCCTTCCACCGCTCACCGGGCGAAATACCCGTCACTGGATCAAGGTCCAGGAATATCTCGTCCGCAAGACCAGGGTCCTGCCGCACCAACCACCGCTTTAACGCAACCGCCTGCCAAGTGTCCCGGCTGGAATGACTCAAGAAAACACGTGACATGCCTGCACCGTAATCCACTGCTGTAAAGACGAACGGCTTCGCATCAGAAACGTCCTATGATCCGGCCGGCACCGCTGTAGAACCACACGCCGACGAGGTTGGCGCCGGCCGCCTTGTGCTGCGTACACACTGTCTCCTGCCCGTGGAAGCGAATCACCCAGCCACCCGAAGTTCACTGCCGCAGCTCCGCGGCCCCTCGGGCCAGCCTCCGTCCCGTCGGTCCGAATATCAACGATCCGGCGGCTGCCTATAGTCAATAGTCCTCCCCGCGTGTCACGCGCTTCAAGGGTCATGGATCCGCACAATGGAGCATCTCCGGACGCCAAAGTACGCTTCCAATTGGAAGGACCGGGGCCGGCTTCGTGGAGTCTAGCCTGTAACGAACGCACCTTCGCGGATCGGCAGCCCCAGCCCTGAGGACGGTTTCCGCCCGATGGTCAAGCGCACGGCCCTGACTACCAAACCGTGTCCAGCTAGCATGGTGTTACGCAGCTCGACATGAGAAGAGGCGTCCAGATGCCTTATCGCATACTGAACCGGGACGAGCACTTCCGCTGTGATGGCAGGCCCAAGCGCATTCTTGCACTTGACGGTGGCGGGTTGCGGGGCGTGTTGAGCCTCGGAATACTGGAAAAGATAGAGGACCTCTTGCGGGAACGCCACGGCAGCGGTGATGACTTTCGTCTTTGCCATTACTTTGACCTGATAGCGGGCACGTCCACCGGGGCGATCATCGCGGCGGCTCTCGCCCAGGGCTTGAGCGTCGGCGAACTCACTGAGAAGTATTTCAGCCTCGGGTGGCGGGTGTTTGAGAAAAGCCGGTTGCGCCAAGTTCTTCTCCGCGCCAGGTACGACGAGCAGGCCCTGGTTGCGGAGTTGAAGGATGTCTTCGGTACGGACACCACCTTGGGCGGCTCCGAGCTGCTGACCGGATTACTGGTGGTCATCAAGCGCTTGGACAGCGGCAGTCCGTGGCCGGTGAGTAACAATCCCAGCGGCAAGTATTTTGTTGCCGGGGCCAGCGGCAGGATGGGTAACCGGGACTATCCTCTCTGGCAGGTTGTCCGGGCCTCCACGGCTGCGCCGTCCTTTTTCGAACCGGAAACCATCACCATCACGGGCGGACGCAATGTGAGCCCGGTGACCGGCAGCTTCGTCGACGGTGGTGTCAGTCCCTTCAACAATCCTGCCCTGCAGGCGCTCATGTACGCCTCTTTGGAGGGCTACCGCGTGGGCTGGGAGACCGGTGCCGAGAAGCTGCTGCTGGTATCGGTCGGCACAGGCGCGGCGGATCCTGCCGTCAGCCAGGCAAAGCTGACCGCAAGTCACGCCGTGCGGGCGCTGAAGTCCGTGCTGCAGGACTGTGCCGTGCTGCAGGAGACGATGCTGCAGTGGATGTCCGCCAGCCCTACCGCGAGGATGATCGACCGGGAATTGGGGGAGCTGGAGGGTGATCTTCTAAACGGTGCCCCGTTGATGAGTTACCTGCGTTATAACGTGGACCTGCGTCCGGCGAGTGTCCGCAGCCTGGACGGAACCCTTGCCGCAATGGACATCGTCACCTCGCTGAGCGCCATGGATGTCCCCGGAAATATGGAGGTCCTCCACCGGCTGGGCAGGCTGGCCGCGGCACGGGATATGCGGGAAACTGATTTTGGTGGGGTTTTTGACCTGCCGCAGGCGTGAACGGAAAGGGGACTTTTTATGAGGGAGCTCCGTCGCTACAGGCGCCTTCCGGACCAGTACGTGGTCGCCATTCCTTTGCGCCTGGACACCGAAGGATTCAGCTACCGCAAGTGGGGCGGCGAACAGCAGTGCAAACCCGGGGACTGGCTGGTGGACGACGACGGCGACATCCACACAGTCGACGCTGATGTCTTCGCCGCCACCTACCTCCAGCTCCATCGGGGTGCTTATGTGAAATGCACCCCGGTCTGGGCTGAGGCTGCCCCGGAAGCCGGCAGCGTGGTGACCAAGGAAGGCCGCACACACTACAACAGGGGCGACGTCGTCGTGTTCAACAACGAAGACGGCACCGATGGCTACGCGATGACCGCCGAAAGATTCGAATCACACTACGAACCCGACGAATAGGGAGTTCCCTGGCTGGAGTTCCCGCACTCCGCTCCTGTTTGCATGTCACACCGCACGACGCCTAATCCGGTTAAGTCGGCGAGGACGCCCTAGGCTCCATCCGTGGTGCCTCACGTCAAGATGCTCGTGAAACGGTTGTGCGTGCCTCACGTATTTTTGCTCGCGTGGGAGACGGGCGCATCGCCTGGGTCTTGTCGGCGGCGGGTTGATGAGCTGGAGCTGGATGTCCGTGATTCCGCGGGTGAGATTGGCGGGATTTGTTGCGTTGAATAGGGCCTCGAGTTCGGCGGCTTTCCCTGGTGTGAGCACACCGGAGTCAGTGACCCGCTGGTAGGGGGTTCGGGGCCGATCGTAGCTGCGGGTCTTGTGCCCGTTCCGGTTCTCCCTCCAGCCGGCGGCCTTCTTCGTGGCGGTGAACATGTTGAACCGGATCCGCACCAGGGCGTAGAGCTCGTTCAGGAGCTGCAGTTCCAGGGTGGTGTCGTACCGGTAGTGGAAGGCGTGCCGGCGCACGATGCCCCCATTTTTTCTGCTCCACATGGGCGTTGTCGTTGGACTTGTAGGGCCTGGCCCGGGTGAAGTAGATGTCCCGTGCCGTTGCCCAGCCGACGATGGCATGGTTGATGAACTCCCCGCCGTTATCGGTGTCCAGGCCTGTGAGCGGGAACGGCAGACGGTCCGCGATCGTTGCCCCGGAGACGGCCATCAGCTGGTCCGGGACTCCGGGGCTGAACCGCACGTTCTTCAGCTCACCGCAGGCCTCCAGCTTCGGCAGCCACAGTCCCATCGTCGCCGCGAGATACTTGCCCGAGGGTATGCCGGCCAGCCGCCAAACCCTGATCAGCGCCGTCAGCGTGTCATATCCATAGGTCCGGGGCCGAGGCTTCCGCCGCGCCTTCCGGACCGGAGTCTTACGCTTCAGCGCCGTGGACAGGGCGCGGCGGGCATTGGCCCGGGACCAGCCAGTGACAGCGACGAGATCATCCAGAATCTGCCCCTTGCCTTTTTCGTCGCCCGCGCATACTCCCCCGCGGACGCCCTGGTGATCTCCCTGCGCGCTGACAACGACAACCCCTGGCCCATCCATCATGGTCCCAGCAGCACCCGGAGCCGGACCCGTTTCGCGAGCATTTCCAAAATGAGGCACGCACCCCATTTCGCGAGCACTATTCGTGAGTCTCGTCGAGGGCTATCGCCGGCGACCCGCAAGAATTAAAATCATGTATGGAGTTTCTGGTGAGCGTGAGCTGCCTCGTAGGGAAATCACCTGAAACCCAGGAACTCCGTTAGGCTGCTGGGATTCCTCTATGGAAAAGCTGCAGGCGTCTAGTCCTCTGAGTTCATCCTTCGACAGATCGACGAATCGGGATTGGTGCCTACAATCAATCTGTTCCGCCAAGCGCTCGGAATTGCGGGCCAGTTGCGCTCCTGCAAAGCTCTAATCAAGCCAGAGAGCGCCACGGGCTTTTGCGCGGCTGTTTGATGCACCGCGGCGTGGATGCGGGCACGTCCTTTTCCGGCTCCCGCGGAGAACACACCCCGGCCCCGTCGGAAAGCGTTTTATCCCCCGCGTTTCTGGCGATATTTCAACGCCGATAACCGGCGTTCCAGTAGTTCAAAACTTTGCAGAATCTGTAATTGCGATGAATCGGCAGGGTACCGACGGGGTTGCCAAACGCTCTGGCACTTGGAACGCCCAGCATCTCCAGCCGCTCACCGTCCCATAACTTCGAGCACGTCGAACACGGTTCGGAGCAGCGGCGGGGCGACGCTGCATGCCGTGATCCAAAGTCCCGCGACCTGGATCCGGGTGCCTTGCCAGTGCCTTGTTCGTTCACCTGAGACCACCTGCTCCTTCGACTGCGGTGACCGAGGATCTGGAAGGTTGTTGCGCTTGCGACTTCCAGGGCCGAAATGAGTGCAGGAATGTGTACAGTCGTCTCAAAACTAGGCTTTGCAGTCGCAACTTGCGTCTCTCTGGCTTCGGACAATATGTATCAGCGGCTCATCTGGATTAGAGGAATTCCTTCCCAGTCTTCGACGACCTTTCTCGTACCATTGGGGCTAAAGCCGTTACGTCGATAAAACGCTTGGGCTCGCGGGTTGTCTTGGGCCACCCACAGCATCGCATTTTCCGTGCCAATGGTGGCCTCCAGGAGCCGTTGTCCGAGCCCAGAACCGTGATAAGCGGAGAGTAGATAGATGCCCCAGAGCTCGGTGACTGAGCTTGTGCCGGGGGTATGGAGCCAGAAAATCCGATCAGGCGTCCGTCATGCACGGCGACCCAATGCCGGGCAGCATGTGGTCCCGTGAGAATTTGGGACCACTGCGCAATGCGGTCCGCGGGGTTCTGCTGCTCGAAGAAGTTTGCCGACAGCAGGCCAGCATACGCTTCGCGCCGGCACCGGGGGTGAAGGTCCCCGAGCTCTTCGGCATCGCCGGGTTCTGCATGGCGTAAGTCCAATTCTGTTTCCATCGACTAATTTCTATCGGCCGATGTTCTTTATTTCAAGGTGTTTCGTCATGGCGTCTGCAGCATCGTTCCACCGTGTTGCGAGGGCCTGCGGGCTCAATGGCTGAAACAGGCTGTTCAGGACCTTCTCGACCGCGTCATACGCGGCATCCCTGACCCGCTCCTGCGCGGCCAGGCTGCAGGAGCCCGGCATGGTGTTTGATGCCGGGGTTCTAGGCTGTCGAACCCTCGCCGCGTTGACTGTGGCGGACCCGGGGCTGGTGGGGATGGCGAGAGCTGGTCCGCCGGGGAGGCCTGGGGCATCGCCGGCGCCGCGAAACATGATGCTTATCATTTTTGATGTTCCCGTGACTAGAAAGGGTCGGTTCCTGATTGATTGGAAATGGATAAACCTCGAGGGCCCAAGTTCCGGTTCCGGATCCGTGTAACCCCGTAGCTCTATGTTGCGTCCGCGTTGGAATTGGGCACTACCGTGCCAGCACGCTTTTCCGAGAAGCAGGGTCCCTGCAAGCGCCCGGCGGTAGTGTTCCTCAAGCAATCACGATGAGGTTTCGGGGCGACTTGAACTGGTCATTGCAGTGCGGTGCTCAGGTGGACCATTTACAGCATGGGAAGGCTCTCGTTTCCCCTGCCGGTGGAGGTTGCAGGCGTACCGGCCGTGATAGGAGGGGCCGGGCAGCGCGTGTGGTTCCCTGTTGCTGAGACAGTCTTTTTGAAGCGCTGCAGTGCTACGAAAATTGGGACATTCGTCGCGCCCCATGTGAGGTGATTGGGCCCCCTTACTTTCCTGCATTCCTCAGGATATTCCTGCCGATACCTACCGCTGGGGCAGCCCGGTTTCCGCGACATGACTGGCCGTCGTGCTGCCAGCAGGAACGGCCATGCTCGGGCAAACCTCGATGAAATCGATGCCCGGTGAGACTCACTCACGCCACTGTTCGTGGCTGATGTTCAGGGTGAGCTTTGCACATAGCACGTCTGGCCAGACTGGGGGCCCTGGCCACAGCCGGACGGTGCCGTCGGCACTGGCGGAGGCAATCCGGTTCCCATCGGGGCTAAACGCCACACTGACCACCCTGTTCTTATGTCCAATCAGCGGTTCGCCGATCGGTCGGCCGGTTGGCCGAGGGGCTGGCCAGTCTCCACGTCCCACTGCCCAGCTCGTCAATAGGGTTGTGCACGACAGGGGCGGATTCGGAACACCGTCGCCGCGGGGCGTTTCCGGGGAGCCTGCTTCTCGGAAACCGTGCTGGCACGGAAGTGCCCAATTCCCACGCCGACGCAACATGGAGTTACCGGATTAAACGAATCCGGAAACGGAACTTGGGCCTCTCGAGGTTTATCCAATTCCAACCAATTAGGACCGACACGGCTGCTGCCATCGCTATGTGACACATGAGCCAAGGACGTCCACCCGATCATCACCCAGGAGCGTTAATCATGTTTTCCAAAGGAACACCAACAAAAGAATCCCGCACTGCACGCCGGAAAATTGCTCTCATAGCCGCGGCTTCGCTCGCACTGACAACCGTTCCCTTCGCCTTGGCCGCCCCGGCCCAGGCAGCCACCACCAAAACTGTCTGCACGGTCAAAGCACTGAAGCCCGAATTCGCTGGATACACCATTTACAAGGTCACGAAGGTCAACTACAAGATAAAGGTGTACTGCGAGAAGGCCCGGGACGTGAACATCAAGCAAGAACGTTGGGAAGATGACTACACGTATTGGCCCCCCTTCGACGGCAACGATTTCTTGGGTGCATCGTCATGGAAATACCATGTTGGGGCCGGCAAGACGCTGATCATCAACAACGTCCGCACGCTCGTCAACGGGGAGCCCGGAAACGAGGAAGTCTTCCACAAGGCTGCCATCCAGGAAGGCTCGAGAGACCTTGACATCTGGACGGATTGGTCCAAGTGGAGCGTCAGCGCCAACCTCTCGATTTCGTAAATGCCTCACAGCACGGCGGTCTGGTGGCTGGGATTGTAGGTCGTCTCGGTTGGCTTGCCGGTGGAACCAAGCGGCCAACTGACCTTCGCGGGATTCGGGAATAGATCACGCTGTCTGTGACAGTTTGAGGTTTCGTTTGGTTGGTTGATCCAGGTTTTCTTGGGCGCGGGAATAAGAAAGAAGAGGGGCGGTCCACCAGGACCGCCCCTCTTCGGCCTATCTGGTCTGAGAATACGACAACAACTGGTCAATCCATCCCTTGGAACGCGCCAAACCACCGAGGACCTTCATCCGCTTGATCTGGGCCCCCGACCTGCGGAGACCGCGGTCAGACGCTCAGAGGATTCCGAAGCGGAGCTCATCGTCGAAGTCTTCACCCCGGCCCTAATCGTTCGACAGTTCAAGGCACTGGTTTGGCCCCGTTAGCAGTCCAGCGCCTATGCGATAGCTAATTGGTTTTCTTGCGTCCAGGTTTCCCAGTCGCGTTTCGGTGTCATGCCGTCCAGGGATCCGTGGGGCCGTTCATGATTGTAGATAGCTTTCCATTCCTCGGCCAAATACTTCGCTTCGGACATGGTGTCCATGATTTCTCCGGAGAGTTGTTCCCTTCTGAATTGGGCGTTGAAGGACTCGATGAAGCCGTTCTGGCAGGGTGCCGCGTCGATGAATGCGGTGTCGACCCCGGCGGTATTGCACCACTCGAGTAGCGCGGGCGGCAGTGAATTCCGGCCCGTTGTCACACATGACGTAGGTCGGAGCGGTGCCGGTTTCGTCGATGACGTCCTCCAGCACCGCGACCACGTCCGAGGCCTTGAAAGGCCGGCACGGAATGATGGCCAGCGCGGTGCGCGTGTATTCGTCGATGACGTTGAAGGACCGGATGTGCCAGCCGCAGGAGGTCACGTCGGACTGGAAGTCGAAGCTGACCACATGCATCGGATACTCGGCTATGAGCCGTTTCTGCTCCCCGGCGGGCCCGGTGCGGCGCTTCTTCCGCGCCCTGGGTTTACAGGCCAGCCCTTCATCGCGCCAGAGCCGGCGCACGCGCTTCCTGTTCAGCACCACGCCGTCCCACTCGGACTGGGCCAGCAGGTGCCAGCGGGCCTTCCGCCAGCCCCAGGCGGGGTGTTTCCCTGCGATAGCACGGAGGGCTGCCCGGAGATGGGCTTCCTCGAAGCCCGAGGAGTGCGTGTAGCTACATGCGCCATCGTTGCCACATATTCCTTTGCCAGCTGCTCTGGCTGGAAGGAACTCGATCGAACACGCTTGGCCTCAACAAGGACAAAAGAGCCTGGAGAAGTGATGAGAGCGTCTGGCTGCACCACCAGCTGGTTAGTTCCTGACCGGTTCGGCGCGAGCGTCATATCCCTTGGCAGGAATCGAAGTTCAGCTTCTTCGATCTCATTGACCAGCACATTCCTGGCGTGGTCGGCGCCTTTGTTGGACGACACGAGGCCAGCTCCACGCGCAGGAACAGGCGGGCGTCGAACAAGCCCTTGCCTACGCCGGCGGCCGGCTGGTCAAAAGGGCTCGTGCCCGGTTCTTTCATCGGCACGCAGGTTTTCGGAGCGCATCAAGCTTCCTGCGAGTCACCTTTATCGATAGTCAAATCTCGAATTCACCAAATTCACCTTGGATGAGGGGCAAGCGTTTTCAAAAGGCAGTGACGTCCGGAATTACGCAGCTAATGGCTCGGCGAAGTCGGTCGTCACGCGTACTCTGAATAGCGCGCGTAGTCCAAGCACTGAACACCTCGACCTTCCAGTTGCGGAGGTGGGACGATGCCAGTGCCAAAAGGGGCTTCTTGCGATCGTAAACCGCCAGCAGAGCGGCGAGGTCACCGGCGCTAACAGCGGCGGCTATCTTCGTTTCTATATCGGAGGCGAGCTCGGAGACGTCCAGCTCGCCCGTCCGGGCGGCGTAACTGGTAGTGAGGTCCGCGATCGACTTGTCCGCTGAGAAGTCAATCTGCTTGAGCATTCTGTCGATGCGTCGACGGCAATAGCTCAGGACAACCTCACTCACGTTTTTCTCGATCGTTGCATCGGCGAGGATTGCTGCCTTTAGCTCAGCGAGTTTCGTTTCTAACTCATTCCCTTCGAGGTCGTTCATCTCTAGGATCGCGCGCGAGACAGTAGGGAGCAGGAGAAGGTTCTCGATCTCCGCCACGGGCAGTATTTGGATGCCGTGGGCAGCGAGATTCGCACGGTCGCTTTCGTCGTGGCCGTCCGCGTCAACCATCCAGCGCACTGGATTCGGGTGAACGCTGCATTGCGCCGCATGGTGACGACCGAGTGAATCACGCCTTCGCAACCGCCGCGAGGCACGACCGTCCAGGCGGGATAACAAGCGCGGTAGAAGGCAAGGTCGAGGCTGCCCTGTTCGCCTTCGACGAAAAGGATCGGTTTGCGGCTGCCAAGAATCAATGGCACGAGATCCTCGCTGAAGCCTGCCGCCTCGGGCACGTTTTCGATGACCCAACCGGTAGTGGGTGCATAGCTCCGCACTACGTGCTTCTTGCCGGCGCGCGATGCTGCGAACTCTAAATCGTGCGTGATCAGGAGAAAGGCACAATCTGGACGCGCGGCTTCCAATTCGTCCCAAAGACGGCCGAGGATGGAGCGGTGAACGTGAATCTCGGGCTCGTCCATGATGAAGACTGAGCTGTGGTCGGCGACCAGCGTTTGGCCGAGCATATAAAAACCGCTTATTCGCCGTCACTCATTTCAGTGACGCTGTAAGGCTCGCCGACTGTCTCGTCTGTAACGGGAGAAACCGTGATGTGGTCAGCCTTGATGTATAACTCGCGGTTTGGCAACACCCAATGGAAAATCGCTTTCAACTTGCGCATCAAAGTATCGCCGCTTGCGATCGGAACGCCATCCGCAGCGGCATTGTAGGCGCTAACAGCCGTATTCGCTTGCTCTCCGAAGAGCACTTGAAGTAGGGCGCCTGCATCGTTAAGTATGAAGCGAGGTTGAGCTCGGCCCCATCGTTGGTTGTCACGCGCTACTTCTAGGCTGCCATATTCGCTCGGTTTAGCGTATCCGTAACGGAGCTGACCTCGGGCAGCCTCCTCGCTGATTTTTTCGATTGACGGATCAATCGCTAGCATCCGCTGCGCCGAGATACGGTGCCTAGTGACCCCGAGCTGCCGTTCGCACTCAACCGCCAATTTTGTTTTACCGGACCTGTTGGCGCCAACGATAACTGTAGATAGACCTGCTCGAAACTCAATCGGCGTCAACGCGCCTGGAACTGATATGTCAGTGGGGAGCGGCAACGCTTTCTCCTAAAAGTGGCTTTTCGCCGTGTGGCCGGGGCGTGGTGTGTCGGTGCCCGGTAGAGTCGACGTTTCCAATGATGGAAGTTGCTACACTGGCCGCCCGAAGGACTCAATGCGTCCTACGCAACCTTCAACGCCCTTGGCCTGACCACAGTCTGCCACCGCGCGCAGCCTGCTCGAAGCGAACGAATTCGGACCCCAACTACACTCCCGATTGCGATGAGCCAGTTATCCGGTGAATCGCTAACTAGCTTCCGGTCTCACGCCTAATTGGAAGTCTTCCAACTAGGCGACGAGTTTCTTCCAAATAGGAAGCGATTCTTCCAATTAGGTCGACATCTCACAGCTTAGGTCGACATCTCACAGCAGAAGAAGACTAGAAGTCCCAGTCGTCATCCTCAGTGTTGACGGCCTTGCCAATGACATAAGACGAACCCGAACCCGAGAAGAAGTCGTGGTTCTCGTCCGCGTTCGGCGACAGCGCGGAGAGGATGGCCGGGTTCACGTCGGTGACGGAAGCCGGGAACATGGCCTCGTAGCCCAGGTTCATCAGCGCCTTGTTGGCGTTGTAGTGCAGGAACTTCTTGACGTCCTCGGCCAGGCCGACGGAGTCGTAGAGATCGTGTGTGTACTGGACTTCGTTTTCGTACAGCTCGAAGAGCAGCTCGAAGGTGTAGTCCTTGATCTCCTGCTTGCGCTCTTCGGACAGGCCCTCGAGGCCCTTCTGGAACTTGTAGCCGATGTAGTAGCCGTGCACGGCCTCATCGCGGATGATCAGGCGGATCAGGTCGGCCGTGTTGGTCAGCTTGGCCCGTGAGGACCAGTACATCGGCAGATAGAAGCCCGAGTAGAACAGGAAGCTCTCCAGCAGCGTGGAGGCCACCTTACGCTTCAGCGGATCGTCGCCCTGGTAGTAGTCCATGACGATCTGGGCCTTCTTCTGAAGGTTTACGTTTTCGGTGGACCAACGGAACGCCTCGTCGATCTCCTTGGTAGAGGCCAGTGTGGAGAAGATGGAGGAGTAGCTCTTCGCGTGCACGGACTCCATGAAGGCGATGTTCGTGTAGACGGCCTCTTCGTGCGGGGTGATCGCGTCCGGGATCAGGCTGACGGCCCCGACGGTGCCCTGGATGGTGTCCAGCAGGGTAAGGCCGGTAAACACGCGCATGGTGAGCTGCTGCTCGTCTGGGGTCAGCGTCGCCCACGACTGGACGTCGTTGGACAGCGGGATCTTCTCCGGGAGCCAGAAGTTGTTGACCAGGCGGTTCCAGACGTCCACGTCTTTGTCGTCCTGGATGCGGTTCCAGTTGATCGCCTCGACGTGGCTAAGCAGCTTGACCTTTTCGGTCATGTCATCCCCTAAAAGTTGGGTTCTTCGTTAAGTTAAGCGTACGACGGCGGGCGGCTGCCCGCCGTCGTACTGTCACAATTTAGTTGAATCTTAAAGCATGCAGCTGACGCAGCCATCCACCTCGGTCCCTTCCAGCGCGAGCTGGCGGAGACGAATGTAGTAGATGGTCTTGATGCCCTTTTTCCAGGCGTAGATCTGGGCCTTGTTGATGTCGCGCGTAGTGGCGGTGTCCTTGAAGAACAGCGTCAAGGACAGGCCCTGGTCCACGTGCTGCGTGGCAGCGGCGTAGGTGTCGATGACCTTCTCGTAGCCGATCTCGTACGCGTCCTGGTAGTACTCCAGGTTGTCGTTCGTCAGGTACGGCGCCGGGTAGTACACGCGGCCCAGCTTGCCTTCCTTGCGGATCTCGATCTTGGACGCCACCGGGTGGATCGAGGAGGTGGAGTTGTTGATGTAGGAGATCGAGCCCGTCGGCGGGACGGCCTGCAGGTTCTGGTTGTAGATGCCGTGCTCCATGACGGAAGCCTTCAGCTCGCGCCAGTCATCCTGGGTGGGGATGTGGATGTTCTTGAACAGTTCCGCGACCTTGGCGGTCTGCGGGACCCATTCCTGGTTCGTGTACTTGTCGAAGAACTCGCCGGAGGCGTACTTGGACTTCTCGAACCCGCCGAACGTCTGGCCCGTCTGGATGGACAGCTTATTCGAGGCACGGACCGCGTGGTACACCACCGAGTAGAAGTAGATGTTGGTGAAGTCCAGGCCCTCTTCGGAACCGTAGTGAACCCGCTCGCGGGCCAGGTAGCCGTGCAGGTTCATCTGGCCCAGGCCGATGGCGTGGCTCTGGTCGTTGCCGCGGGCGATGGACGGAACCGACGTGATGTTGGACATGTCCGAAACAGCCGAGAGCGAGCGGATGGCCGTCTCGATGGTCAGGCCGAAGTCCGGCGAATCCATGGTCTTCGCGATGTTCAGCGACCCCAGGTTGCAGGAGATGTCCTTGCCGGTCTCGTCGTAGGACAGGTCGTCATGGTACGTCGTGGGCTGCGAAACCTGGAGGATCTCGGAGCACAGGTTGGACATGATGATCTTGCCGTCGATCGGGTTTTCCCGGTTCACGGTGTCCTCGAACATGATGTACGGGTAGCCGGATTCGAACTGGATCTCGGCGAGGGTCTGGAAGAACTCTCGGGCCTTGATCTTGGTCTTCTTGATCCGGGAATCGTCCACCATCTCGTAGTACTTCTCGGTGACCGAGACGTCGGAGAACGGCATCCCGTAGACCCGTTCGACGTCGTACGGCGAGAACAGGTACATGTCCTCGTCCTTCTTGGCCAGCTCGAAGGTGATGTCCGGGATCACGACGCCGAGCGAGAGGGTCTTGATGCGGATCTTCTCGTCCGCGTTCTCGCGCTTGGTGTCCAGGAACCGGTAGATGTCCGGGTGGTGGGCGTGCAGGTACACGGCGCCGGCACCCTGGCGCGCACCGAGCTGGTTGGCGTAGGAGAAGCTGTCTTCGAGGAGCTTCATCACGGGGATGACGCCGGAGGACTGGTTCTCGATCTGCTTGATGGGCGCGCCAACCTCGCGGATGTTGGTCAGCGCGAACGCCACGCCGCCGCCGCGCTTGGACAGCTGCAGGGCCGAGTTGATGGAGCGGCCGATCGACTCCATGTTGTCTTCGATGCGGAGCAGGAAGCAGGAGACCAGCTCGCCGCGCTGGCGCTTACCGGCGTTCAGGAACGTGGGGGTGGCCGGCTGGAAGCGGCCCTCGATGATCTCGTCAACCATCTGCAGCGCCAGCTGCTCGTCGCCGCGGGCCAGGTGCAGGGCCACCATGCAAACGCGGTCCTCGTAGCGCTCGAGGAAACGCTTGCCGTCGAACGTCTTCAGCGTGTAGGACGTGTAGAACTTGAACGCGCCCAGGAAGGTCTCGAAGCGGAACTTCTTCTTGTACGCGCGGTTGTAGAGCTCACGGATGAAGTTCATCGTGTACTGGTCGAGAGTCTCGCGCTCGTAGTACTGGTTCTTCACCAGGTAGTCGAGCTTCTCCTCGAGGTCATGGAAGAAGACCGTGTTGTTATTCACGTGCTGCAGGAAGTACTGGTGGGCGGCCTCACGGTCCGCCTCGAACTGGATCTCGCCGTTGGGACCGTACAGGTTCAGCATGGCGTTGAGCTCGTGGTAGCCCAGGCCCTTGTAGGCGGCGGGCAGTGCCGGCTTCTCCTGCTGTTCAACCGCACCGGCGACCGAATCCATGGGCGTGTCCCTTCCTTCGGACCTGGTTACTTCTGTGTCTGCGACAGTCGTGTCCAAAACTCTTCCAATCCTTTTTGTACACGGTCGACGTCTTCCGGCGTCCCCATGAGTTCGAAACGATATAGGTGCGGGACCTGGCACTTGGCAGCGATGATGTCCCCCGCCATGCAGTAGTTGTCCCCGAAATTCGTATTTCCCGCCCCGATGACGCCCCTGAGCAGGCTGCGGTTCAGCGGGTTGTTCAGGAACCTGATGACTTGCTTGGGTACGGAGCCTTCGCCGCCGGTTCCGCCGTACGTCGGGAGTACCAGCACAAACGGCTCGGAAGCCGTGAGCGGCTGGTCCTTCTGATGCAGCGGAATCCTGGCGGCGTCCGTACCCAGCTTGTCGATGAAGCGCTTGGTGTTCTCGGAGGACGAGGAGAAGTAGATGAGGTGACTGGATGTCCGGTTCATGGGCGTCGTATTCGCAACATCCGCTGCGAACGGCGCATCGGCAAGTGCCGGCGCTGCCATGGGGGTCACCTCATCTACGTAAAGTTCTTTGCCGGAAACGGCGGATGAAGCCTAGGCCACCGAAGCGGCGGCGCTCAGCGCCAGCTCTTCGATCTTGTCCGGGCGGAAGCCTGACCAGTGGTCCTGGTCCGTCACGACAACCGGAGCCTGCATGTATCCCAATGACTTCAGGCGCTCGAGGGCGTCCGCGTCCTGGGAGATGTCCACGCTCTGGTAGGTGATGCCTTTCTTATCCAGCGCGCGGTAGGTTGCGTTGCACTGAACACAGGCCGGCTTCGTGTAAACCGTAACGGTCATGGTCCCTGTCCCCTTTGTCGAAGTCACTGCTTCTGTACTCTTGACGTCTTGTCTTGCTTGAAGTCTTTGTTCATCGTTGCGGTGGACTCTGGCCTGGAACTGGAATCGGCCTGGAACTGAAATCCCTGTCCGATACTGGCTGCGCCGGTCTCCCGCTCAATCTGTATGTCGATACTACATGTAGTGCAAGGCCCCCAGCGGAACCCCTAGATGATGTATTACAAGTATGTCATTTAATGCACTTTTAATCCACAGGCAAGGGTCGCCAAAATGTCCGGATTTCCGGCTTTTTCGAGGACGAAATCCACACCCTGTGGAGTACTTAGACACATTTAAACGCCTGCGTGTCGTGCGGAAGACGGCGTGTCGAACGTGCCCGCGCATGCCAGGAATTGTGGTCCGGGGCACGCAGAAGAGGCCCGAAAGCATGCTTCCGGGCCCCTCCTTGTGATTAAGGAAACGGCAAATCTAGAGCTGTGCCTCCCGGCGGTCCAGGACGATCTGCTGCACGTCCAGGTAGCCGGACTGGAAACCGGCCCGCGAGTAGCACAGGTAGAACAGCCACATCCGCTGGAAGACTTCGTCGAACCCGAGCTCCCGCACTTCGCGGGAGCGGACCAGGAACCGCTCCTCCCACAGCCGCAGCGTGGCCGCGTAGTGGTCACCCATCCCCCGGCGTTCCCGGACACGGAGCGTGGTGTGCTGCTCGGTGACGCTCTCGATCGCCCGCACGGAAGGAAGGAACCCGCCGGGGAAGATGTACTTGTGCACCCAGGTGTAGGCATTCCGCGTGGCGAGCATGCGGCCGTGCGGCATGGTGATGGCCTGGATGGCCACCTTGCCGCCGGGAGCCAGCACCCGGTCGATGGTCTGGAAGTAGACCGGCCAGTACTCATAGCCCACCGCTTCAATCATTTCGACGGAGACGACGGCGTCGTACTCGCCTTCCACCGCGCGGTAATCCTGCAGGGCAACCGTGACCTGGCCTGAGTAACCGGCTTCCTCGATGCGCTGCTGTGCCAGGGCCTGCTGCTCGCTGGACAGCGTCACCGTGTACACGGTAGCGCCGCGGGCAGCGGCGCGCAGGGCGAGCTCACCCCAGCCCGTGCCGATCTCCAGCAGCCGGGTCCCCTGGCCCACCCCGGCCTTGTCCAGCAGCCTGTCGATCTTGGCCTGCTGGGCGGAGGCCAGTGCATCCCAGCCGACTTCCGGTAGCGGGCCGGCTCCGGCGGCAAACAGCCCCGAGGAGTAGCTCATGGTGGTGTCCAGGAAGTTGGAGAAGAGCTCGTTGGAGAGATCGTAGTGGCGCGAGATGTTGCCCCGGGTGTTCTGCTCCGTGTTGCGTTCCTGGCGGGGCGCCCGCGGCAGGTAGAGGCTGCGCAGCTTCTGCAGCGGCACCGGGATGAGCGTGTCCAGCGAGGAGGCAAAGACCTCCAGGACGCCGGCGAGGTCGGACGCCTCCCAGTCCCCGGCCATGAAGGACTCCCCCAGCCCGATCAGGCCGTTGTCGCCGATGCGGGCGTCGAAATCCTCCGGCCTGACCATGGTCATCACCGGCGAGCCGGCGTCCCCGGTCCCCAGCACGGACCCGTCGGGGTACTCAACGCGCAGCGGCAGCCGCCGGGCGGCACCCCTGAACAGCGCGCCGGCCGCCTTGCCGGCAAGGACCGCCTTCGCTCCTGCAGGAGGACGGGCGACGCCGGGCCACACCTCGGCGTCGATGGCCGCCGGAGCAGCCGGGATCCGGAACGGACCGGATGCGTTTCCCTGGTAGGTCGGGTCTGTGAGTGTCATGAGACTGCCTCCTGTGATGGGTGGTGGGGGCGGTTGATGATGGGCAATCCGCGGGCCCAGAGTTTGATTCCCTGCCAATGGATCTGCAGCACAAGGCGGAGAGGTGCCAACGGAACGGCGAGCGCCGCGGCGAGGATGCTGCGCGGAGTGGCGGCCTGTCCGACCCCGGTCATGGTGGCGGTAAACGGCTTGCGCCCGGCACGTTCCAGCACCACCGCGACGGCGAGGTTCCCGTCAGGTTCAGGCAGGTTCATCAGGTAGCTGCCGTCCACCTCGTTGAACGGGGAGACGTAGAAGTCCTTGTCGGTCCTGGCACGTCCGGACTCATCCGGATGCAGCAGGTAGCAGTGCTGTTCGCCATAGGTGTTGTGGACCTCGGCGATCACGGCGTGCAGCGCGCCGTCAGCGCCGTGGCACCAGAAGAGGCTGATGGGGTTGAAGACCTGTCCCAGCACCCTGGCGTTGGCCAGCATGGTGACCTTGCCGCCGTCGGGCTTCGCACCGTTGACGGCGAGGAAGCGGTCAACGTTCTCCCGGATGCTGGCCGCCGGGTCCCCCAGGTGGTCCTTGGCATGGAAACCGGCGAGCGGACGCAGCCACCAGGGCAGCAGGGGCAACGCGTCAAGGTCCACGAACCAGCTGTAGCTTCGGTAGGTGAAGGCGTTCTCCAGCGGATCCCGCCGCACGTGGCGGATGCTGGTGCGGTAGATGGCCGCCGTCATGGGACAAGCTCCGCCGGCCGCCCGGCTTCCGGCACCTCGTGCGGGTCTGCGGGCGCTTCCCAGTCCCGGCCCAGCAGCGCTGCCGCCCGAACCCCGGACGCTGCACCGTCCTCATGGAAGCCCCAGCCGTGGTAGGCGCCGGCGAACGCGAGCCGGGAGTCGCCGAGTTCATCAAGGCGGCCCTGCGCGGTCACAGTTTCCGGCGTGTACTGGGGGTGTTCATAGACGAGGTCCTGCAGTACGGCTCCCGGTTTGATGAGGTCGGATTCGCCAAGGCTCACGATATAGCTGCCGCCGTCGTCCGGGCTGAGCCGCTGGAGGCGGGTGAGGTCATAGCTGACCAGCACGTGGTCCGGGCGGGCCCCGCAGGAAGGAAGCCGGTAATTCCAGGACGCGCGGGCCGCTTCGGTGCGCGGCAGAACGGCGGGATCACGATGGAACTTGATGTGGTTCACAGAATAGGGCATGTCGCCCAGGATCCTGACTTCGTCCGGCGTCGGCTCCGCCATCATGGCCAGTGCCTCGCGCGGGTGCGCGGCGACGACGGCGGCGTCGAACTCTTCGGTGCCGGCCGCCGTCGTGATTTCCACGCCGGATCCGGTGCGACGCACCGCCAGCACGGGGCTGCCGAGGCGGACCTCCTGTAAACCCGCGACCACGCGGTCAACGTAACTGCGCGAGCCTCCCTTCACGGTCTTCCACTGCGGCGAACCCTTGATGCCGAGCATGCCGTGGTGATCCAGGAAGGTGAAGAGATACCGTGCCGGATACGCGAGCGCGGTCGTCGGGTCGCAGGACCACACGGCGCTCACCACCGGCGCCATGAAGTGGGCTGTGAAGTAGTCGCTGAACTTTTCCCGGTCGAGAAAGGCGCCCAGCGTTTCCTCGCCGTCTTCTGCGGCGGCGGAGGACAGCAGTGCGCGCGCCTTTCGCCAGAAGCGCAGGATCTCGGCCAGCATCCGCAGGTACTGGGGACGCAGCAGGTTGGCTGGCCGGGCAAACACGCCGGCGGCTCCCTTGGCCCCGGCGTACTCGAGGCCGCAGCCGTCGCACCTGATGCTCATGGTCATGTCCGAATCCTGCGTTTCGACACCCAGTTCGCCGAACAGCCGGATGAGGTTGGGGTAGGTGCGGTTGTTGTGCACGATGAAGCCCGTATCCACGGCGAGCGTCCCCGAAGTCTGCGGGACGTCGTGGGTGTGGGCGTGGCCGCCGGGCCTGGCTTCCGCCTCGAAGAGGGTGACGTGGTCACGCCGACTGAGGATGTGCGCGGCCGTCAGGCCCGCCACCCCGCTGCCGACGACGGCGATGCGCCGGCTC
This sequence comes from Arthrobacter sp. 05T444, assembly GCF_056395905.1. Classification (NCBI taxonomy): domain Bacteria; kingdom Bacillati; phylum Actinomycetota; class Actinomycetes; order Micrococcales; family Micrococcaceae; genus Arthrobacter; species Arthrobacter sp. 05T444. The sequence continues at coordinate 209,672 of NZ_JBFTKK010000006.1, forward strand.
TCGTCTCCACTCCGTGCTGGGCTGGGTGACAATCTTTGCTCCTTTTGCTGAACAGCTGCCGCTGATTGACTACTCAGGGGCTATTCGGAGCCATCAGTCATACGGATGGGCGGGCAATTTTTTCGCTGCAAACGGCACCGAGAGTAAGGTGAGCTGGTGGTTAACCCCGTACATTTGAGGACCTTGCTGGAGGTCACCAGGCTGGGATCCTTCGCGGCCGCGGCGAGCAGGCTCGGGTATACTGCCTCGGCCGTATCCCAGCAGATGTCGGCCCTGGAACGGGACACGGGAGTGCACCTGTTCCAGCGTTCGGCACGGAGCGTGGTGCCCACCGATGCCGCCTTGGTGATGGCCCGCCACGCGGCCAAGGTCCTCACCGACATTGAAGCGCTGATGGCCGCCGCGTCCAAGACCCACGACACCACCAGCCAGGAGCTGAGGCTCGGAATCTTTCCCAGCCTTGCCACCTACGTCCTCCCGCGGATCCTGAAGAATCCGGCGTGGAAAGGTCTCGGCATCGACCTCCGGGTTTCCGTGGCCGAACCCGCCCAGACGATCCAGGGCCTGCGTACAGGCGGCGACGTGGACGTGGCGCTCGTGTACCAGGTGGGCCAGTCCGGGCTCGCGTGGCCGCACACCATCAACCGGCAGTGGATCGGCGACGACAATTTCCGCGTGGTCCTACCCACCGGATGGGGCTTCCGCACTGAGGCCAAAGTGGCCGCGGACCACCTCTCCGACATGCCCTGGATCATGCATCACCCGGGCACGAGCGACGCCACGGTGATCGAACGGCTCTTCGCCAGCTGCAACCTGCACCCCCGCGTGGTGGCCTACAGCGATGACTTCCACGCCAGCCTTGAAATGGCGGCCGCCGGGCTGGGTGCCGCACTGGTACCTGAGCTTGCGCTGCGCCACCGGCCGGCCGGCGTGGTGGTGCTGGACGTCCCGGAGATCAGGCTGGCTCGCAACGTCTTCGCACTGCTGATCAACGACAAGAAGACTGCCCGGGTGCAGCTCTTCGTGGACCTGCTGGCTGACACGCTGGGCAGCCTGGGGTCTCCAGATAAATAATCCCCGATGCTGGAATGCACCGCTATTCGGGTCTATGTTGAAGATATGACCACCAAGGTAGCGAGCCAGCACTTCGGAGAGATCGAGCTCAACCACGGCCGGGACCACAACGTCGCCGCGGAGCATGAGCTGGCTGGCCAACGCCTTGAGCTGGACCTCAACATCAACGCCCATGACCACTTCGATGAGGCGGCCATGCACAAGGTGGACTACCGCTTGCGCTACCTGCCCGAGCTCGTGGATGAGGTCCGGGAGATGATCGCGGAAGAGCTGGAGCAGGACGGGACGAGCCCCCAGGAGTATCTCCGCTTCCACTGCAATGCCATCAAGGACGAGCACCTGCAGAAGGTCTTCGGCGTCTCAGACAAAAGCCAGCTCACCAATGCGGTGTTCCTGAAGGCCCTGAAGCTGGGCCACGTGGGAATCTACCCGGGCCAGCCCGAACGCTATTTCGTCCTCGACTTCACGCTGGGTTCCCACTTCACCGACGAAGTGCTCGTGGCGTCTGCGGATGAAGACGGCGTGGTGGACGACGAAATCGTCTGGGAGTCCTGAACCCACCCCCAATTCGAATCGATTGCTCCATAGCGGCCCTTTTGAGGGCTCAAAACGGCGTTTGCTCAGCAATCGATGATTAAACGCCGACGGCGGGCGGCGCGGGTCTTCAGGCCGCAGTCCGGGTTGACCCAGAGCTGGCGGGACGGGACGTGCTTCACGGCGGTGCTGAGCAGCTCGGTGACTTCCTGCTCACCCGGGACGCGCGGCGAGTGGATGTCGTAGACGCCCGGGCCCACGCCGCGGCCGAAGCCGTGGGACTCGAGGTCGTGGACAACCTCCATGCGTGAACGGGCGGCCTCGATGGAGGTGACGTCCGCGTCCAGGCCGTCGATGGCGTCAATGATGGCGCCGAACTCGGAGTAGCACAGGTGGGTGTGGATCTGGGTGGCATCGGCAGCACCGGCGGTGGCCAGACGGAACGAGTTCACGGACCAGTCCAGGTAAGCCGCCTGGTCGGCCTTGCGCAGGGGAAGGAGTTCGCGCAGGGCGGGCTCGTCCACCTGGATGACCTTGATGCCGGCGGCTTCGAGGTCGGCGATTTCGTCGCGCAGCGCCAGGCCAACCTGGTTGGCGGTCTCGCCCAGCGGCTGGTCGTCGCGGACGAAGGACCAGGCCAGGATGGTGACCGGACCGGTGAGCATGCCCTTCATCGGCTTGCTGGTCAGCGACTGGGCGTACTCGGCCCAGGCCACTGTGATGGGGGCGCTGCGGGTGACGTCGCCCCAGAGGATGGACGGGCGGGTGCAGCGTGAGCCGTAGGACTGGACCCAGCCGTGGACCGTGACGTCGAAGCCTTCCAGATTCTCGGCGAAGTACTGGACCATGTCATTGCGCTCGGGCTCGCCATGCACCAGGACGTCGTAGCCGAGCTCTTCCTGCAGGTCGACGACGCGCTTGATCTCGTCCTTCATGAGCTGCTCGTACTGCTCGTTGGTGAGGTCGCCCTTGTTGTTGCGGGCACGGGCGGAGCGGATCTCGGAGGTCTGCGGGAAGGAGCCGATGGTGGTGGTGGGCAGCGGCGGCAGGTGCAGTGCCTCTTCCTGGGCGGCTTCGCGGACCGAGTACTCGGAGCGATTGAAGTCGGCCGGGGTCAGGGCTGCGGTGCGTGCCCGGACGTCGACGCGCTGGACGCCCTCGGCGGCGGCACGGGAAGCGATGATGCGGGTGGCTTCATCGATGGCCGGCTGCACGGACGCGACGTCGGTCAGCAGGCCTGCGAGGGCGACAACCTCGACAGCCTTCTGGTCAGCGAAGGCCAGCCAGCTGCGGAGCTGCTCGGACAGCTGTGCCTCTTCCTCGACGTCGTGCGGGACGTGCTGGGTGGAGGTGGACGTGCTGATGGCCAGCTTGGCCACGGACTTCTTCAGTTCGGCGATCTTGTCGGCAGAGGCGGCAAGATCGTTGCGCCAGATGTTGTGGCCGTCCACGACGCCGGCAACCAGGGTCTTGCTGCCCAGTGCCGCCAGTGCTGCGGCGGACGGGACGGCGCCCTTGAAGACGTCGATGTGCAGGGCGTCGATGTTGGTGGCCGCGAGGGTGCCGAGCTGGCCGTTCAGGGCGCCGTACGGGGCGGAGACGAACAGCTGCGGGCGCTGGCCGGCCGCGGAGAGGACTTCGTAAGAGCGGGCAACGGCGGCCTGGATCTCCTGCGCGGAGGTTTCCTGGTCAACAACCAGGGCCGGCTCGTCCAGCTGGACCCAGCTGGCGCCGGCAGCGGCCAGCTTCTCGAGCAGTGCGGTGTAGATGGGGAGTACATCCTCGAGGCGCGACAGCGGGCTAAAGCCGGCCGGGGCGTCGTCGGAAGCCTTGCTGAGCAGCAGGAAGGTGACCGGGCCCACCATGTAGGGACGGGTCTCCACACCGTTGGCCAGGGCGTATTCGAACTCTTCAACGATGCGGTTGGAGGTCACCGCGAAGTTGGTCTCCGGGCCGATTTCCGGCACCAGGTAGTGGTAGTTGGTGTCGAACCACTTGGTCATTTCCAGCGGCTGCTCGTCCGTGTTGCCGCGGGCCAGGGTGAAGTAGCCATCGATGTCCAGCTGTCCCTCAGCGTTGAGGAGGTTGCCGAAACGGGCCGGCACGGCGCCGAGGTGAGCGGCGGCGTCGAGCACCTGATCGTAGAAGGAGAACGTGCCGGGAACGGCGGCCGCTTCGATCAGGCCCAGGCCCTGCAGGCGCTTGGCAGTGCCCAGCTGGATTTCCTTGGCGGCGGCGTCGAGGGCGGCGGCGTCGATCTTGCCGGCCCAGTAGGCTTCGACGGCCTTCTTGAGTTCGCGGCGGCGGCCGATGCGGGGGTAGCCGAGGATTGAGGCGGACGGGAACGGGGTGTTCTTCTCAGTCATGTGAATTTCCTTGAATGGTTGGGAAGGCTTGCAAGTCTTGGGGAGTGGTCGGCTGGCCGTGGTCAGCTGGCGAGCTGGCGGCGGGCGATCGCGTTGAGGCGGCTGGCCGAGCGTGCCGGACGGACGAGCGAGAGCTTGTCCAGCACCTCCAGCGCGCTCTGGTGTTCATTGAACGTGTACAGGTGCAGGCCGGGGGCCCCGGCATCCAGTGCCGCGTTGGCCAGGTCCACCGTGGCGCCCACACCGATGCGCAGGCGCTCGGCGTCGGAATCCGCCGCCGCCAGCCGCTCGATGAGTTCCGGAGCCGGTTCGACGCCCGTCAGCTCGCCCAGCCGCTTCAGCCGACGCAGGCTCGTGAGCGGCATGACACCGGGGATGATGGGGATCGTGACTCCTGCGCGGCGCGCCCTCGTGATGAGGTCCGCGTACTGCTCAGTGTGGAAGAAGACCTGGGTGATGGCGAAGTCCGCGCCCGAGCGCTGCTTGGCCAGCAGCACCTCGACGTCGTGCGCCTCGCTCGGGGATTCCGGGTGCCGGGTAGGATAGGCCGCCACGCCGACTGCCACCTTGCCGGCGCACAGCAGCGCCGACCGCCGCTGCTCAACCCGGCGGATCAGTTCGATCAGGTCCTGGGCGTAGCGGAGGGAACCGCTGACCGGCTCGCCGCTGTCCTTGGGCTGGTCGCCGCGCAGGGCAAGGATGCCGCGCACCCCGGCGTCAAGCAGCTCGCCGATGATTTCGGCAAGTTCCGACGGAGTGTTGCCGACGCAGGTCAGGTGGGCCAGCGGGCGGAGGGTGGTCTCCAGGACCAGGCGGTTGATGAGTTCGACGGCGGTGTCCCGGTTGGAGCCGCTGGCACCATAGGTGACGGACACGTAGTCGGGGTCCGTCGTCTCCAGCTCGCGGATGGTCGTCCACAAGGTTTCCGCAGCCGCGGGCGACCGGGGAGGGAAGAGCTCATACGACAGCGCCACAGGGGCCGTGTCGGAAAGATTTGGATGGGTCTCAATAAGGCTGGGTGGTGACATTTGCGTCCTTGGCTATGGGCCATTGAAAGCAGCACTGCCGTGGCGGTGGCCCGTGCAGTGTGCGGTCAATGAATTGAGTTTGGGGAACACGGAACGTACTTCGGCAGGGCGCAGCCGCGACTGTTACGCCTGAATAAAAGCAGTCCGTGAGCAAATGTCAGGCCCACATGGGGGCACCCACACCCTCCTTGGCTGCCGACAGGCGGCAGGACCACAGCGGAGGATCGCTGACACGTTACCTCGGTAACTTGTATAGAACTTTAGAAGCCGGGTGGGGGCCGGTTCAAGTCGGCATCGAATTAAGACGCAGTCTTACGCCTCCGGTTGTGCCCTGCACAGAATATTCTTCGCTCAACGCGCCCGCCGGCGCCAGATGGCCTGGCCGCGCTCAACTGGGGCGCATCAGGCCGGACGGTTCGACGACGACGTTGGTCCCGGCGTCGTCAGTCCCGCTTCCGGCGCTGCAGAAGTAGCCGTTACCCTCCCCATGCAGGGGGAACGGGTCTATTCTTTTGCCATGATCCAGCTACCAGCCAGCTACCAGGAATATCTTGTCGGCAAGGACCCAAGCTTCGTTGACATGGTCCGCCCGGTCCTCATGCAGTCCGCCGCCGACAGGCTCCATGGCGTGCGTGTGCTGTTCATTCCGAAGGGGCACCAGGCGCACCTTGACGACACCATTCCGTACGGAACGATTGTCGAGGACATCGATTAGGGTTGCCACCCGGCACTAGTCGCCGGGTCCGAAACCTCAGCCCTCCAGCAGCAGCCGCTGCGCCCGCGGAGCCAGCGTGTGCTCCAGGACGAGGCACGCAGCGCCCACGGCCCCGACGTCCTCCCCCACACCCGTGCCCACCACTTCAATGCCATGGATGTTCCCCGCGTCGCTGTTCTGATTGATCAGTTCGGGAACCTGGTCCAAATAGCGCCGTGACAGCGGAGCCCAGAACGGTCCGCCGAACACCACGCGGTCGACGTCGAGCGTGTTGGCCACCACCGCCGCTGCCCGCGCCACGAGCGCCGCGGACTTGTCGATGATCGCAGCGGCCGCGCCGTTTCCCGCCTCCGCAGCCTCGCAGAGCAATGCAAAACCGTCCTGCACCGCAGGCCCGCTCGTCAACGGACTTGAGTCGTCCAGAATGCCGGCGGCCTGCGCTTCCGCCACGAGAACCTGGGGAATGCAAGAGGACTTTACGCAGCCACGAAGGCCGCAGTCACAGGGCGGCCCGTCCGGATCAACGATGATGTGGCCGATCTCTCCGGCGTTACCCGACGTACCGCGGACCACCTCGTCGTTGAGGACAATGCCGCAGCCGATACCCGTGCCCATGTACATGAAGATGAAACTGCCCGTGCCGCTGGGGCCGCCAGCCCAGGTTTCCGCCACGGCGGCGCTGGTCACGTCCTTGTCCATGAGCACCGACATCCCCGTGGCTTCGGCCAGCGCGTCCCGGAGCGGAACGCTGTCCCACCCGTTCAGCAACGGCGGCTCCACCACGGTGCCGTGGTCATGGTTGATCGGACCCGGAGTAGCCACCCCCAGGCCGGCAATTTTGTCCCGGTCCACGCCGGAAGCGTCCACGAGTTGTTCGATCTCTGCGGCGATGGCGGAGATGACGGCATCCGGATTGCCGTCGTCCGGAGTCTTGATCTGCGAATGCTGAACCACTGCACCTGTGAGGTCCAGCAGCACGGAAGTTGCGACGGCGGGATCCAGGTGCACACCCACTGCATACATACCCGACGGATTAAGTCGCAGGATGGTCCGTGGCTTTCCTGGCCCGCTCCCCTCTTTCCCTGCCTCGACAATGAGGTTCTGGTCCAGCAGCCGGCGGGAAATGTTCGAGATTGTCTGCGGCGACAGGCCTACGATCTGCGCCAGCTCAACGCGGCTGAGGCCTCCTGAGGATCGCCGGATCGCGTCCAGGATGACTGTCAGGTTGAAGTCACCCATGCGGGGAAGGTTGGTTCCGCGCCGCGGTGTGGGCTGGCGGATCTCGGTCAATGAATCCCCTAAGCATCGTCGGTGCGTCACTATCGATGTCTGAATCGTACGTTACCTACCGGTATACGGGTATGTCCCCACACGCGGACCAAGGCGGAGGGCAGCCCGTGCCGGCTGCGGCGCTTAGCTGCCGTGCAGTTTGGTGCTGGCAGCCACCGTGAATTTCGGGTTCCTGCCTTTGATGCGGGTCGGTCCAACGAGCCTTTCGAGAGCCGGCAAGTATGGCAGATGACTGTTGAAGACCGTCCACAGCTCACCCCCGGGAGCCAGCACCCGGGCCGCGGCCTCGAACATCTTGATCCCCGCACCGGCGTGGACGCTCGCGCCAAGGTGGAAGGGGGGATTTAGCAGGATGAGGTCGGCGCTGCCGGCCGGAACAGAGCTCATCGCGTCGTCCTGAAGAACAGTGATCTGCCTGTCCAGGCCATTCGCCACTGCGGTGGCCGCTGCGGACGCAACTGCCGCCGCTGACTGGTCCGTGGCCGTCACCGCCGACCCCGGATGGGCGCGCGCATACATGGACGCCAGGATCCCGGTGCCGCAGCCCAGATCCACTGCGCTGCCGGCCGCAGGGATCGCCGGAAGGAACTCCAGCAGGAAGCGCGTTCCGATATCCAGCCTGGTGCCGGCGAATACTGCACCGTGCGCGCAGACGGTGAGATCGAGCTCGGCGTTGTGCTCCATCACCGGGTACGGCGACGCCGGCTGCCCGGGTATTGCGCCCGATGCCACGAGGAGCCGTGACTTCTGCCGCGCCAGCTGGGGCTGGACGGTTTCAAAATACCGCCCCAGCACCGCGTTCATGCCAAGGGACATGTGCTTAACCCGGCCGCCGGCAAGCAGCACGGTTCCGGCGGACGAGTACCGTGCCACGGCGTCGGAAATTTCCTCGAGCTCGGCGAGCGTCTTGGGAAGCTGCAGCAGCACGATGTCCGCGCCGTCCAGCAGCGCTGCCCCCAGGGGCAGCTGCACAAACCCGGCGTCGACGCCGAGTGCAGCAGCATTGTTGCGGAGTGCACGCTCCCCCGTGATGAGATCCTGGTGCACCCGAACCCGCGCAGGCGGTGACGCACGGCCAGCGAGCAGCCCCAGCGCGAGAGCCCCGTAGCGGTCGCCGATGACCGCAACGCTGCTCTCGGGCGTCAGGAAGTCGGCGGCTGTTTCCAGCAGCAGCGTGTCGGTGGCGTCCCATGCCTGCAGGTTCGCGGCCTCAACGTCCGGGTACCTCCGCAGCCTGCCCAGTAGGTGCCCAAGGCTGTTTTCCGTCACCTGTTGCCGCCGCCTGTTCTTTACTGCCTGCCGATGCCGAATATGCCGCGCCCCCTCGAGGGGGCGGGCTACTGAGCAAACTTACCGCGAATCCGGTGCGGGCAGCCCGCCCAAAACCCGCACCGTCGCTGACGGACGGGAATGAACCCTTCTTCGGAATGCAGCATCGGGACCTCCAGAAGCCGCTACCCCACCTGATTGCTTGCGGCAACGAATTAAGCTTGATTCGTCGGACAGCGTCGGTTGGGGGCTGTTTCGACTCAGGACTGGCCTGGCGTGTTGTTGCAGCGACGCGCTTGATGTCTCCGCCGTAGTGGTTGGCATGGTCGTGTTCACGGTGGGGTATTTCGTGCCCATCGAGCGCGCTTCGCTGGGCTTTCGGAAGCTGCATCCCCTCTTCTGCTCGATTTATGAGCGTCCGTTTTGGCGGCACGAACGCTTCTGGAAGCTCAGCGCAACCGCATACCTTGAGATGTTCAATTGCAACCCGTTCAAGACAATGTTCACATTCTCTTCGCAATCAGCTTCGTGATGCGGCCGCGGATCTGTTGCCGCGGCGGCACCGTGCATCATTCCGGATCCGGGAGCAGCCCGGCGCGTAGTTCCGCCTTAGCCTTCACAGTCAGTGCAGTATGCGTGACCGTCCTTTTCACGTGCGATTTGGGACCGGTGCCGGACCAGGAAACAGGAGTAGCAGGTGAATTCGTCCTCCGCCTGGGGTACGACCTGGACGACCAGTTCCTCGGCGACGAACTCTCCGCCCGGGGTGACGGCGCCGTCCAAGGCGTCAGCCTCGTCCAGCTCCCGGACGACGCTGCGGGCGTCCGGGGCGTTCGCGGACTGAAGCGCCTCGAGGGACCTGTCCTGAGATTCTTTGACGTCGGATCGTACTTCGTCGTAATCGGTTGCCACTTGGTTCGTTCTCTTCTCTGACGTTCTTATCTGACGGGAATGCAACATACACCATTTCACCGGCATTTCCCCTATCACGAGGACATGGGGGCGGAAGCTGGGAACGGCACACGACGGGCGCCGGTAGGGCTCGCTGACGTTTCCGTGGCTCGTACTGCTGTCGGTCCCTAAACCTTTTTCACCACGCTGGACTTCAGCTGCATGGGACCCACACCGTCGACTTTGCAGTCAATGTCGTGGTCACCCACGCCGTCCAGGAGGCGGATGCCGCGCACCTTGGTGCCAACCTTGATGACGCTGGAGCTGCCCTTGATCTTGAGGTCCTTGACCACGGTGACGGTGTCGCCGTCGGCCAGCACGTTTCCCACGGCGTCCCTGATGACCCGCTCCCCCGGCCCGTCCGCTTCAGCCGGCGCCGCTGACCATTCGTGGCCGCATTCAGGGCAGACCAGGAGGGCACCCATCTCATACGTGTATTCGCTTGAGCAATCTGGGCAGGGAGGAAGCGTCTCGTTCACGCTGCCTATCCTAATCCGCGCGTCAGGGGCCGCGGCTGTCGCTGCAATCGAACGAAGTCGAGATTCCTGGGCCGCTGCGGGCATAAACTTCCCCTGTAAGCATCGTTGGAGTTAACTCAAGGATGGCGTCATGACCGCGATCGATCCGGAATTGCTGACCTTCGAGTACAGGCTCCGGTATCGGGGCGCCCCCGGCCCCGAGCACGATCCGGCTGACCTTCCGATGCGGTGGGAAATCACTATTAGCGGCGGACACAACGAAGACGACGTCCAAGTCGGAAGCGCGGCCGTCTACCTTGTGCCAAAGGCAGGGATGCTCAACCTCGCCGTGGCAGCCGACGGAACGGACCGGGAAATGGAGCTGGTCGCAGAGATGCTGACGAGTGACCGCCCGGACCTGGTGGCCGAGTATCTCCAGTACGGCGGTGACCTGATGGTCGTCTCGTCCCTGGAAATCCTTCCTGAATACCGGGGCGACAGGATCGGCTACTCGGCTTTGCACGCAATTATCGAGACGATCGGCAGGTCCGCTGACCTGGTTGTGCTTCATGCAGCTCCGGCGACCAGCGGAGCTTTTCCAGACGAGAAATCTCCTGAATACGAAGCGGCGACGACGGCCCTGAAATCGTACTGGCTGGATTTCGGCTTCGAGGAAGCCGCCGGAGACTACCTGGCGATCGTCAAACAGAAGATCCTGGAATGATGCTTCCGGCGCGCGCTGGCAGGTTCCCGCACCTGCCAAGGCGTGTCGATTACTTTGGGCGCACCGGTGCCCGTGCTACCCGGAACGGCGTTGCCCGTTGGCATGTATCTTGACGTCCCCATCATAAGATTCCAGTGCCCCTCCCCCCAGGAGATCGCAGGTCAGGCTGGGTCGGGTCGGAGCCGCACGCCACTAACAATGGGACATATATGGTGCATCTGCGAAGTAAGCTCGGATGTGCCAGATATGTCCCAAACGCAGAAAATCCCGATATGATCAAAATATGTCACATTCGCCGGACTTGACACCGTTCTATCGCGCAGTGGATGCCATCTCTCTCGGTCTAGCCATCAGCGATGCCCGCAAGGAAGCATCCCTGACGCAGCAGGAACTGGCCGACCGGATCCGCACCACCCGCCGCACCATCCACCGCCTCGAACACGGCGAAGCGGTATCCATGATCGTCGCGATGGACGCAATCCGTGCCCTCGGCCGGGATGTGGCGCTGATCCCCCGGTTCTCCAAGCTGCAGGTCAAGCCGTGACCCGCCGCAGCCTTGAGGTCTTCCTGCACGGACGCCACATCGGGGTTCTCTCCGGCACGCCCCTGAGGCTGGCCTTCCAGTACGACCGGGACATCGTCGCCGAATATGGTGCATCGTCCATCTTGCTCTCCCTGGCGCTCCCGGTGTCGCGGAAGAAACTGGACGGCCCCGCGGTCTTTAACTACTTCGACGGACTGCTGCCCGAAGGCCAGGTCCGCTCGCACCTGGCTGCCGAGAACCGGATCACCGCACCGGATGCCCTCGGCCTGCTGTCCGTCCTCGGGGCCGACTGCGCCGGCGCGGTGCAGGCGCTGCCGCCGGGAACCGGACCGGACGGGCCCTCGCAGGCGGTAGCCATGACGGACGAGGAGGTCCGCCATGTCGTTGAGTCACTGCCGACCTGGGATCTGCCCGCCAACTTCGCCATCACGGCCTCCCTGGGCGGCGTCCAGTCAAAGGTCCTCCTGAGCAGGCACGACGGCGGGTGGGCCTGGCCCGGACGGGGCGCGGTGTCCACGCACATCATCAAGCCCGAGCCGCTCGATTCGCCGATCCCCCAGCTCCTCACCTCCGAAGACTGGGCCCTCCGGGTCGCTGCGGCAGCGGGGCTGCCGGCAGCCCAGGCGCACCTGGAAACGTTCGGGGAACGGGACGCCATCGTCGTGACGCGCTTTGACCGCACCCCGGACGGAGGCAGGCTGCACCAGGAAGACTTCACCCAGGCTCTCGCCCTCGCGAGCACGGCCAAGTACGAGGGAACCACGGTCCCGCCGTCCCGGCTCACCCGAGTCGTTGCTGCCGCGTCACCGCACACCCGCGACCCTGACGATTTCCGACGTGACCTGCTCCGGGCCGTCACATTCAACCTTGTCATCGGCAACGGCGATGCCCACTCGAAAAACTACTCGGTCCTGATCCGGGACGGCGGCGAAGTGCTGCTCGCTCCCCTGTACGACGTGGCGCCCACGCTGTTGCTCTACCCGCCAAGCTCCAACGCCGGCCACGCGCTCGGCGGGCAGATCGGGCTGAATCACCTCACACTGGAACACCTCGTCCGGGAAGGAGCGGCCTGGGGCCTGGAAGCGGATGATGCCAGGGCCACCGCGCGATCTGCAATGGAGGCCGTCGGGCAGGCTGCAGCGGCGACCAGGTCCCCTGATGACCGGCTGCAGTTCCTGAACGACCTCGTGCCGGCCAGGGTTGAGGACCTCCTCACCGGCGGGACGGCCCGCCGGGCACTCCCCTGACTCCTCCGCTCGCCCGGCAGCATGGGCTGATCCCGGAAGTGGCGCAAACGAACTCTGTTGGCGGATTTCGGGCCACTACCGCCCTGGGCACACAAAAGGGGCCGCACCTCAGTGCAGCCCCTTTCGCGCTCTCCGAACAGAGGTCCTTGCGGCCAGGTCCTGACTAGACGCCGCCGGGCTGGTCGAAGCGCTGTCCTGCCGGGTTGGAGGGCAGAATCATGAACACCAGCAAGGCCAGTGCACCCAGGAACGGCACCAGCCCGAGGAGCACCAGCCAGCCGCTCAAGTTCACGTCGTGCAGACGCCGTACGGTGAGCGCCAGGGACGGAACGATGGTGGCCAGCGCCCAAATGACGAGCAGAACGTAGCCGACGATGGCACCAGGTCCGGGAGCCGGGGTGCTGCCGAGGCTAGAACTTGCCGGCGTGGCGGAAGCTCCCGCTCCTATGATGATGTTCACGATGATGCTTACGCCAACGGATACCAGGGTCCACCACCAGTATTCGCTGCGGCTGGCCCTCCCTGAGAACGTGGCGTACTTCTTGAAGAACCGGCGGACTGATGCAGGGAAAGGCGCGCCGTAGTACGGAGCCCAGAGTGGCGGTTCGCCCTGCCAGGGTTGCGCTTGCTGCTGCTGCGGGTATTGCGGATAACTCAAGTTGTACCCCCATGTTTTCGAGTGAGTGAAACGAGCTCATCCTAAAGCTGCGACCTGGCGGAAGGGCGGTTCGTGGGACAAAATTTACCCTGTTGCGACTTTTCTGTGACCTGGCCTGGATTTGCTCAGGCGTCAGAAGGATGCATGAAGGTTCCGTGAAAAGTGGTCGAAAGGTGCCCACGTGTCAGAGATGTGTCGAGTTTCGGCAAAGAAAAACCGCCAGAACCGGGCCGCAGCCCTGAGTTCCAGCGGTTTCTTGGTGGAGCTGAGGGGACTCGAACCCCTGACCCCCTGCATGCCATGCAGGTGCGCTACCAGCTGCGCCACAGCCCCAAACCTTGTTCCTGCCGGACTTTTGTGTCTCCCGGAAGCAACCTGAATAGCCTAATGCACAATTGGGCTGGAAGCCAATCAGTCCGTCCCCGCGCCCGGCACGTTGACTTCTCGCCGCGGCCTTTTTGAGTGGCTAAGCGCAAGTGGGGACCCCGGACTCCAAGACTTTCCCAAGGTCTGTCCCGTAGCCTGAACCTAGCGGAATGACCCGCATGCGTGTTGCTGGGGCGCTGTGGATGATGCAGAGCCGAGGAGAGCCATGCGTTTGAAGCGAAAGCTGGCAGCAGCGGTTATTGCTGCCGCCACATTGAGTCTGGCGGCAGCGAATCTGAATGGGCGCTTGTCGGTACCGGCATCGGACCCGGCATTCGTAGCAACGGCGGCCTCGGACGGAGTCCAGGCTGCAGTCCTGCGGGGGTGGGGCCGGGTGGTGGCAGGCGACGAGTTTTCCTACGTCGGGGCGCCCAACCCGCAAAAATGGAAACTCTACGACGGGCTGGGTCACGCCGGCAAAGGGATCCGTAGCCCAAAGGCGTGGAACGTGGCCAACGGAGTGGCGACGGTCAGCGGCAACGTTTCCGGCACGACGGGCGGGATGTCGGCAATTTTCGCCCAACAAAAGTACGGCCGTTGGGAAACACGAATGAAGACCAGCGTGCGGGACCCGAAATACCACCCTGTCGTGCTCCTGTGGCCGAACGGCAACACTTCGCCGAACTGCGCTGAAGTTGACTACGCCGAGGCGCTCACCGATACCACCATGGTCAAATTCGCCCTGCACTACGCTTGCGCCGGACCATACAGCTATCAGACTCGGGGGGCACGGACGATCGACGTCACCCAATGGCACAACTATGCCGTGCAGTGGACCTCAACGGGGATCACCGGATACATCGATGGAATCCTGTGGTTCACCGACACGAATCCAGCCCATCTGCCGACGGTCGGGATGCACCAGACCCTCCAGCTCGACTGGTTCCCGAACGGAACGGCCACCAAACCAACCCAGATGCAGGTCGATTGGGTCCGCGTCTACCGGTGAGACGGGCAACGCGCGGCCCCGACACTTCGTCTGTGCCCGAAAGACCGCGGGCTGAGCAGGGAGGCCAGCCATGGACTTCAGACCGGATAATGAGCATCGAATGGACCCCTTCCCTCATTACAAGAGGATGAGGGAAAGCGCACCTGTCCTCCACGACGAGCTATCAGGGAGTTGGCATTCCTTCCGGTACGACGACGTGCAGCGTGTGCTTTCCGAACATGCTACGTTCTCCTCAAGGATGGGCGGGGGCGATCCGTCGGAGGCGGGCCAGTTGTTCGCGGCGAGTCTGGTCACCACCGATCCACCCCGGCACCGGCAATTGCGCTCCCTGGTGACTCAGGCGTTCACGCCGAAGGCAGTGGAGGGGCTTGCTCCCCGCATCTCAACGCTCACGGAGGAACTGCTGGACGGGATCGCTGCCATCGGTACGGCCGACCTTGTCAAGGAGTTGGCGTACCCGCTGCCGGTGATCGTGATCGCGGAACTCATGGGCATACCCGCCGAGGACCGTGATCGCTTCAAGAAGTGGTCCGATGTCATCGTCAGCCAAACGCGGGCGGGAGGGGAGGGTGCCGACCACCGCACCACCAATTGGGACATGACTGAGTACTTCCTGGCCATGATCGAACAGCGTAGACGCCGCCCTGGAAGTGATTTGATCAGCAACCTGCTCGCAGCCGAGATTGAAGGCGAAAAACTGAGCGTCGCCGAGCTGCTGGGCTTCTGCAGTTTGCTGCTCGTCGCCGGCAATGAAACGACCACCAACCTGATCGGCAACGCGGTGCTTTGTTTCACGGAAGTGCCCGGCACAATCGAACGGCTCCAAGCGGAACCGTCGCTGTTGCCGCAGGCGGTAGAAGAAGTGCTGCGATTCCGTTCTCCCGTCCAGTCCATGTACCGGGTGACGGCTACAGAAACTACCCTGGGCGGTCTCCAGATCCCCGCCGGAGCCCCGCTGGTGGCGTGGATCGGATCGGCGAACCGCGACGAGCGGCACTTCCAGCGACCTGACCAGTTCGATATCGACCGCGGTCCTGTCCGGCATCTTGCCTTCGGCCACGGCATTCACTTCTGTCTCGGTGCCCCTCTTGCCAGACTTGAAGCGAGGATCGCACTTGCGGCCATTCTGTCCCGCCTGCCCGGACTGGTCGTGGACGCCCAAACGCGCCTCGAGCGGGTGGAAAGCACGATCATTTACGGGCTCAAGGAGCTTCCGGTCAGCTGGCAGGCAGCCTAACCACGAGGTTCCGTATGCCTCGAACCGTTGGGCACGGGGAAGGCCTACTCCCCTCTGCGGCGCCAACGGCCTTACAGGCGGTTGAGTAATTCGGCCCGCCTGGTGTTGAGCTCCTCGTCGGAGATCAGACCCTGCCGCTGCAGGCGTACAAGTTCCTGGATCTGCGACGCCACAGACGGGGATGCTGCGCTGGCCGCGTATCGGTTGATGCTGAGCACCCGGATGATGACTCCTGCAAGGACCAGGGCGATGCCCAGCACTATAAGGATCCAGGTCGGAACCGCAGAAGAGTCGACACTCCGATAGCACTCTGCCGCGGCACGGGAGCGGCTCCGAAGGGCGTCGAAGATTTCAGCGGCGCGGCTTTGCGGCATCAGCGCACTGCCGCAAAGCGGGCCGGCTTTCTGCAAGCCGACGATGATTCCCGTGATCGATACGGAGAACCCCGCGGCAATCAGCCAAATCCATCCTCGCCGAGTCATGGGGTCCGGCTGCACGGTACCTTCCATATCTCCCCTATAAAAATCGCTAGTGATGAAGGAAATCATATCGGCACCGGATAAAACAAAGCCGCTGGACCGGGCTGATGACCAGTTCCAGTGGCTTCTTCTGGAAAAGCTGCTGCGAAGGCGGTGATGCCTCCGTTGAGGCCGCACATCAGTGCGCCACGATGGACGCCACAGACCAAGCGGCGACGCTCGGCGGGCGCAACCCGCCGAGCACTCTGGCGGCCAGGAACCGTTGCGACGACTTCTCGGCTAAAGTAACCCGGTGATGGCGGGGACTAAAACTTTGATCGGGGATGTGCAGGTCAGGTTGCTGCGCCAGGCAGATGCTGAACTCATGTCCGCTGCCTACGAACGGAACAGGGAACACCTTGCCCCGTGGGAACCGGAGCGGTCCGAGCACTTCTTCACGCCGGACGGTCAGAGCGAAGTTATCTCCGCCAAGATGGACATGCACGCCTCAGGTTCGGAACTTCCATGGGTCCTCCAAGTCGGTGACCGCATCGTCGGGTGTCTCACACTGACCGGCATTGTCCGCGGGCCATTTCTCAGCGCCCACATCGGATACTGGGTCGACAGTGCATTCACTGGCAAACGACTCGCCTCCGCCGCTGTTGCCTTCGCGGTCGAAACAGCGGGGCGGGATCTGGGCCTCCACCGTCTGCAGGCGGCGACGCTTAGGGCTCCTGAGGGAACCGTTGGTCGAGAAGGGTGTCCGTCTACCTGCCTTCCCGCTAGAGTACGGCCACCCAGCCGAGGGTGTGTTGCCGGGCCCGTCGCTGCTGGGGACGCCGGGCCCGGCCATCCGGAGCTTCGGACTAGCGGTTTGGTCCGCTCCAGGACATGTTCACTCTCGCCCGAGGGCCTTGTGAAAAAGCGGGAGCTCCCCCTCAAATACGTGGTACTCGCCGACCCCCACGATGGGGGGTGAGCAACGTTCCGGACGTTTGCAGGTGAAGGAGTCGGCGTTCGGGCGGCTCTTCGGCCGATAGTCCAGAGAGGCACGAAAGAGGGGCAACCATTGCGGCTGCCCCTCTTTCCGTTCTCGGATTAGACCTTCTCCCCGGTCCTGTCAGGAGCCTGCTCGGGTTCCTGGACCGTGAACTCCCTGCGGCGCCAAGGGAAGGCCCAGAACTTGAAGTCCTTTGCCTCCACCCGGCGCTCCGGGCGCTCGTCAGCATCCCGTGTGGCGTCTTTCCTGGCGTCGCGACGGAAATCCTTGCTGTATGAACCGCACATCACTGACCTCCTAAAAGCGGTGCCCCTTAATCGTCCTCCGATCCAGCCGGCACGTCGAGAGGCCGGACGCTGATTATGCCGATCGTGGACGGCGGCTGGGCCCTCATTTCAAAACGCCGAGCTGCTCATGGAACAGGAACGGCATTGCCCCGCCCACAGGCCCGTCACCCTGACACCTCAGGCCCAGCCAGGATGCACACACCATCGGTTCTGAGCCGGCTAAAGGAGCGACAAAAGACCTCTGGTGCAGGAATCTACGCTGCGCTGCTTCCCGAGCCCTCGATCGCTGGTGTTCGCGTCTCCAAAACACGGGCAAACACAGAGCCGTGCTGAATTTCGGCAAAGAAAAACCGCCGGAACCGGGCCGCAGCCCTGAGTTCCAGCGGTTTCTTGGTGGAGCTGAGGGGACTCGAACCCCTGACCCCCTGCATGCCATGCAGGTGCGCTACCAGCTGCGCCACAGCCCCTAATTTTCGCTGCTCCGGCACCTTCAGCGTTCGCCTCAGGGCCCGACCTTTTGTTCGGATCTCTCCGAAGCAACTCAAATATCTTAGAACAGCGATTCCGAAAATTCCAAATCGGGCATATTGGCCACTGTTCGGGCCAGCCCTACTCTGATTCGGAAGTCGCGGCGGCCTTGGCGGAGGTGTCGTCGCCGAGCTGCAGGTCCACGACCGGGCAGTCCTTCCAGAGTCGCTCGAGGGCATAGAAGACGCGGTCTTCCTCGTGCTGGACGTGGATCACTACGTCGGAGTAATCCAGCAGGACCCAGCGGCCGGCCGAGCGGCCCTCGCGGCGGACCGGGCGAAGGTCCTGCTTGATAAGCTCCTCTTCGATGCCGTCGACAATGGCGTTGACCTGGCGTTCGCTGGGCGCGGAAGCGATCAGGAAGACGTCTGCGAGGGCAAGGCGCTCGCTGACGTCCAGGGCAACGATGTCCTGGGCAATCTTGTCCGCCGCGGCCCTCGCTGCGTGTCGGGCTGTGGTGATGGATGAATCGGATGCAGTCACGGGACTCCTTGTTGTGGTGTAAAACCTGGTGGTTATTGCTGAAGTCAGCGCGAGAGGCCGCTGATGATCATGATGATTCCGGTAATGAGGGCAATGGCCCCGAGGGCCAGCACTCCCAACTGGAGGAGCCGGAGCCGGTGGGCTCTGCCGAGACCGGCCGTTGCGGCATCGAGCGGATCCAGTCCGTAGGCGGACTTCGCTGACACAGGCGGCAGCCCGGCAAAATCCTCATTTGACTCCGCATCCCAGGCGGCGTTCGGCTGAGGAGCTGCGGCTCCGGACGCCGCCCTTGCTGCCGCCTCGGCACGGGCGATCACCCGCGAGCGTCCCGTCGACGGCGTGCTGCCGCCTGACCGCGACTTCTTGGTCTGGCGTGCGCCCCGTGCGGGAACGCGTGGCCCCGGGCTGGTCACCACCGGAACATAGGATGTGGCCGGCCGCTTCATGACGGGGCGGTCCACTCCCGGAACCTGGACAAATTCCAGGGGCGTTACCATGGCCAGGTTGCTGGCCGTGGACGGGCCGTTCTGCGGCTGCGTCGGGGCGTTCTGTTCGGCAAGTTTCTGTTTGGCCATGGCACGCTTGTTGAGAACGGCAGCCCGTTCAGCAAGGGCTATCTGCTGAGCCAGGATCTCGGGGTCCACGGCTTCCGGGTCCGCGGCAGCGATGTGCTCCATCTTGGCGAGCTGGTTCCTGGCCTGTTCGGCGATGAGGGTGCGGGCCTCAAGTGCCTGTTCGACGGTCATGCCCTCGGGCAACTCGTCCCCGGCGGACGCCCCGGCCGACGCCGGCGCGGCCTTCGGCTGCGCGGGCGCCTGCGGTTGGGCTGGGGGTTGACCTTGCACCGGTTCAGGCGCTGCAGGTGCCTGCGCTTGCGTGGAACCCTTCTTTTGGGCGGGAGCCGGGCCGCCAGCAGCGGGCGGGACCACGGGCATGGCCGAGGTGACAGCCTGTTCCAGCTGCATCAGCCTGAGCTGGCGGCGAGTGGGCGGTCCGCCTCCGGACAGTTGCCCTTCTTTTTCCGCGAGCTCTTTGATGGTGCGGAGCGCGGCACGGTCCCTCGCCCTGATCTGGGACGAGCGTTCAGCCGCTGAGCCTGCGGGGACGGAATCCACGGGCCCCGGCGCGACGCGGCGGACACGCCCAGATTCGGAGGATGGACGCGTTGCATCAGAGGCGCGGGCGCCATCGGGATTGCGGGGAGTGTCCGCGGGACGTGGAGCGCCGGCGGCCCTGGACGCTTCCGTTGCGCGGGGATCAGCCGGCTGCTTTGACGAAGGCTGTTTCGGGGAAGGCTGCTTTGAGGCAGGGGCTACCCCGCCGGCACCCGTGGTGCTGGCGTCATCCCGGTTCTTACCCAGGGCTTCATCTCTGGCCTTCCGTAATTCACGGCGGCTGCGGACGGGTGGCTGTTCCTGACTCATTTAAAAACTCATTCAGTGCTGTCGGGATCGTCTGTCTCGGTAAGCGCGGAGCTGCCTCGCTGGGTCCGCGGCGCGGCGTAAAGTCCGTATTTCGCGATGTACTGAACCACGCCATCCGGCACCAGGTACCAGACCGGATTGTTGGCCGCCACGCGTGCGCGGCAGTCCGTTGAGGAAATGGCCATGGCCGGCACCGTGAGGAGGCTGACGTCCTTTCGGCCCATGCCGTCCAGTTCGTGCCCCGGCCGGGTGACGCCCACGAAGTGGGCCAACGACCACAGTTCGTCGATATCTTTCCATGACAGGATCTGAGCCAGGGCGTCCGCACCGGTGATGAAGAACAGGTCCGCATCGGGACGCTGGGTCCGCAGGTCCCGCAGCGTGTCGATGGTGTAGGTGGGACCGGGACGGTCCACATCCACGCGGCTGACGGTGAACCGCGGATTCGACGCCGTGGCAATCACGGTCATGAGATAGCGGTGTTCCGGCTCGCTGACCTTCTTGCTCGACTTCTGCCACGGCTGGCCGGTCGGAACGAAGACCACCTCGTCCAGTCCGAACTTGGCGGCTACCTCGCTGGCCGCCACCAAGTGGCCGTGATGGATGGGATCGAACGTCCCGCCCATCACGCCCAACCTCAGCCGGCGTTGCGGACCGCCGTGATGCAATGCGGTGGAAATGTTAGTGGCCCTGCCCGTGATCGTGCTTGTTGGGGTGCTGGCGGTGCGGATCCGAATGTTCGTCCACCGGGGAGTGGCGGTTGCCCAGGTTCGAGTAGGACAGCGTGATGAACATCAGAACCAGCAGGATGCTGAAGATCGACACGCCAAAAACCCACGGTTCAGCCCAGAGGGGGGCCCGTTCTTCGTGTTCGGCAACTGACACGGCGATCTGCTGGAGCAGCATTTTCTCCCCTAGGACTGAAAGGATGACGACGGCGGAAATTCCCGCCGTTCCGGACTTCTGTACTATGTTACCGCGTTGTTAGCCACGGTTACCGCGGTTGTTAACCGCGCACCTGGCCTTCGCCCTGCACGATCCACTTGGTGGTGGTCAACTCCGTGAGGCCCATCGGACCCCGCGCATGAAGCTTCTGCGTGGAGATGCCGACCTCGGCACCCAAACCCAATTCGCCGCCGTCGGTAAAGCGCGTGGACGCGTTCACGATCACCGCCGCCGAGTCAATTTCCGCAATGAAGCGTTCGGCGTTCGCGAGGTTGTTGGTCAGGATGGCCTCGGTGTGGCCGGTGGTCCAGGTACGGATGTGCTGCACCGCTTCGTCCAGGCTGTCCACCATGGCCACCGCCAGGTCCAGGTCCATGTACTCGGTGGCCCAGTCCTCGTCGGTGGCCGGCACGGACTCTACGGATGCGGGCAGCACGGCGCGGATCCGGTCATCGGCATGCAGACGGACGCCGGCCTTGCTGAGCGCCTCGGCCACCGCCGGTAGGACGGTGGAGCCGGAGTGGACCAGCAGCGTTTCCACGGTGTTGCAGACACTGGGCCGCTGGGTCTTGGCGTTGAGGAGGATCTCCACGGCCATGTCCTCGCCGGCAGACTCGTCGATGAAGATGTGAACGTTGCCCTCGCCTGTCTCGATGACCGGGACGGAGGAATTGTTCACGACGGTCTGGATCAGTTCACGGCCGCCGCGGGGAATCAGCACGTCAACACGGCCACGGGCACGCATGAGCACATTGGCCCCTTCGCGTCCGAACTGGTCGACGCTCTGGACGGCATCCGAAGGAAGGCCCACGGAGTCGAGAGCTTCGCGCAGTACGAGGATCAGGGCCTCGTTGGTGGCAGCCGCCGCTGAGCCGCCGCGCAGGATCACGGCGTTGCCGCTCTTCAGCGCGAGACCGGCGATATCAACAGTCACGTTGGGGCGGGCCTCATAGATGGCGGCAACCACGCCCATGGGGACGTTGATCTGACGCAGGCGCAGGCCGTTCGGCAGCGTCTGGCCCCGGACAACGTTGCCGACGGGGTCGGGCAGGCCCGCGAGATTTTCGAGGGCGCCTGCGAGGGCGTCGATCCGGGTTTCGTTGAGCGTCAGCCGGTCAAGGAGGGCGGCCGAAGTTCCGTTCGCGCGGCCGGCTTCCACGTCCTTGGCGTTCGCGGCAAGGATCTCGGCCTTGCGCTCCAGCAAAGCGCTTCCAATGGCACGAAGACCCTTGTCCTTCAGGGCGCGGTTGGCCCGGGACATGCTGCGGGCAGCGTGGCGGGAACGGTCGGCGATCGCGTAGACGGCCGCCTCGACCTCTGCCGGTGTCGGCTGGGAGTTTTCCGGCATGGAAGGGACCTGCGTAGCGTCGGTGGATGTCTCTGCTGCTTGGTTCATCAGTGCCTCAGTCATCATTCAAGTCTAGGCGAGTGCGGCCGTTAGACCAGAACCAGGTCATCAACGTGAACAACCTCACGGTCGAAGCCGCGCCCCAGGGACTCCCCCAGCTCCACGGTGGAGCGGCCCAGCATTTGCGGCAATTCGCTGGCGGAGTAGTTGACCAGGCCGCGCGCAATGACCGTGCCGTCGGCAGATACCATTTCGACGGCGTCGCCGGATTCAAAGGTGCCTTCAACGGCCGTGATGCCCGCCGGGAGCAGCGAGGTGTGGTTGTCCCGCACGGCGGTGATGGCGCCGTCGTCGAGTATTAGCCGGCCCTGCACGTGCGCGAGGTGCGCGAGCCACATCATGCGCACGGACTTGCGTCCGCTGTTGACGGAGAACCAGGTTCCCACGTCTTCTCCGGCAAGGGCCGCGGCCGCATTCGCGGTGGAAGTTACAAGCGCGGGGATGCCGGAATCTGCAGCCATTGTGGCTGCTTCCACCTTGGTCTGCATGCCGCCGGTTCCCACCCCGGCTTTGCCGGGACTGCCGATGGATACACCTTCAAGGTCCTGCGGGCCGTCTACCTGCGGGATCCGCTTGGCGCCCTTCGAGGGCGGACCGTCATAAAGCGAGTCGACGTCGGAAAGGAGCACCAGCGCATCGGCGCGAACCAGGTGGGCAACGAGGGCGGAGAGGCGGTCGTTGTCGCCGAAGCGGATCTTGTGGGTTGCGACGGTATCGTTCTCATTGACCACGGGCACAACGCCGAGGTTCAGCAGACGGTTCAGTGCGCGAAACGCGTTCTGGTGATGGCTTCGCCGCATGAGGTCATCTGCAGTCAAAAGCACTTGGCTGACGGTGACACCGTGCGCGCCGAAAGCCTGTGTGTAGCGGGCCATAAGGAGGCCCTGGCCCACGCTGGCAGCTGCCTGCTGCGTGGCGAGGTCGCGCGGACGCTTGGCCAGGCCAAGCGGTGCCAGTCCTGCCGCGATTGCCCCGGAGGAAACCAGGATGATTTCGGCGCCCGCGTTGCACTTGGCCGCCAGCGCGTCAGAAAGTTCGGTCAGCGCCTCCTCCGAGATTCCGCCCTTGATGCTGGTAAGCGACGACGATCCGACCTTGACTACGATGCGGCGTGCCCTCGCGAGCATCCTGCGGTCGTCGGTTCTGGTTTCCTCGATGACTACTGCGGAATTATCGGTCACGTGTGCGGGTTCACTCCTCATTGTCGGTGTTCAGTCCACTCTCCTTGAGAGGCCGTGCGGCACGGCGTCCACTGACTGACTCAGTCCAGATTCCGGCCTTGCGCTCAGCCTCCAGCTCGGCGCGTGCCGCGGCCTTGGCTTCACGGCGCTCGACCTGCTCATCGCGCTTCTGTCCACGCGTCGGCCGGTCTCCGATGTCAGCGAAACGGACGTCAGTACCGCGCGGCGCGGCGAGCAATTCCGCGCCCGCCATCATGGTGGGCTCCCAGTCGAACACAACGCCGTCGTCCTCACCGATCACCACTGTGTCGCCGGGCTTGGCACCCTGCTTGAACAGTTCGTTTTCCACACCCAGTTTGGCAAGGCGGTCGGCCAGGTAGCCAATGGCTTCCTCGTTGGTGAAGTCGGTCTGTTTGACCCAGCGCACAGGCTTCTCGCCCAGGACGCGGAACAGCGGCTCCAGGTTCTTCTCCTCGCGGCGGATCTTGAAGCCGGCCTCGTTGACCGCACGGGGGCGCAGGACAGGAGCGTGCACCTTGGGCGGCGTGGCCGCCACCGTGTCCCGGGCGGCCTTGACGATCTCGGCCATGGCGAAACCAAGCTGGCGCAGGCCCTCGTGGCTCGTGGCTGAGACTTCGAAGACGCGGTAGCCTCTGGACTCCAGCTCCGGGCGGACGAACTCGGCCATGTCCTTGCCGTCGGGCAGATCGACCTTGTTCAGTGCCACCAGCCGGGGCCGGTGGTTGAGCGGGACAACTTCTCCGTCGGTGCCGGCGTAGCTCATGTCAACGGCATACTTCTCAAGCTCGGCTTCAATAATGGCGAGGTCGGAGAGCGGGTCACGGTCAGATTCGAGCGTACCGCAGTCCAAAACGTGCACCAAAGCCGCACAACGCTCCACGTGGCGGAGGAAGTTATGGCCCAGGCCCTTGCCTTCGCTGGCACCCTCGATGAGTCCGGGGACGTCTGCGATGGTGAACCGGACCTCGCCGGCCTGGACCACGCCGAGGTTGGGGATGAGCGTGGTGAACGGGTAGTCGGCGATCTTGGGCCGGGCAGCGGACATCGCGGCAATCAGGCTGGATTTGCCCGCCGAAGGGAATCCGACCAGGGCAATATCCGCGATGGACTTCAGTTCCAGCACGATGTCGCTGGAATCACCCTCGATGCCCAGCAGTGCGAAGCCGGGGGCGCGACGCTTCTGCGAGGACAGCGAGGCGTTGCCAAGGCCGCCGATGCCGCCGGCAGCAGCAATGAATTCGGTGCCTTCGCCGACGAGGTCGGCGAGGACTTTGCCGTCCTTCGTCTTGACCACGGTGCCGTCCGGGACGGGCAGGATCAGCGTTTCACCGTTCTTGCCGCCGCGCCAGTCACCCATGCCCGGGCCGCCGTTGGTGGCGTGCCGGTGCGGGGCGTGGTGGTAGTCCAGCAGCGTGGTGGTCTGCAGGTCCACGCGCAGGATGACATCGCCGCCGTTGCCGCCATTGCCGCCGTCGGGTCCGCCGAGCGGCTTGAACTTTTCACGGTGAACGGAGACACAGCCGTGGCCGCCGGTACCGCCGGATACGTGCAGTACTACCCGGTCTACAAAGCTCGCCACGGTGAATCTCCTCTGTGCTTAATCTGGCTGTCTTGGACACCCAAATTGATTGTAATGCGGTTAAAAGAACAGTGGAGCGGGCCATCATGGCCCGCTCCACCGGTTCAGATCCTGTTGTTACTCTGCAGCTGCAGCAGCAACGATGTTCACGACTCGACGGCCGCGGCGGGTGCCGAATTCGACAGCGCCGGCCTGCAGTGCGAACAGGGTGTCGTCGCCGCCACGGCCAACGCCTGCGCCGGGGTGGAAGTGGGTTCCACGCTGGCGGACGATGATCTCGCCAGCGGAAACTACCTGGCCGCCGAAGCGCTTGACGCCGAGGTACTGGGCGTTGGAGTCACGACCGTTGCGAGTGGAGCTCGCGCCTTTTTTATGTGCCATTTGGAATGCCTGCCTTTAAATTCTGGGGAATCTGCTGAAAACCTGAACAGTAACCAGTGGTTACTTGATACCGGTGATCTTGACCTTGGTCAGTTCCTGACGGTGACCCTGGCGCTTCTTGTAACCGGTCTTGTTCTTGAACTTCTGGATGACGATCTTCGGACCACGAAGGTCCTCAAGGATCTCAGCCGTAACAGTTACCTTGGCCAGGTCCGCAGCTGCGGAGGTGACCTTGTCACCGTCTACCAGGAGCAGTGCGGGCAGCTCAATGGTGCTGCCAGCTCCACCGGCGACGCGGTTCAGGGTAACGAAGTCTCCAACGGAAACCTTCTCTTGGCGGCCGCCTGCGCGGACAATCGCGTACACCACTTGGGAACTCACTTCTCTCGACGTTTATTACTAAATTTGCGTGCGGAACCTGGGTCCAATTGTTTGGCCTGGCTCTCGCTGTGCCTCAACGCCGTGGATTCCCCGGGGGAACCCGTGAGCTATCCCAAGAACAATTCCGATTGGATCGTTCCGGGGTCATAACCCAAGTGTTGGCGTAAGCACCGAAGATCTAGACTACGCTAATTTCGCCTTCGGCCGCAAATGAGGCTGGTTTCGGCGGGCTGTCCGTGATAGGCGCCACAAGGGCTGCCGCACCGCCTGCCGTAACCGTGCGCATCTATCGTACCGGCTGCCGCGCCCGCCGCCGCTCAGCCGAGGCGGCGTGGCGCGTCGAAGAAATCCACTTCGTAGCGGCAGGACTGCCGGAAGGCCGTGAGCATCTGGGTGCGTTCCCAGTCAGACGCCGCGCGCCCGGCGGCATCGGTGATCCCGATGGCCTGCCGGGTGGCCGCGGCGAAGTCCTCGTCGGCGTAGGTGCGCAGCCACTCCGCGTACGGATGCTCTTCCGGGGCGCCCGCCGCCGCAAATTCGGCGTGGAGGCTCGCCCCGACGTCGGCATAGAGCCAGAAGCACGGAAGCACCGCCGCCACCAGCACGGCATAGCTTCCGGATGCAGAAGCAGCCAGCAGGTGGTCCACATATGCCTTGGTGACCGGCCCCAGCTCCGCCCGCACCGTCCGGGTGCTGAGCCAGCTGCGGTGCAGCTCCGACTCGACTTCGAGGCACTGCTGCGCGGAACGCGCCCAAAAGAGCTGCTCGGCCTCGGTGGGGGCAAGGGCGCTGGCCCGCGCCAGGACGCGTGAATACCCGTTGAGGTAGATGGCATCCTGGGCAAGGTAGTACGCAAACTCGTTTTCCGGCAGGGTGCCTTCCACCAGGCCGCGGATGAAGCCCAGGCCGTAGATCGATTCCAGGTCGGGTGCGGCTTCGGCGTGGAGCATCCCGGCATAGCTGCCTTCGCCCGCCACCGTCAGGTGGTGGAAGTGGTGGACAGGTCCGTTGCCGTGCCCCACGTCGAGCCTCCCGGACGTGCGGAGGGCCCCTTCCAGCCACGGCTTGACGGTACGCAGGGACAGCTCCCAGTCCCCTAAGCGCGCCTGCACCGTAGCCATGGCTGAGGACAGCGAGCACCCTGTGCCGTGGCTGTTGCGCGTCGGAACCCGCTCGCCGTCCACCACCACGACGTCAGCCGACAACACACCACCGGTATTCACGAGGGCGTCCGGGCAATCAGCACCGTCCAAATGCCCTCCCTTGACCAGGACTGTGGCCCCGGTTTCGGCCGACAACCGTTTTCCCTGCTCGAGCGCGTCGGACCAGGTGGCGGCTTCCGGCTCCCCGAGCAGCATGCCCAACTCGGCAAGGTTGGGCGTAATCAGGTCGGCCAGCGGCAGGAGTTCCCGAAGTGCAGACTCCGCGGACTCCTGCAGCAGCCGGTCCCCACTCGTTGCAACCATGACCGGATCAAGAACCACGACGCCGGGACGGACCTTCTCCAGCCAGTTGCGGACCGCGGTGATCACCTTTTCGTCGCCCAGCATGCCGATCTTCACGGCGTCCACAGTGATGTCGTCGCTGACAGCTGACAGCTGCGCGGTCAGGAAATCCGCCGGCGGCACGTGGACGGCACTGACGCCGCGGGTGTTCTGGGCGGTCAGCGCCGTGATGGCGGCCATTCCATAGCCCCCGTTGGCCGCGATGCTCTTCAGGTCCGCCTGGACTCCGGCGCCTCCTGAAGGGTCCGAGCCGGCGATCGCCAAGACCCGGGGAATGTCCCGGCCGGTGCGCGGGGAGAATTTGAAGGCGGCAACGGAGGAATCAACCGCGGGAGGCAGGACAGATGCTGAGGACAAAGGAGACATCCCTTCGCCGGTGCTAACCGGTCAGGTTCAACGGGTTTGGATCTCAGCCGGCACTTTGCTCGGCACCCCGTGTCAGTCCCCCAGCCTAGCGGCTTACTCCCAAAACCCAACGGGCCGGTGCTGCGATTGCAGCACCGGCCCGTTGGAAGGGGTCGACTCAGAGCTCAGACGCGGGTACGCCTACGCCAAGAATGATCGGCTCGCTGGCCGGCTTGGCGGCAGCCACCTTGTCCGCTTCCGGAGCCTTGGCCTCATGCGAGTGTCCG
This sequence comes from Arthrobacter sp. 05T444, assembly GCF_056395905.1. Classification (NCBI taxonomy): domain Bacteria; kingdom Bacillati; phylum Actinomycetota; class Actinomycetes; order Micrococcales; family Micrococcaceae; genus Arthrobacter; species Arthrobacter sp. 05T444. The sequence goes on from NZ_JBFTKK010000006.1 coordinate 237,355, forward strand.
GCCACTGCTGCCGGCGCCGTCTCATGGTGTTCCACGGACGTCTCGTTGGCTGCGCCCTGCGCACGGCTTGCGCTGCGGTTCCGGCGCGGACGTCGGGCCCGGGTCTGCACGGCCGAGTGATCCGCGAACCGGTCGGCGTCGTTCTCCGCAACCGCCGGAGCGGGACTCGCCCCGGTTCGCGCCGGGGCAGCTACCGCAGTGGCAGGGCCGGCTGCAGCCGGATCAATAACAGCAGGTACCGGGGCCGCCGTCGGCTCCTCCGCAGCGGGAGCAGCAGGCTCGCCAAGGTGCGCGAAGGCTTCCTCAAGCCGGTCCAGGGTCAGGGCAGGCGTTTCGGATGCCGGCTCGTCGGCGTGCTCGACGAAGGGAAGCACCACCTTCTCGCCTCCGAACGTCAGCACGGCGCCGGGACGGCCGGAAATGCTTTCCGTCTCCGGGCTGCGGTGCACTGCCGGGCTCTCCGGAGCGGAGGCCGCCGGCACCGGAGCAGGCCGCGCCGCATCGCCGGAGACACCGTGGTGGGCGGCATCCTCGTGCAGGTGGGCTGCGTGTGCCGCTGCCGCTATGTTGGCGAGGGCCGCCCGGGTGGCTTCGGCCTTGGCATGGCGCTCGGCCTCGGTTGGCTCGTGATGGACTGCGGCGGGAGCAGTAGGCGCGGACTCGGCCGGAACCTGGCCGCCCTTGCCGCGGCGGCGGCTCTTTCGCTCCGGGCGCACGGCGGGCTGGTGCTCCGCCCGAGGGATGTGGTGCTCGGCGGCAACGACATTGGCCCGGCGGTGCTCGACCGGCTCGTCGTGGGTGACGATGCCGCGGCCGGCGCACGCCTCGCACTGCTCGCCGAAGACTTCCAGCAGCCCGGTGCCCATCCGTTTGCGCGTCATCTGCACGAGTCCCAGCGAGGTCACCTCCGCGACCTGGTGCTTGGTCCGGTCGCGGCCGAGGCACTCAACCATGCGGCGCAGTACGAGGTCGCGGTTGGATTCGAGCACCATGTCGATGAAGTCGATCACGATGATGCCGCCGATGTCGCGGAGTCGGAGCTGCCGGACGACTTCCTCGGCCGCCTCCAGGTTGTTCTTGGTGACCGTCTCTTCCAGGTTGCCGCCGCTGCCGGTGAACTTGCCGGTGTTGACGTCAACCACGGTCATTGCTTCGGTGCGGTCAATCACGAGGGAACCGCCGGACGGCAGGAACACCTTGCGGTCCAGCGCCTTGTGGATCTGCTCGTCGATCCGCCACGCCGCGAAGATGTCGGTGTCCTTGGTCCACTTCTCCAGCCGGCCCACCAGGTCGGGTGCCACATAGGTGACGTAGGCCTCGATGGTGTCCCACGCTTCCTCGCCGGAAACGATCAGCTTCGAGAAGTCCTCGTTGAAGACGTCGCGGACCACCTTGATCGTCAGGTCCGGTTCGCCGTAGAGCAGTTCCGGGGCGAGGACCTTCGTGGAGCTGGACTGGCTCTCGATGCCCTCCCACTGCGCCCGGAGGCGGTTGATGTCGTGGGTGAGCTCTTCCTCGGACGCACCTTCGGCCGCGGTGCGGACGATCACGCCGGCATTTTCCGGCAGGCGGTCCTTGAGGATGCGCTTGAGGCGGTTGCGTTCGACGTCGGGCAGCTTGCGGGAGATGCCCGTCATGGAGCCGCCGGGCACGTACACAAGGTAGCGTCCGGGCAGGGAGATCTGACTGGTGAGGCGTGCGCCCTTGTGGCCCACGGGATCCTTGGTGACCTGGACCAGGACGGCATCCCCGGACTTCAGGGCGTTCTCGATCCGGCGCTGCTTGCCTTCGAGGTTGACGGCCTCCCAGTTCACTTCACCGGCGTAGAGCACGGCGTTGCGGCCGCGTCCAATGTCGACGAAGGCGGCTTCCATGGACGGCAGCACGTTCTGGACCTTGCCCAGGTAGACGTTGCCGATGAGGGAGTCCTGCTGCGTCTTGGACACGAAGTGCTCGGCCAGCACGCCGTCTTCGAGGACGCCGATCTGGATTCTGTCGTCGCGCTGGCGCACGATCATCTGGCGGTCCACGGATTCGCGGCGGGCAAGGAATTCGGCCTCGGTGATGACGGTGCGGCGGCGGCCGGTGTCGCGGGATTCGCGGCGGCGCTGCTTCTTCGCTTCCAGCCTGGTGGAGCCCTTGACGCTGGTTACGCGGTTGTTGACGGCGGGTTCACTGGGGACACGTGGAGCGCGGACACGGGTCACAGTGTTGGGGGGATCGTCATCTCCCCCGCCGGTGAGCTCAAGGTCCTGGTCACCGCGGCGGCGGCGGCGCCGCCGGCGTGAGGTCACGCCTTCTTCGGGCTGGCCGGCGTTCTCTTCGTCGGTGTCGTCGGCTGCGTCGGCTCCTTCGGAGTCGCCTTCGGCGTCGTCGCGGTCGGTGATTTCACTGCGGCTCCGGCCGCGGCGTCCGCGGCTGCGACGGCGGCGGCGTCCGCCGTCGTCCTCCAGGTCACTGTCCTCGCTGCTTTCGGCGTCAGTTTCCTCCGCTGCAGCGGGCGCCGCTGCGGGGCGGATCACTGTGTTCAGGTCAGGAGCCTGGAAAATGATCGATGTGACCGACGCGGGCTCCAGGAAGAGCGAACCGGCAGGAGCGGCCTGCGACGGTGCCTCCTCGGCCTCTGCGGCCTCGGCTTCCGGGGTCGCCGCGGCGGCTGCAGCCTCAGCCTGTATTTCCGTGACGGGTGTTTCTTCAACCCGTGTTTCGGACGCCGGCGCTTCGGCCGCGGCGGCGGGTTCAGCCGCCGCTTCCGCGGTCTGAGGCGCGACGGTCTCGGGTTCCACGGCCTTGGGTTTGGTGGCGCGGCGGCGGCGCACCGGCTTCACCTCGGCGGCAGGCATCTCAGTGGCGGATTCGACGGCGGCAGCTTCGGCGGGAGGGGAGACTGCACCGCCCGGAAGCGTTGCGTCTGCGCCCGTGACCTCCGTGGCGCCTGTGTCAGCACCTGCATCGCCGGCGAAGGCGGGCAAGGGCTCGTCAGCAACCTTCTTGCGGGAGCGCGTGCGCCGCACCGGGGCCTTGGCCTCGGCAACGGCAGCTTCCACTGCCGCCACTTCGGCATGCGCGGCATTTGCCGGGTCCGACACAGCGGGCTCAGCCGACAGTGCGGGTTCAGCGAGGGCGGGCTCCTGCAGTTCGGGTTCCGGCAGCGAGAGCTGGGCTTCCGGTTCCTTTACCTTCGGCGCTGCCTTGCGCCTGGTTCGGGTGGCCTTCTTGGGAGCCTCCGCGGCTACTGCTTCTGCACTGGCAGCCGGTTCTTCATTAACGGCTATTACCTGGTCATTATCCATATGTGGCAACACTCCTGCCCCTGACATGCCGCCACATCCGGCACCCGTTGGGGCACGTATTGTCAAAACCCGCGGGCGTTGACAGAAGTCAATTGGATGCCCTCAGGTTCGCACCGGCAGTGGGGTGCGGCAGCCCTGAAAGGCCGGCGGGAATGCTACTGGAACCCGTTGTTTCTGCAATCCACAACCAGGTGCCGTCCAATGGAATGCGGGAGGCCGGATTTCCGAATCCGGAGCCTGCACTGCTTCTCATTGGCGGTCTTGGGAACAAGCCACCGGACCGGAACTCGAATGTGGTTCGCGCTCCAGCCACGTTCATTCTCTCACACCACCGTACAAAAACGCCGTAATTATGTGACAAAGGCGGTCAAGGGACCCGCGAACGGCTGGCTCCCCCAAGCTTGCACCCAGTTCGCGGCGATACAATCTGGGCAGGAGCACCCCCAGACAAAGGACGCCAGCCCCATGCCCAGCATTTCGTCTTCCACCGGCACGGATTCCGGACACGCTTACGCCGACGAATCCGGACGAACTCCCGCGACTGCCGGCACCTCCCTGCCGGCCATGACCCGTGACCGTCCCTTCGGGTGGCTGCTGGTCATCACCGGCATCGTGGGGTGGCTCGCGTCGGGCACCCTGGTGCTGGAGAAACTTGAGGTGCTCAAGGACCCCAACCACACCACCGTCTGCGATGTGAATCCCTGGATCTCCTGCGGCCAGGTGATGCAGACTCCCCAAAGTTCGGTCTTCGGCTTTCCCAACATGTTCATCGGCATCGTCGCCTTCGCTGTCACCATCACGGTAGGGATGGCGCTGCTGGCAGGGGCGAAGTTTGCACGGTGGTACTGGCTCGGGCTGCAGGCGGGCATCACGCTGGGTTTCATCTTTGTAGTGTGGCTGTGGTCCCAGGCACTGTACGTGATCCACATCCTCTGCCCGTTCTGCATGGTGGTCTGGGCAGCCATGATTCCGCTGTTCGTCTGGGTGACGGTACGCAATATTGTCCAGGGCGTGATCCCGGTGCCTGCCGGGGTGGCCAGGATCCTCGGCGACGCCGGGTGGATCATCACTGCGCTGCTGTACGTGGCGGTCATCGCGACGATCTTCTTCGCCTTCATCCAGGTGTTCGTCGGAACCTCCGGCTTCTAACCCTCCCCCTGCCGTCAAGCGCGAGCGAACACTTGGGGCCCCGAATCCGGTCTTGGGTTCTAGCGGTCGTTGCAACACCCCGACTTTTGGGAGTTGCAACGACCGTGGTTCGTTTAAGCGGTGATTCATCAGGATCCGGGTGGTACTCGCAGGATCAGAAGGATGCATTTTTCGCGGTGTTTGACCGCTTGGGGAGTA